>CAYUAX010000005.1:27391-81943 GCA_964442845.1 uncultured Bifidobacteriaceae bacterium | reverse complement strand
CGGCCACCGCGTCGATGTCGTCGAAGCTGGCATCGGCGGTCTCGGCGGCGGCCCAGAGCTGCAGCTCGCGCATGCCCGGCGTGTCGATCAGCAGGCCGCCGCCCGGCAGCGGCACGAGCTGGCGGTGCCGGGTGGTGTGCCGGCCGCGTGAATCCGACGCGCGGACGTGGCCGGTGGCCAGCCGCTCTTCGCCGAGCAGCGCGTTGATCAACGTGGATTTACCGGCGCCGGAGCTGCCGAGGAGCGCGCCGGTCTGGCCGGACCCGATCGCCGCCCGCACCTCGGCGAGACCGCGGCCACCGGGGGCGCTGGTCACGTGCACGACCACGCCGGGCGCCACGGCGGCGATCTCGGCCACGGCCGCCGCGACGTCCTCGGCCAGGTCGGCCTTGCTCAGGACGACGTGCGGGGCGGCGCCGCTGTCGCGGGCGAGGACGAGGTAGCGCTCGAGGCGACGGGGGTTGTAGTCGCGGTCGAGCCCCATCACCAGGAAGACCACGTCGATGTTGGCGGCGATCACCTGGCGCTCGGTGAGATCGCCGGCGGCCTTGCGCGAGAACTGCGTGCGCCGTGGCAAGATCGCCTCGATCGTGGCGGTGCGTTCCTGATCGCGGACGCGCACCGCTACCCAGTCGCCGACCGCGGCCAGCGCGTGGCGCCCGGCCGCGGCGTGCAGCACCCGACCGGCGTGCTGGGCGCGCAGTTCCCCGGCGGCGGCGGAGAGACGGAACAGATGGTTGTATTCGATGGCGACCCGGGCCGGCGTCAGCCCCTCGGCGGCGTAGGGCGCGAAGGCGGCGGCCCAGGCGTCGTCCCAGCCGAGGGCGGCCAGCCCGCCGCCCTCGGGCGGCGCGGCCTCGTCAGAAGGCGGCGCGGACACCGTGGTAGTGTCGCCGCTCGCCTCGGCGCTGACAAGGGCCGACGATGAGCGACCAGCCCTCGCTCTTCGGCGACGACCCGGCGCCCGAGCCACCCCGACGCGGCATCGGCGGCGATGTCGATGCCGCCCTCGAGGCGCGCCGCCGTGACGCCGCCAGCATCGCGGCCGCCCTGCCAGAGACGGTCCTCTTCGGCACCAGCTCGTGGGCCTTTCCTGGTTGGGCCGGCTTGGTCTACCCCGCCGGCTTGTCGGCCGCGCGGCTCGGCCGCGACGGCCTTCGCCACTACGCCCGCCATCCGCTGCTGCGGACGGTCGGCATCGACCGCAGCTACTACGCGCCGATCCCGCTCGACGACCTGCGGGCCTACGCCGACCAACTGCCCGACGGTTTTCGCGCCTGCCTCAAGGCGCCGGCGACGGTCACGTCGCGAGTCGTGCCGTCGTTCGGGGCACGCGGCGCGCCGGTGCCGAACCCCGACTACCTGTCGGTGTCGCGGCTGATCGACGACCTGCTCGCGCCGCTGGCCGCCGGCTTCGCCGCCCACACCGGACCGATCGTGCTGGAGTTTCCGCCGGGGCCGCGCGACGCGCCATTGGCGCCACCGGCGTTCGCCGAGAGCCTCGATCGCTTTCTCGACGCCGTGCCAGGCGACTTCCAGTACACCGTCGAGATCCGCGACCGGGCGCTGCTCACGACCGAGTACGCGGCGGTGCTCCGCCGCCACGGCGTGGCGCACACGTTCAACTACTGGAGCGCCATGCCGATGCCGGTGGCACAGGCAACCGTGGTCGGCGCGCCGGCGCCGTTCGTCGTGATGCGCCTGCTGCTGAAGCCCGGCACCTGGTACGAGGACCAGCGCGACCGCTTCACGCCGTTCAATCGGCTGGTCGCCCCCGACGAGGCGATGCGCGGCGAGGTCGTGGCGCTGACCGCGCGAGCGCTGAAGCGCGGCTGGAAGGTCTACGTGCTGGTGAACAACAAGGCCGAGGGCTCGTCGCCCCTCACCATCGAGGCACTGGCCGAACGTCTGGCCGCGTACTGGGCGGCGGCGGCCCCGGCGGCGCCCGACGCTGCGCCGTGACCGCGCCTACTGGAAGATATCGAACATCCGACTGAACTTGACGACCAGGCTGCGGTCGGTGCGCTCGGGCCGGCGCGGCTCGAAGTCGTAGAGTCCGCGGGTGTCGTTGTAGACCACGAAGAGGCCGGTGTTGGCAGCCTGCAGCCAGCCGACGCGCAGGTTGACCGCCCACACGTCGGCGCGATCGTTGTACTGGATCAGCGTCTGCGCGAAGATGCGCGGCGTGAACGAATACGACACGCGCGTCCGCACCAGGTTGGTGACGAAGTCGCCCTGCGGCAAATCGACGTCGTTGCGCTGGTAGGACAGCTCGGCGGTGAGGGTCTGCCCGCCGCGGACGCGCAGCGTCGGGCTGATCGCCTTGCGATGGCCGCTGAAGAAACCGCCGAAGTTCGACTGCAGGCTGAGGGTGATCGGCCGCGCCTGGTTGGTCATCAACACCGGCTGCACTTCGGCGTTCTTGTAGTCGCCGGCCGGCACGAAGATGCCGGGATAGATCTCGAACGGCACCCGGACGCCCTCCTGGATCAGGTTGACGCCGGTGTGCATCTCGGTGCTGTCCTTGAGCACCCAGTGGTTGTCGAAGTGGCCGTAGCCGCTCTCCTGGAAGCCGTCGAAGCCCCAGAAGCTGCGCAGCGTGACATGCGGCCGCAGCTCCTGGAAGACGCGCTTCGGGCGGAAGCGGGTCATGATCCGGACGTCGCCCTTGCGATAGCCGTCGCGGGTCAGGAAGCCGACCTCGGGGTTGAAATCCTTGCCCACCTGCTGATAGCCGACGTCGACGTCGATCTTGCGCAGGTTGGTGCGCGAGCGCAGGTTGTAGGCCAGGGAGTTGACGTCGGGCCCTTCGACACCGGGCGTGCGGGTGCGCGCCAGGAAGCCCGACACGACGGTGTTCTGCCGCACGCCCAGGCGGCCGTCGATGCCGAAGGTCTGGTTGTTGTCGCCGTCGCGGGCCAGGTCGCCGACGGCGACGCGGTTGACGACGATGCCGCCGATCATCGAGCGGTTGGGCAGGTCGCGGCTGATGCGCGCCACCGCGAAGTTGTTGCTCGGCAGCACGTTGTCGAGGTCGTTGGTCTGCATGTTGAGCAGCCCGACGTTGTAGCGGCCGGCCTTGCCCGACACCCGGGCGCCGGCGATGATCGGAATCGCCCCGCCCGACGCGCTCAAGCCGATGCGCCGGCTGAAGAACAGATCGACTTCGCCGGGGTTGCCGACCGAGAAGAAGCCGGCGTTCTCCAGGAAGAAGGGCCGCTTCTCGGGGAAGAACAGGTTGAAGCGATCGAGGTTGACCTGCTGGTCGTCGACTTCGACCTGCGCGAAGTCGGTGTTGATCGTGCCGTCGAGGGCCAGGCTCGGCGTCAGGTTGTACTTGAGGTCGCCGCCCACCTCGCCCGACGTCTCGGTGTCCACCGGCCGCACGCCCGAGGCGATGGCGCTGCCGAGCACGAACGGCATCAGCTTGAAGTTGCGGACCGCCGGCGTGCGGATGCCGCTGATCGACCCGGCCAGCGACACCCGGTAGAGGTTGAACTGCCGAGGGATGGGCGCCCAGTAGGCGCGCTCGTTGTGGCGGCGGATGATGCGGGCGAAGTTGATGCCCCAGGTCTGGCTCTCCCCCGCCGGAAAGCGCAGCGTCTTGAACGGAATAGCGAACTCGGCGGTCCAGCCGATCTCGGTGATCCTGGTCCGCACCTGCCAGGCGCCGTCCCAGTTGACGTTGAAGCCGCCGCCCGAGCCGTAGCCCTGCATGCCGCCGCCCGACATGCCGCCGCCGCCCTGGCCCTCGAGTGTGCTCTGTCCGTCGTACTCGACCCCGGCGGGGTTGGTGCCGAACACGAAGCCGTTCTGCCGATCGCGGTAGGTGTCGAAGATGACGCGGAAGCTGTCGACGTCGTCGAGCGGCGCGTCGCGGCGCGAGTCCGAGACGACGATCGCGCCGGGCTCGCGGTCGTACATCACGGCGCCGATGTAGAGCGTGTCCTTGGTGTAGATCACCCGCACTTCGGTCTTCTCTGAGACCGGCGCGCCTTCGACCGGCAGCTCCTGCACGAAGCCGGTGATCGGCGTGGCCGCGCTCCAGGCCGGGTCGCCCAGCACGTCGCCGTCGAGCGTGGGCCCCTCGGCCACGCTGGCCGCCGTCGCCGTGGGGCGCGGCAGGTCGGCGATCGAGCCGGTGGCCGGGGTCGGTCCCTGCGCGTGGGCGTGACCGGCGGACAACACGCCGGCAGCCACGGTGCAGGCGGTGACGACACGCGTGGCGGAGACGAGAACGTTCGAGAGTCGGGGCATAACGGGAACACGCACCGGCACGGGCGCTTGTGAAAGTCGGTACTATAGCCAGCACTCACCGCGGCCCATGTCATCGCTTGTCATGAGCATCCCCGATGGCGACACGGCGTTGCCGGGTATGGCCTACCCGGGCGCCGGGGCGCCCCTGCCGACGGTGTTCGTGTTCGCGCACGGCGCGGGCGCCGGACAGGCCAGCCCGTTCATGCGCCGCTACGCCGAGCGGCTGGCCGAGCACGGCATCGACGTAGTCACCTTCGACTTTCCCTACATGGCGGCGCGCCGCAAGCTGCCCGACCGTCCGCCCGTACTCGAGCAGGCCTTCCGGGCTGCCGTGCAGGCGGCGATCGATCGACGACCCGGCGCTTACGCCGCGGTGTTCGTCGGCGGCAAATCGATGGGCGGCCGCATGGCCACGCACCTCGCGGCGCAGCCCGCCGCGTGGACCGGCCCCGTCCGGCTGGCCGGCGCCATCGCGCTCGGCTATCCGCTCAAGCCGCCGGGCCCGCGCGGCGGCGATCGCGTGTCCCACCTGCGCCAACTCGCCGTGCCGACGCTCGTCGTGCAAGGCACGCGCGACACGTTCGGCGGCCCCGACGACGTCCTGCAGGCCGTCGGGCCCCAGCCGCTGCTCCACATCCACGCGGTGCCGACCGGCGATCACTCGATGAAGGTGCAGGCGTCGGCCGGCCGATCGCAGGCCGAGGTGGAGCGCGAGATCGTCGCGACGATGGCCGACTGGATGCGCACGCACGCCGTCAGCGCGCCGCCAGCCGCACCTTGATGTCGGCGTAGGCGGCGCGGATGAGCACGCGCAGCGCCGCCTCGTCGATCGCCGCGCCGGGACGCACCTTGACGTGGCGCATGCACGCGCCCTCGCCGACCAGCAGACCCGCGGGATCCGGCAGACCGGCGCCGAGGAAGAAGCCGACATTGGCGTGCTGCCTGAACGCGTCCACGTAGGCGAAGGCGGCGTTCTCGACGCACACCGTCGGCTGCCCGTCGTGGAGCAGCTCCACGACATCCGGTCCGCACGCCCGCAGCTCGGCGAACCAGCGGCACGCCTCGGCGCGCGGCGCCGTGAGCGATTCGGCCAGCCAGCGTTCGACCGCCGGGTCGCGGCGTCGTCCGCCGTCGAGCGTGAAGAGTCTGGTCGTCATGTCGCCCGCACCGCGAGCGGCGAGCCGGCGGGGCGTCCCTCGTCGCTCACGCTATTTCAACAGCACCGACTCGAAGAACGCCAGCGCGCGTGGGTCCCTGGTCTGGCCGAGCCAGAACATCGCCTGCTTGCGAACGGCCGCGTTCGAGTGGCTCCGCGCTACCTCGATCAAGCGCGGCACGCCCTCGTCGGCGGGCAGCTGGCTCAGCGCGAAGACTGCGCGCTTCTTGACATCGGTATCGGGGTCGCGGGCCAGGGCGTCGTCGATGGCGCCGGCGGCCTGCGCCCCGGCCCGCTGCGACAGCCAGAACAGCGCCTGGCCGCGCGTGTGGGGCGTCGGCGCGGAGCGCGCCAGGTCGATGGTGGCCGTCAACGCCGCCGGGGCCGCGTGCATCGACAGCGCCGCCAGCGCGCCGTCCGCGGCCTTCCGTTCGTGGCGACGCGCCAGCGCCGTCAGGGTCCGCACGCTCTCCGCCGGCGCCACGCCGGTGAGCCACGTCACCGGCCGTCCGCCGGCGTCGATGGCGCACCCGGGCGAGAACAGCCGCACCGTATCGAGTGCGCCAGCCTGGTAGCGCAGGAACACGTAGGCGGTCGTGTCGGGTTCGAGCCGCGCCGACGTCGCCGGCGGTTGCCGGCGCGTCCACTCGTTCGCGTTGCACATCCAGCGATCGCCGGGGATGGTTGCGATCTCGAAGCCGAGCCACCGCGCGTCGGTGGCGGCGGCGCGGGCCCGCTCGATCGCCTGATCGAGCGAGCCGGCCAGGGCCTGGGTGGTCACCGTGCCGTTGCCGAGCCGCGCCGGCTGGCCGACGGCAATGCCGTCGAGCATCGTCACCAGCAACAGCCCGGCGAGCATCGCCGAAGACATACGCATCTGCGCCCTCCTGAGAATCGTCGCCTGCGCGAACCCAGCCGCTAGCCCCAAGCCGCTAGCCGCTAGCCAGCTACTTCCCCAGGATCTCCATCAGGTAGTCGGTCGCGACTTTCGACTTCATCAGCGACAGCTTCTGCACCATCTCGCGCTTCATTTCGGCGCTCGTCTCCTTGCGGGCCAGCGCCACCAGCGACTCGGCGTTGCCCTGGACGAAGAGCGCGTTGACGACGGCGCGCTTCACCGCGCCGTCGCGGTCGCGTTCGTAGAGGGTGACCAGCGCCGTGCCCGTGCGCTGCGATCCCATCGTGCCCAGATGCCGCACCGCCGCCAGGCGCAGCTCGGCGTTGGGCTCGCCGTTGGCGAGTTCGACGAGCCGGGTGCTGTCGCCGGCCACGAACAGCGCCTGCAGGATCTGGCGCTTCACCTCGACATCGCTCTCCTTCTGATAGAGCTGACGCAGTTCGTCGCGCGCGCCCATCACGCCCAGCTGGCGCACCGCTTCCTGGCGCAGCTCGGGCGAGGCCTCGCCCGTGGCCGCGGTGACGACGCGGGCGCGGTCCCCGGCCACCATGTAAGCGCGGAGGATCTGCCGCTTGACGCTCACGTCGGTGGACGCGGCGTAGATATCGGCGAGCAGCTGACGGTTGTCCTGCGTGGCATTGACGCCCAGGTACTGGATGGCCTTGCGCTGCAGGTCCGGCTGCGTGGCGCCCTTGGCGATCTCGGCCAGCACCTGGCGCGCCTGGGCCGAGTTGCTCTGCGCCAGCACGAACAGCGCCCGTTCCTTGAGCCGCGGCGATTGCGGCCCCTGCAGGAACTTCTGCAGCATCGGCACCGCCTGCGCCGGGTCGGTATGCTGCAGGCCCTGGATGGCCAGCAGCTTCAGCTCCTCGTCGGCCTGCGCCTCTGGCCGCACCGGCTGGCCGACACTGCGCCGCACTTCCAGGTCGAGCGCCTTGGCGTCGCCGAGCCAGCGGCTCTGCGGGTAGGCCTTGCTCAGCTCCGCCAGCGTGGCCAGCGCGTCCGCCTGCTGGCCGAGCTTGCTCTGCGCGTACGCCGTCCAGTACATCGCCGCGTCCACCCGGGCGACGTTGGCTTCGATCACCCGGGTGAACCGCTCCAGTGCCCGTGTCCACTGGCCGTCGGCCAGCGCGTCCTGGGCGTTGTCGTACCAGTCGTCCACCCGTTCGCGCCGGTCACGTTCGCGCTCGCGGTCGCGCTGCGCCCGTTCGCGCTCGCGGTCGGCCTGGGCCTGGTCGCGCTCATGCGCCCGCTCGGCCGCGGACTCGTTCGCCCGATCCTGACCGGCACGCGCCGGCCCGCCCAGTCCCAGCACCAGCAGGCCGCCGATCGCGGCGCGCGTGCTCCACAGTCTCCATCCGTGCATCGTCTCGCTCCTCATCGCCGTGCTCCTCGCCCGAGTCCTGCTCACGACACCGGCGCCGGCATGCGCCGCGGCTGCGCTTCGCGCTGCCGCACGTCGGAGGTGATCACCCGCAGGCGGAACAGAATCCCCCGCGACTCGATCCGCGCCTTCACCATCTCCAGCTCGGCGGCAGCGTCCGCGCCGTCGCCGTTGGCCACTTCCAGCAGCACCCGCTCGAGGTCGTCGAGCAGGCCGGCCATCACCGCGTCGCCGGCGTCGGTGGCCGACTGGCGGATCACCCGGTTGGTCGAGACCAGGTCGGCCGCCCGCGCCCGCTCGGCGTCGAGAATCCCGGGCTGCGTCGGGTCGGCGTTGACCAGTTCGGCCAGCACCATCTGCGTGCGGTCGAAGTGCTCGCCGGCGGCCACGAGCAGGATGCGCTCCGGCGTATCGGCGGCCGGTGGCGTCACCGCCGCCGTCTCGGTCGCCGGCGTCGCCGGCACGCTCGACCAGCGGCCGGCCAGGAACGCCGCGACGACCACCGCGGCGGCGGCCGCGCCGGCCATCAGCCACCGCGGCATCGCCCACCACGGCGCCGCACTGCGCGGCGGCAGCGCCGCTTCGACCCGCGCCCACATCACGCGCTCGAACCCCGGCGGCGGTTCGGCCGGCGGCGCCGCATCCACCAGGCCGAGCGTGTCGATCAGCCGGTCGCGCGACTCACGGCAGGCGTCACAGCCCGCCAGGTGCGCGTCGGCCGCGCGCTGCTCGCCGTCGGGCAGCTCGCGGTAATGCGCCAGCACGAGGTCCTCCTCCGTGAGGTGGGCCGGCCGGGACGGTGTGGTCATCGCGACACTCCCGCGAATGGCTCGAGCGCCACCCGCATCTTCTTCACCGCGCGAAACACGCTGTGCTTCGTCGCGTTGGTCTTCAGGCCGAGCGCCCGGCCGATCTCGTCGATCGACAGTCCCTCGACGTGGCGCAGCACGAACGCCGCGCGTTCCGAGGTCGTGAGCTGCGCCATCGCCGCGGCCACGCGGTCGGAGATCTGGCCGCTCTCGGCCAGCCGCTCGGGACCGGCCTGCCCTTCCGTCTCGGCCAGCGCGGCGGCGCCGTCCACCAGATCCACCGGATCCACCGCCAGCTCGCGGTGGCGCCGGGCGCGGATGAAGTCGATGGCGCAGTTCACCGTGATGCGGTGCAGCCAGGTGCGCACCTCGGAGCGGGCCTCGAACCGCGCCAGCTGCTTGTGGGCCTTGAGCCAGGCCTCCTGCACCACGTCCTCGGCGTCGGGCCCGTTGCCGGTCACCCGGTGAGCCACGGCGTAGAGGTAGCGGCTGTGCCGCTCGACCAGCGCCCGGAAGGCGTCGTCGTGGCCGCGGCGCGCCCGGTCGAGGTCCTGCCGATCCTCCGAATCCATTGCCTGCTTCTTGGACGGCGGCGCCCGGGGATGGTTGGGGCCGGCGGGCGGAAACATCCCGCAGCCCCCGCCAGTCTAAGCCCGGCATGTCCTTGGTCCGCGATGCCCGACACGGCCTGCGGCTGCTCGCCCGAAGCCCGGCGTTCGCGATCACGGCCATCGCCTCCCTGGCGCTGGGGATTGCCGCCAGTTCCGCCGTCTACGGCATCGCCGACGCGCTCCTGGCGCCGGCCGCCGGCATCCGGGAATCGGCCCGGGTCGTGGACGTGGGCCGGGGCAACGAGGGCAGCGGCTTCGACAACATGTCGTACCCGGCCTTCGACTACGTGCGCCGGCACGCGACGACCTTCGAGGGCCTCGCCGGGGTGGAGTTCGGCGGCCGGCCGATGAGCCTGACGGTCGGCGGCCAGAGCGAGCGGGTCTTCGGCAACCTGGTCTCGGCCAGCTTTTTCGACGTGCTGGGGACTCGGGCCGCACTCGGCCGGTTCTTTCGCGCGGACGAAGACATCGTCCCCGGCCAGCGCCCGGTGGTCGTGCTGTCGCACCGCTTCTGGACGCGCCGGCTGGCTGCCGACCCGACGGTCCTCGATCGTCCACTGCGCCTCAACAACCGCGACTTCGCGGTCGTCGGCGTGGCCGAACCCGGCTTCGAGGGTGTCACCCTGGCCGGCACCGATCTGTGGGTGCCGATGGCGATGGTCGCCGAAGCCCGCGGGCTCGAGAACTCCGCCCTCCTCACCAACGCGCGAGCCGTGTGGCACGTCGGCGTGGGCCGGCTGCGGCCGGGCGTCTCGCGAGCCCAGGCCGAGGCCGAGCTCAACACGCTGATGACGCAGTTCAAGACCGCGACGCCTGACGCCAACCCGCGCCACACCGTTTCGGTCGTCGCGACCAGCCGTGTTCCGGGGCCGATGCGGACGCCGTTTCTGGGCTTCGTCGGCGCGCTCTTCGCGCTCACCGGCGCGCTGCTGGCGATCGCCAGCAGCAACGTCGCTGGCATGCTGCTGGCGCGCGCCTCGGTGCGACGGCGCGAGATGGCGACGCGGCTGGCCGTCGGTGCCAGCCGCGGCCGGCTGCTGGCCCAGCTGCTGACGGAAACGGCCTTGCTGTTCGTCGCCGCCGGTGCTCTCGCGGTGCCTCTCACCGTCGCCGCCGTCGGCCTGCTCAACGCCGCGCTGCCCGTGCTGCCCATCTCGCTCAACCTGTCGATCGCGGTCAACGCGCGGGTCGTGGCCTTCGCACTCGGCGTTTCGCTGGCCACGGCCCTCGCCTTCGGGCTGGCGCCGGCCCGACATGCCCTCGGCGGCGATCTCGCCCCCCTGCTGCACGGCGCGGCGGCCACCACCGATCGCCGCCGCTTGTGGCTGCGTCATGTCCTCGTCGTCGCCCAGGTCGCCCTGGCGCTGATGCTCGTCACCACCGCCGGCCTGTTCGTCCGCACGCTGCGCGCCGCCGCCGACGTCGACCCGGGCTTCCGCACCGCGCAGATCACGCTGGCGAACGTCGATGTCGCGCTGTCGGGGTTTCGCGATGCTGCGGCCGTCGACCTCGTGCAGCGGCTGCAGGCGCGCGTCGCCACGCTGCCCGGCGTCGAGGCCGTGGCCGGCGCCCGCATCGTCCCCCTGCAAGGCAGCGGATTCGGGCTCGGCCGCATCCGCGTCGCCGGCTACACCGGCCCCGGCGGCGACGACACCGTGGACGCCGACTGGAACGTCGTCACGCCTGAGTACTTCGGCGTCGTGCGGATGCCGCTCGTCGCCGGCCGCGGCTTCACCACTGCCGACACGGCCGACGGCCGCGCGGTGGCCGTGGTCAACGCCCACTTCGCGCGCACGGTGTGGCCCGGCCGCGACGCCGTCGGCCAGCGCTTCCTGCATCGCGACCGCGACGACCACGAGACGCCGATCGAGGTCGTCGGCGTCGTCGCCGACGCGCGCTACCGCCACATCAGCGACGCACCCGAGCCGTTCGTGTTCGTGCCGCTGGCGCAGCATCCGGTCGGCGACGTCACGCTGTTCGTGCGACACGCCGCCAGCACCGCTCCGGCGGGCGCGTTGCGAGCCGCGGTCGCCCAGGTGGAGCCGAGCGTGCCGGTCATGTTCGTGCAGTCGTTCGACGACGCCGTCGCCCTCGGCCTCACGCCGCAGCGGATCACCGCCTGGATCGCCGCCACGGTCGGCCTCGCCGGCATCGGCCTGGCGGGGCTCGGTCTCTACGGCCTGATGGCCTTTCTCGTCGCGCAGCGCACTCGCGAGATCGCGATCCGGATGGCCCTTGGCGCATCGGCCGCCGAGGTCCAGCGCCGCTGCCTGGCCGGCGCCGCCGGGCTCGCGCTGGCCGGTGCCGTCATCGGCCTCACCCTGGCGGCGGGACTCGGCACCCTGCTGCGCGCGCTCCTGGTCGGCGTGGACGTCATCGACGCGCCGAGCGGGGCGACGGCCGTGGCGCTCGGCGTGGTCGTGCTCGCCGCCGCGGCGTGGCCTCCCGCTCGGCGGGCGGCGAAGACCGACCCGGCGCAGGCGCTGCGCGCCGAGTGAGTCCCCTCATCCCTCGCACGGGCCTCTCGGCGACAGGGACCGCGCCTTCGAAGCGCTGGCCGCCGCCGTTCCACTGGTACCGGGCCGCATCGCCCAGATGCTGGGCTGCCAGGAGTTGGCGCCGCTCGAGGGCGACCCGCGGCTGGCGCCGATCCGCCGGCAGCTCAACCTGCCCTGATCGCGCCGGCCCTAGGGCTTGGTGTCGGGCGAGTACCGATCCCGCAGGTCCACGGGCGCGCCGTGGCTGCGCACCCGAAGGTTGATCATCTCGACGAACACCGAGAAGGCCATCGCGAAGTAGATGTAGCCCTTCGGGATGTGCTGCCCCAGGCCCTCGCCCACCAGCGACATCCCGATCAGCAGCAGGAAGCTGAGCGCCAGCACCTTGACCGTCGGGTGGCGCTGCACGAACTCGGACACCGCGCCGGCCGACAGCATCATGATGGCGACGGCGAGGATCACCGCGATCACCATCACGGCGAGCGAGTCGGCCATGCCGACCGCGGTGATCACCGAGTCGAGCGAGAACACGATGTCGATCAGCATGATCTGGACGATCACGGCGGCGAACGACGGCGCGACGCGAGCCGAGCGCTCTCCTTCGACGCCTTCCAGCTTGTCGTGGATCTCGATGGTCGCCTTGGCGAGCAGGAACAGGCCGCCGCCGAGGAGGATCAGATCGCGGCCGGAGATGCCGCGGCCGAGCACGGTGACGAGCGGCTCGGTGAGCCGGACGATCCACGCCAGCGAGAACAGCAGGAGGATGCGCATTCCCATCGCCGCGAGCAGGCCGACCTGTCGGGCCCGGGCCTGGTCCTTCGCCGGCAGCTTGCCGGCGAGGATGGAGATGAAAATCACGTTGTCCACGCCGAGCACCACCTCGAGCGCCGTCAGCGTCACCAGGGCGATCAGGTTGTCGGAGGTCAGCAGGGCGTCCATCGGGCGCTCCGATCAGGCGGACACGGGCGGGCGCGGCTTGTGCGCGCAGGTGGCGGCGTTGACGCACGCGTCGGCGAGGCGCAGCCGGGCCACCGGCGTGCCGCCGGCCAGGTGACTGTCGACGATCTCGGCGACGTCCGCCAGGGTGACGCCGCCGTACCAGACCGCGTCGGGATAGACCACCACCGTCGGGCCATGCTCGCATTGATCGAGGCACCCGGCGCGGTTGGCCCGCACGCGGCGGTTCAAGCCGCGCTCGGCCACCGCCTGCTTGAAGGCCTTGTGGAGCGGCTCGGCGCCGCTCGGGTCGCAGCACCCGCGGGGATGGCCGTCCTCGCGGCGGTTGCCGCAGACGAAGACGTGGCGTTCGAACGGCGGCATGGTCGGGCGGACTACCCGACCTCGGCCAGTTCGGGCCGGTCGTGCAGCGGTCCCCAGGTGTCGGGGTCCTGCCAGAGCAGCGTCCAGAAATAGCGGACGACGTCGGCCTTGGGATACGCGGCGAGCAAGGTGTCAGCGGCCGCGGTGAGCGCTTCCGGCGTCGGCGCCTTGGGCGTCTCGTCCTCGATCAGCCCCTGCTCGTGCCTGATGCCGAGCGCGTCGAGGAACGCCCCCATCATCGGCCGCTGGAACTCGAGGTGATAGACGACCAGCAGCCGCGCCGCCAGCAGGTCGGACACCTGGGCGATGCCGGCCAGGTGCTTGCCGCGCTTCTCCACTGACAGCGCCTGCACGCTGCGTGGCCGGAACTTGATCTGTCGGGCGATGAGGGCGATGGCTTCCGCCTGTTCGAGGGCGGCGTTCTCGTCGGTCCAGAAGGCCTGGGCGGCGGCGGCGCGGACGTCAAGGGGCATCGCGCGCCACAGCTTCGCGGGACGCATGGCCTCGGGCGAGGTCGGCATAGGCGTCCAAGGATACCGTGGACGGCCCGACGCGTGAGCGGGAACGGCGAACGCCCGGTGCGGGCGCGGCTCAGGCGGCCCAGGCGACGCGGCGCAGCAGCGCGACGTCGTCGAGCATCCGCCCGGCGCCCTTGACGACCGAGGTGAGCGGCTCGTCGGCCACCATCACCGGCACGCCGGTCTCTTCGCGCAGCCGCTGGTCGAGCCGACGCAGCAGCGCGCCGCCGCCGGTGAGCACCAGGCCCTGGTCGTAGATGTCGGCGGAGATCTCGGGGGGAATCGACTCCAGGGCGCCCCGCACGGCGTTGACGATGGCCTTCAGCGGCTCGTTCAGCGCTTCGAGCACCTCGGTCTCGTTCACCACGACGATGCGCGGCCGGCCCTCGCGCATGCAGCGGCCGCGCACTTCCATCGAGTGCACCGGCTCGCCGTGGCAGGCGGTGCCGAGCTTGATCTTCACGTCTTCGGCGGTGCGCTCGCCGATCAGCAGGCCGTGGCGCCGCCGCATGAAGCTGATGATCGACTCGTCCATGTGGTTGCCGGCGGTGCGGATGGCGCTGGTATAGACCATGCCGCCGAGCGAGATCACGGCGATGTCGGTGGTGCCGCCGCCGATGTCGACCACCATGCTGCCGGTGGCCTCGGTGATCGGCAGGCCGGCGCCGATGGCCGCCGCCATGGGCTCGTCCACCAGGTGCACTTCACTGGCCTTGGCACGGTACGCGCTGTCGATCACCGCCCGGCGCTCCACCTGGGTGATGCTCGAGGGGATGCCGATGACCAGACGGGTGCGCCGCCAGGTGACGCTCCCCTGCGCCTTGCGGATGAGGTGGCTCAGCAGCCGTTCCGCGGCCTCGAAGTCGGCGATGACGCCGTCGCGCAGCGGGCGGATCGTCGTGATGTTCGCGGGCGTTCGCCCCAACATCGCGTGCGCGGCGTGGCCGACCGCTTCGGTCTTGTCGCTCTGGGTGTTGACCGCGACGATGGAGGGCTCGTCCACCACGATGCCGCGTCCCGGGGCGAACACGACGGTGTTCGCCGTGCCGAGGTCGACGGCGAAGTCGCGCGCTCCGAAGGGCAGGACGTTCAGCAGCATGGCACTCCTTGACGAGCCAGCGGAATCGTAGCCTGCCAGCTTGGCAAGCGGCGTGCCGTCGGCCACAGTTTCGCCATTTTTCGCGACGTATCGTGCAGCGGCGTGCCAAGCCGATCAGGCGACGACGAATCGAGTTAGGGCGGATGGCCGCTCGGGAATCGACGAAGTCGTCGGCGAGACCACAAACCTGTCAGCACCGCCGTCAAGGTCCTGACCGCATCGGGTAACAAATGGCCGGGGTGTATCAATCGGCGTCGCCGCTTGCGAGGCCTCGGATCGCGGATCGACACCCCACCGCCGGACGTTTTCAGGCACCATGCAGGGCACACACCCAAGGGGGCCGGATGAGCGCAGCGCAGGAGAGTTTCTTCGACCAGGTGACGCGGTACTTCAACGAGGCGGCCACCTTCACCACCTACCCCGAGGGACTGCTGTCGCAGATCCGCTGCTGCAACAGCATCTACCGGTTCGACTTCCCGCTGCGCCGCGCCAACGGCACCATCGAGGTGATCCACGGCTGGCGGGTCGAGCACAGCCACCACAAGCTGCCCACCAAGGGCGGTATCCGCTACGCCCCCGACGTCCACGAGGAAGAGGTCATGGCGCTGGCGGCGCTGATGACGTACAAGTGCGCCATCGTCGACGTGCCGTACGGCGGCGCCAAGGGCGGCATCAAGATCGAGCCCAAGGACTACACCGTCGAGGAGCTGGAGCGGATCACCCGCCGTTACACCCACGAGCTGGTGAAAAAGGGCTTCATCGGCCCCGGCATCGACGTGCCGGCGCCAGACTACGGCACCGGCGAACGCGAGATGGCGTGGATCGTCGACACCTACGCGGCGATGCACCCCGGGCAACTCGACGCGCTGGGCTGTGTCACCGGCAAACCGCTCGCCCAGGGCGGGGTCAACGGCCGTCGTGAAGCGACCGGCCGCGGCCTGTTCTACGCGATTCGCGAGGCGTGTTCGCACGCCGAGGACATGCAGGCGCTCGGCCTGACGCCGGGCCTCGAGGGCAAGCGCATCGTCGTCCAGGGCCTCGGGAACGTCGGCTACCACGCCGCCAAGTTCTGCCGTGAGGCTGGGGCGCTCATCATCGCGATCGCCGAACGCGAGGGCGCCATCCTCAACCCGAAGGGGCTGAACGAGGAGGCGGTGTTCCAGCACCGCAAGGGCGGCGCGTCGATCCTCACCTTCCCGGGCGCCACGCCGCTGGCCAGCACGGCCGCGGCGCTCGAACTCGAGTGCGACATCCTGATTCCGGCGGCGCTCGAGAACCAGTTCACCGCCGAGAACGCCCCGCGCATCAAGGCGAAGATCATCCTCGAGGGCGCCAACGGCCCGACCACGCCCGACGCCGACCCGATTCTCCGCCAGAAGGGCGTGCTGGTGATTCCCGACATCTACGCCAACGCCGGCGGTGTCACGGTCTCGTACTTCGAGTGGGTGAAGAACCTGTCGCACGTCCGTTTCGGCCGCATGTCGAAGCGCCACGAGGAAGCCAACGAACGGCAGATGCTCCGCGCCATCGAGCGCGCCACCGGCACCAGTTTCACCGAGCAGCAGCGCGCCGAGCTGGTCAAGGGCCCCGACGAGCTCGACCTCGTCAACTCCGGCCTGGAAGAGACGATGATCGCCGCCTACAACACGCTGCGCGACACCCGCGCGGCCCATCCCGGCGTGCCCGACCTGCGCACCGCCGCCTTCCTCACCGCCATCCACAAGGTGGCGAGGAGCTACATGGAACTCGGCATCTTTCCCTAGCGGCTAGGGGCTGGCGGCTGGGGCTTTCAAGAAGCGATCGAAGTACTGGGTGAGCTTCCCGAAGAAGTAAACGGCGTAGTGTTCGCGTGACGCCCACGCGTGCGTGGCCGCGGGCGCGGTGGTCAGGTCGACGTCCTTGCCGAGCAGGATCAGGCGCTCGACGAGTGCCATGGTCGTCCGGAACGGGACGACGTCGTCCATCAGGCCGTGGACGATCAGCAGATGATCGTCGAGGCGTTCGCCCAGCCCGAGCGCCGAGCCCTTCACGAACGCCTCCGGATGCGATGCCGGATCGCGGGTGATGGCGACGTCATCAGGTCCGAAGGCGTGCGGATCGACGGCGGGCGCCGCGGCGACTCCGGCGGCGAACACTCCAGGGCGCTTCAGCAGCGCGTGCAGCGTGAGCAGCCCGCCGTAGCTGCTGCCCCAGATGCCGATCCGCGATCCGTCCACGTACGGCAGCGCCTTCATCCCGTCCACCACCGCCTGCACGTCGTCGAGGTCGCCGCCGCCGTAGTCCATCAGGAAGGCCTCGCGGAAGGCGCGGCCGTAGCCGACGCTGCCGCGCACGTCCACCTGCACGACGATGTAGCCATGCTGCACCATCCACTGCTGCAGGGTGCCGTTCAGGCCGCCCCAGCGGTTGCGGACGGTGTTCGAGTACATCGGTCCGAAGATCACCGGGTAGCGCCTCGTGCGATCGAGGGTCGACGGCTCGAGGATGCGGGCGTGCACGTCGACGCCATGGACGGCGTTGCGGAACGTCTGGTAGCGCGGCCGCACCCAGGCGTGTCCGGCGAAGGCGGACGGCGGCCGGGTGACCGGCGCCAGCGTCGCGCCGGCCCGCGCCTCGCCGACGAGCAGTTGGGGCGGCGTGACGTCGTCGGACCAGATCGAGGCGAGCGATCGACCGTCCGGCGACACCGCCGGCACGTTCACGCCCGGTGACGTGGTCAGTCGCGACTGCGCGGCCTCGCCGTCGGCCCAGCGGTAGACGTGGCGCTCGTACGGCGTGCCGCCGGTGGCGGTGAAGAACACCGCCGACGCCCCGGACGGCACCTGCACCGTGGCGGCGCCACGCTCCCCCGCCACGTCCCAATCCGCCGGCGTGACGGCCCGTGGCGTCGGCGCCGCCGCATCCGGATCGATCACGAAGAGCTGGTCGCGTTCGGCCAGGTCGGCCACCGCCACGATGCGGCGGCCGTCCGGGTGCCAGCGCGAGACGTAGGCCGGGTAGATGCGCGTGTCGCGGCGGTCGTGCCACACCAGGCGTGGCCGGGCCTGGCCAGGCTCCACGACGTAGATCCACCGCTCGGTTCCGCGGTCGGCGACGTGATCGACGAGCAGCCGGCCGGACGGCGACCACGAGAAGTCGCTGACACCGCGGCGCCCCGGCTCTGGCAGATCGAGATCGACGACCCGGCGCGACGCCAGGTCGAGCACCTGCAGCGTCCGCCGTTCGTTCTCGTCGCCGGGGTAACCGCGGCGCAGCTCGCTCACCACCGTCTCCTCGCCGAGGTAGGACGGGAACGGCACCTTGCGGAGATGCCGGCGATCGACGGCATGGAACGCGATGCGGCGGCCATCGGGCGACCACGCGTACGGCGCCCAGTCGGCGCCCCACACGCCGGTGCCGACCTCGCGGTCGGCGCGGTTGTAGGCGCCGAGCGGCACCGTCGCGATCCCGGGCACGCCGAGCGCGGTCAGCCGCACCGCCCGGGCGGCCGCCCCCGCCTGGCGCGCCATCGTCCAGAGGTCGCCGTCGCGCAGGAACGCGATGGTCGTGCCGTCGGGCGACAGCGCCACGTCGCTCGCGCCGGGCAGGGTGCCAAGCTCGCGGACGCCCTCGCGCTCCGCCTCGACGTCGATCTCGAGGAGCAGCCCGCCGCCGACCAGCGCCAGCAGGTGGCGCGGGGAGGCCCACTGGACCTCGGTGGCGAATGCCCGGGCCCGCGCCGACGCCGCGGCGGCCAGCGCCGCCGTGGAGGTCCCCGAGGGCAATACGCCGCTCCGCGTCGGGTCGAAATCGCTGAGCCACCGGAGCCCGGAGCCATCGGCGTTCACGACCCACACGTTCCTTCCCGGCCAACCCTTGTCGTTCCACAGGAAGGCCAGCCGGCGACCGTCCGGCGACCACACCGGCGACGCGGGGGCCGTGCCGATCAGGCTCGGCAGCGCGGCCACGCGTTCGAGCGCGAGCGGCGTCGCCGCGGGCTGGCCGGACACGGGAGACGCCCCTCCCACCCCGGCGAGGAGAACGATCCAGAGAACGCGCGCATGCATGCGCCCCCCACTATAGAGCCGCGGCCGTCGTAGACTCGCCGTGATGCGCTCACGTTCGCCCTGGACCGTCGCCGTCTGCCTCGCCGCCACCGTCGTCGCCACGCCGGCCGCAGCCGATCCCCTCGACGAACTGTCGCAGGCCTTCTGGCGCTGGCGGGCCGAGACTCAGCCGTCGAGCGGCGACGACATTCCCCGCATCGAGCGTCCCGGCGGCTGGCAGCCCGACTGGTCCCCCACCGCCGTCGCCGCTCGGCGCGCGGCCCTCGAGGGCTTCGAGCGCCGCCACCGCGCCATCGACCCGGCGGGCTGGCCGGTGCCGCGCCAGGTGGACTACCGCCTCGTCGGGTCGGCGATCGCGCGCGTGCGCTGGGAGCTCGACGGCGCCGCGGCGTGGCGGCGCGATCCGGCGTTCTACATCCAGCAGGCGCTGGGCCCGGTGTTCGACGTGCTGCTGCCGCCGCCGCCCGTCAGCGCCGCCCGGGCCGATCTGGTGATCGCGCGGTTGACGCACGCCGCGACGACGCTCGAGCACGCCCGCGCCAACCTCGACGACGCCCGTGCCCCGTTCGCGCGCCTCGCCATCGACACGCTGGCCGACATCGACCAGCGCCTCGCCACGGTCGCGCGCGAACTCGACGTCGCGGTGCCGTCGCACGCCGGGCGCTTCGCGGCGCCGGCCGCGGCGGCCGGTCGGGCCCTGATCGCCTTCCGGGTCTGGCTCGAGGGCCGGGCGCCGACGTTGAAGGCCGACACGGCGGTCGGCCGTGACGCCTACCTGCGCTTCCTGCGCGAGGTCGCGCTGGTGCCGTTCACCCCCGAGGAGCTCACCGCGATGGGCCGCCAGGAATGGGAGCGCGCCGTCGCCTTCGAAGCGCTGGAACAGGGTCGCAACCGCGCCCTGCCGCCGATGCCCCTGTTCCCCGATGCCCGGACGCAGGTCGTCGCCTCCGCGTTCCAGGAGCAGGCGATCCGCACCTTCCTCGAGCGCGAAGCGCTGCTGACGGTGCCGGCGTGGATGCAGCGCTATCTGAACCTGCCGCTGCCGGCGTATCTCGCACCGCTCGCCTTCCTCGGCGTGACTGACGACCTCACCAGCGAGACGCGGCTGAAGGAGAACGGCGTCAGCTACATCCGCGAGCCGTCGCCGTCGCTCCCCTACTTCTACCTCTCCACCGCCCGCGACCCGCGGCCGATCATCGTTCACGAGGGCGTGCCCGGCCACTACATGCAGCTGGCGTTGTCGTGGGCCCACGAGAACCCGATCCGCCGCCGCTACTACGACTCCGGCGCCAACGAGGGCATCGGCTTCTACGCCGAGGAGATGATGCTGCAGGCGGGCCTGTGGGCCGAGAGTCCGCGGTCACGCGAGATCATCTACAACTTCGCCCGGCTGCGGGCGTTGCGGGTCGAGGTGGACGTGCGGCTGGCGATCGGCACCTTCACGATCGCGCAGGCCGCCGACTATCTCGAGAAGACCGTGCCGATGGACCGCGCGACGGCGCTCGAGGAGGCGGCCAGCTTTGCCGCCGGCCCCGGCCAGGCGATCACCTACCAGATCGGCAAGCTCCAGATCGTGCGCCTGCTCGCCGATCAGCGCCGCGCCCTGGGCGATCGCTTCTCGCTGCGGGCGTTCCACGACACGGTGTGGAAGAACGGCAACGTGCCGCTGTCGCTGCTGCGGTGGGAGCTGCTCGCTGATCGCTCGGAGGTGGATCGCCTGCCGACCCTCCGCTGAGCCCGGCCACGGCCTGCGCGAGTAGAATCCGCCTGAGATGATCGGGCTGCGCTCCGCCGTGTTCGTGGCCGTCGTTCTGGTGGCCGCGCCGAGCGCCGCGGCGGCGCAGCGCGGCGATCGCGACGGCTGGGACGTCACGCGGCTCACCACGTGGCTCCGCGTCGTCGAAACGCACGTCCCCGGGCAGATCGACGGCGCGCTGATCGCCGCCACGGCCTGGACCCGTGACGACCTGCAGCTGCTGTGGATCGACGTGCAGGTGCTGCTGCGCCTCGCCGAGCGCCCCGGCGACACCAGGTTCCGCGTCCAGCCGCTGGCGCCGCGCGCCGGCGTGCCCGGCGCCGCGGACACCCGCGTGACCGTGCGCTTCTCGCCAGCGCAGCGGTCGATCGTCGACGACCTGGCGGATCGCGTCCGCGCGTCGGGGGTCAATGCGGTCGCCAAGCGTGCGGCCCTCGTGCACACCGATGTGGCGACGCTCACGCCGGATCGCATCGCGGTGTCGGCCGGCCCCGTGTCGATGGACGCGCCGCTGCGGATGATGATCGGCGACGGCCAGACCGCCGGGGCCGAAGCGGTGAGCACGCACTGGGACCTGGCCCGGGTGCTGGTCGCGTCGGTGTCTCCGGCGCCCGGTCGTGACCCCTGGGTGCGCGACTGGTACCGCGCCACGCTGGCACTCGGTCAGCAGGTCGAGTCGTTCGACTCGCTGCACCTCGACCACGCGCTGCGGCACTTCCCCGACGACCCCGGCATCCTCTTCCTCGCCGGGTGCCAGCACGAAGCCTTCGCCGCTCCGCTGATGCAGGAGTTCGCCCGCGGCTTCCGCGGCTCGCGGTTCAAGCCCGACATCGAGAGCGAGGGCGCCGAGCTGCGCCGGGCGGAGCGCCTGTTCCGCCAGGCGCTGGCCGGCGACCCGGCCCACCACGAGGCGCGGCTGCGCCTCGGCCGGGTGCTCGCCGTGACCGGACGCCCTGAAGCGGCAGCCGCCGAGCTGCGCCGCGCGCTGCACGACACCGACGACCGGCAGCTGCAGTACTACGCCGCGCTGTTCCTCGGCGCCGCCCTCGAACGGACTGCCACTGCCGGCGGCGCGGAGGCGGCCTACCTCCGGGCCGCCGAGCTGGCCCCGCAGGCCCCGGCGCCGCACCTCGCCCTGGCCCGCCTCGCGCAGCGCGCCGGCGACCGCCGCGGCCTCGCGGAGCGCCTGTCCCTGGCGCTCGCGCCGCCGGCCAGTCCGGACGACGCCGATCCGTGGTGGACGTACCGCGCCGCCCAGGGCCGCACCGCCGCCGCGCAGCTCGACGAGGTGCGCCGGACGTGGGCGCGGAACGTGCCGTGATCCGCGCCGCCGTCCTACTCGGCGTGGCGGTCGCCGTGGTCGTCGGTCGCGCGCAGGAGCCGCTGTTCCGCAGCCGCATCGAGGGCGTGCGCGTGGACGTGCTGGTCACCGAGAACGGGCGTCCCGTCACCGGCCTGACCGCTGCTGACTTCGTGCTGCGCGACGCCGGGGTGGACCAGGCGGTGGCGCTGATCGGTCAGCAGGACCTGCCGCTCGGCGTCGTCCTGACGATCGACCTCAGCGCCAGCCTGAAGCCGCCCGCGCTGGCCGCCTTGCGCCGGGCCGGCCACGCGCTCGTCGACGCGCTGCGGGCCGATGACACCGCGGCGCTGCTGACCTTCAACCACCGGGTCACCGAGCAGGTCGCCCCGACTCGCGAGCTGTCACAGGTGCGCGCCGCCCTCGACGCCGCGCCGCCGGGAGGCGACACCTCGCTCGCCGACGCGGCGCTGGCGGCGCTGCTGCGCGGCGACGCGTCGGGTGGACGGACGCTGGTCGTGCTGTTCAGCGACGGCATCGATACCGCCAGCTTCCAGACCGCCGAGGTCGTCCTCGAGACGGCGCGACGCGTCAACGGCGTCGTCTACGGCGTGTGGGCCGGCGCCGGTGACCCGCGGTTCCTCCGCGACCTCACCCGCGCCACCGGGGGCCGCCTGATCGACATCGGCGAGGGCGGCGACCCGGGCCCGGCGTTTCTCGAGGCACTCGCCGAGTTCCGCAGCCGCTACCTGCTCACCTACGAGCCCGCCGGCGTGCCCGCCGGCGGCTGGCACCCGCTCGAAGTCCGCGTGCGCCGCCGCGGCGCCCGCGTCGAGGCCCGCTCCGGCTATTTCGCCACGACGCCCTGAGCTCTCGCTCCTGCACGGGAGTCATCGGTTTCGCCGGTCCGCCGGCGGCGCCGACGGCGCTCGGGGCCGCGGCAATGCGGCACGGCACGGCGCCCGCCGATATCTGGATCGACGTGTCGTCGATTCGCGACTGGGCCGTCGTGCTCGGCCTCACCGGCTTCGTCTGCGGCTTCCTTGGGCCCCTGGTCCTCAATCCGTGGGCGAACCAGGGCCCGTTGGCTGGGTTGCTCATCACCGGCCCGGGCGGCGCGATCCTCGGCGCGCTGCTCGGCGCCGTGACGCATCGGATGCGGGTGTCGGCGGCCGCGCAGCGGCGCTGGCGCCTGGGCATCGCCGCGATCGGCGCGGTCGCCATCCTGGTGACCGCCCTGCCCGCCCCCGACTATCGCGCCTCGATCCTCGACCTGACCGTCCGTGACTGTGTCCCCGCGGCCGACTGGCGTGAGCGTGCGCTCGCCACGTGGGAGCGGCGCCTGGCGACCAACGTCGCGATCTGGGGCGACCCGCCCGCCGACTGGCGCGAGACGCTGGCGACGGCCACGTCGACCGGGGCGGTGCTGACCGTGGACATCGAGCGGCATCGCGATGTCGGCGCCAGCCGCCGCTACTGGAACTTCGGCGCCGTCACGGCGACGCCGTGGGAGCCGGGCGCGCCCCGGCGGCTGGCACGGCGGGAGCACGTCTACTGGCGCGGCACGTGTCCGGGACCGGACCACGGCACGTGGCTCGCCACGCCCGGCGCCGACGACAACGGCCACCCGCCTGCCGATCCAGCCCGAGTGCTCGACATGCACGCCGTGGACGCCATGCCGCCCGAGCTCGCCGTCTACGCGCACTGACCGGACGCCACGTCGCCCGGCCGGACGAACACGCGCAGGAACAATCCGCCGCCCCAGGCGTCGTCGCCGTGGCGCACGACCCAACCAGCCCGCGCGAACGCTGCCGTCACGGCATCGGCCGACACGCCGTGATCTGCGCCGTGGAACCACAACGTGCCCGGCGCGAAGTCGATGACGGCGATGCGGCCGCCGGGGCGCACCGCCAGGGTGAGCGCGGCGGCGAAGGCGTCACGGTCGGGCACGTGGTGGAACACGGCGCGCAGATAGAGCGCGTCGCAGCACCGGTCGAGCAAGCCGGTCCGCGTCTCGGCCGCCGCCACCACCGCGACGTTCTGGATACCGGATGCGGCGATGCGCCGGGCGATCGCGTCGCGACGCTCGGCCGACAGCTCCGTGGCGTACACCCGGCCGGTGACGCCGACCACTTCGGCCATCGCCACGGCCAGAGCGCCGGCGCCGGCGCCGACGTCGGCCACGGTCATGCCCGGCGTCAGGCCGAGCGCCGCGGCCAGCCGCTCGGGCTCGCGCGTCCACGTGAACGGCGCGGCGAAGTAGCCGAACCGCCAGACCAACGCGGCGCCCGCCACCACCGCCGCCACAGCCACCACTGCCCCGACTGCCTTCAGCGTCATGCCGCCCTCCCTGGACGAGGGGACGAGTGGCGGCAGCGGCGGTTCGCGCGCGGCGCCGAGGACCGGCCGAGGATGGCCCGAGGACCGGCCGGGATCGCACCGGCTCAGTAGATCCAGTCGTGGATCGCGGTCACCACGGCGACCGCCCGGGCGTGGTGGTCGTTCGGCCGCTGCTCGACGGCGACGAGGCCGGCGACCACCACCGCGGCCACCGCCAGCCAACGCCAGCCGAGCCGACGCCCACCGGCCACCGCTGCCGGTGCGGCCGGCCCCGGCGCCAACGCGTCGGCTCGCAGCCGGTAGCCGCGTCGCGGCAAGGTCTCGACCACGCTGGCCGGGGCGGCCGGCAGGTCGCAGGCCAGGCGGATCTGCCGCACCGCGTACTGCACGCCGTCCTTGAACGCGACGTGCGTACCGGCGGGCCACAGGTGGGCGACGATCTCGTCGTGGGTCACGACCGCCCCGGCCTGCGCCGCGAGCAGCGCGAGCAGCGCTGCGGGTTGCGGCTCGAGGCGACGCCGCCCGTCCTGGCGCGCGACCTCGCCGCTCCCGAGATCGACGGTGACGCCGGACAGGAAGCGAAGCTGGGACATACGGGCTTGGACGGCGCGCGGCGCGCCGGCGTTCGCCGCGGCCCCGTACAAAGTACCGGCCGGACCCCTCGCGCGGATCCGGCCGGACCGGTCGTCGCTGGTCGGCGCCCTTACGGCAGCGCCATGGCGGTGTAGCCGCCGTTCACCGGGATGATCACGTACTGCTTCCCCTGGTGCAGGTAGGTCATCAGGCCGTAGCCTCCGAGCCGCGGCGTCTCCACCGAGCCGACCCGCTTGCCGCTGCGCTTGTCGATGCCGAACAGGTGCGGCCGGTTGTCGGCGGTCTGCCCGGTGGCCAGCAGCAGGGTCGAGGTGGCGGCCAGCGCGGGATGGCCGCGGCGGCCCCAGTTGGTGTCGAGGTTGGCGACGCCCTTCAGCAGCGGGTTGGCGCGGAAGTTGTCCTGGTCACGCTGCGCCATGTCGCCGTGCGGGATCCGCCACAGGTGCTCGCCGGTGTTCATGTCGATGGCGACGATCTTGCCGAACGGCCCCTTGAAGATGTCGGGGATGCCGAGCAGCGGATCGTTGGCCATCGGCGGCGCCGGCTTCTGGCCCTCGCGGATCGGCACCCAGTCGGCCAGCGTCTTGCCGGTCATCTTGTCGTTGTCGCGCTCCTTGGCCGGCTGCAGCAGCGTCGGCGTGCAGCCGTTGCTGGAGGCGACGAAGATGATGCCCGAGGCCGGATCGGCCGCCGGCGGCCCGGTGATGTTGGCGCCGCCGCCGCCGCCGGGGCAGATGTTGGCCGGCCCGCGCCCTTCGGCGTTGCCGCGGTGCCGCGGCGGTTCGAACAGCACGGCCAGCAGATCGAGCTTCTTCGCCCGTTCCAGGGCCAGCGCCTTCACCTCGGGCGTGTAGTCGATCAGGTCGGACTCCAGCCGGCCCTGCTGGTCGTACGGCTTGGGCCTGGTCGGGTGCGGCTGCATGGTCGCCAGCTTCTCGCCCGGCACCTTCGACGCCGGCGCCGGCCGCATTTCGATCGGCCAGATCGGCTCGCCGGTCTGCCGGTTGTAGGAGTAGACGTAGCTCTGCTTCGTGATCTGGAAGAGGCCCGGAATGCGCCGGCCGCCGACGGTGACGTCGAGCAGCATCGGCGCGGTGGGGGTGTCGTAGTTCCAGATGTCGTGCTTGACCAGCTGCTGATGCCACACCCGCTTGCCGGTCTTCACGTCGAGGGCGATGACGCTGGTCGAGAACAGGTTGTCGCCGGGACGGAAGCCGCCGTAGTAGTCGATGGTCGCGCCGTTGGTCGGGATGTAGACCAGGCCGCGGGCCGGATCGGCCGACATCGGCGCCCACGACGACACGTCGCCGGTCCACCGCCACGCGTCGTTCTCCCACGTCTCGTGGCCGAACTCCCCCGGCCGCGGGATGACGTGGAACTTCCACAGGAACTTCCCGGTCTTGACGTCGTAGCCGAGGATGTCGCCGGGCACGTTCTCGACGCGCGTCTGGTTGTAGCCCTGCTCGGCCGAGTTGCCGACGACCAGCACGTCGTTGACGACGATCGGCGGCGACGACGTCGTCACATAGCCGAGTTCGAGCGGCAGGCCTTTGACCGGGTCGTACTTCTGCTCGGTCTGCCGCCACGGCTGCCAGTCGCCGATGAGGTCCTTCAGCATGTCCACCGACCCGGTCTTGGCGAAACCAGGCACTGGCACCGACTCGCCCCAGCCTTCGATCGGCTTGCCGGTCTTGGCGTCGAGGGCGTGCAGGAAGAAGCCGGGCGTGGTGACCAGGACGATCGGCCGGCCGTTCAGCCGATAGAAGGCCACGCCCTTGCCGTGATTCGACCGCATCGAGTAGTCGTGGCGCGGGGTGGTCGGCTCCTGGAACGTCCACAGCGTCTTGCCGGTGGCCGGGTCGAGCGAGACCACCGTGCGGCGCGGACCCGACACCGTGATCAGCATCCCGTCCACGTAGATCGGCAGGCCGCGGGCGTTGATCTCGCCGATGTCCACGGCCGGCATCAGCTCGGCGCCGCGCCACTCCCAGGCGACCTTCAAGGTGTTGAAGTTCGCGGCGTTGATCTGGTCGAGCGGCGAATAGCGCGTCGAGGTATCGCCGCCGGTGATGCCCGGCCACTCGCCCTTCTGCTGGGCGCCGCCGGTCAGGCCGGCTATCGCCAGTCCGATTGCCACCACCGCCCCGCCGATCAGGGCGTGGGCCGTCCACCTACGAGGTTGTGCAGACGTCATGGGCACCTGTGCTCCTGGAAACGGGCGACGGTCGGATGGGCCGCCTCAGCCGGGGCCAAGGATGCGCGCCACCGGGCCGATTTGTCAAACCGATGACCGCGATGCGGCCGGAGCACCCGTACAGACGTCGGGCCGGACGTCTCACCGACGCCCGGCCCGTTGGAACGATCGCCCGGAACGCGAACCGGTTAGGGCAGCGACACCGCGGTGTAGCCGCCGTTGACGGGAATCACCACGTACTGCTTGCCCTGGTGCAGGTAGGTCATCAGGCCGTAGCCGCCGAGCCGCGGCACGGCGATCGAGCCGACGCGCTTGCCGGTCTTCTTGTCGATGCCGAACAGCGCCGGCCGGTTGTCGGCGGTCTGGCCGCTGGCGAACAGCAGCGTCGAGGTGGCGGCCATCGCGGCCTGGCCGCGCCGGCCGACGTTGGTGTCGAAGGTGACGCCCTTCATCAACGGCTGGTTGCGGAAGGCGTCCTGGTCGCGCTGCGCGGTGTCGCCGTGCGGAATCGTCCACAGGTGCTCGCCGGTGTTCATGTCGATGGCGACGATCCGGCCCACCGGGCCCTTGAAGAGCGACGGGAAGCCGCGCAGCGGGTCGTTCTCCATGGGCGGAGCCGGCGGCTTGCCGCCACGCAGCGGCACCCAGTCGGCCAGCGTCTTGCCGGTCATCTGCGGGTTGTCCCGCTCACTCGCCGGCTGCAGCAGCGTCGGCGAGCAGCCGTCGTACGACGTGACGAAGATGATGCCGGCCACGGGATCCGCCGCCGGCGGCCCGGTGATGTTGGCGCCGCCGTTGCCGCCCGGGCAGATGTTGGCCGGGCCCTTGCCTTCGGCGTTGCCGCGATGACGCGGCGGCTCGAACAGTTCGGCCAGCAGGTCGCGCTCCTTGACGCGCGCCAGGGCCAGCGCCTTGACCTCGGGCGTGTAGTCGATCACGTCGGATTCCTTGCGGCCCTGGAAGTCGTAGGGCGCCGGCTTGGTCGGATGCGGCTGCACCTTCGACAGTTTTTCGCCAGGCACCTTCGACTGCGGCGCGGGCCGCAGCTCGATCGGCCAGATCGGCTCGCCGGTGTGCCGGTTGTAGGAGTAGACGTAGCTCTGCTTCGTGATCTGGAAGAGGCCCGGAATGCGCCGGCCGCCGACGGTGACGTCGAGCAGCATCGGCGCGGTGGGGGTGTCGTAGTTCCAGATGTCGTGCTTGACCAGCTGCTGATGCCACACCCGCTTGCCGGTCTTCACGTCGAGGGCGATGACGCTGGTCGAGAACAGGTTGTCGCCGGGACGGAAGCCGCCGTAGTAGTCGATGGTCGCGCCGTTGGTCGGGATGTAGACCAGGCCGCGGGCCGGATCGGCCGACATCGGCGCCCACGACGACACGTCGCCGGTCCACCGCCACGCGTCGTTCTCCCACGTCTCGTGGCCGAACTCCCCCGGCCGCGGGATGACGTGGAACTTCCACAGGAACTTCCCGGTCTTGACGTCGTAGCCGAGGATGTCGCCGGGCACGTTCTCGACGCGCGTCTGGTTGTAGCCCTGTTCGGCGGAGTTGCCGATGACCAGCACGTCGTTGACGACGATCGGCGGCGACGAGGTGGTGATGTAGCCGAGTTCCAGCGGCAGGCCCTTGACCGGGTCGTACTTCTGCTCGGTCTGCTTCCAGGGCTGCCAGTCGGCGATCAGGTCCTTCAGCATGTCCACCGAGCCGCTCTTGGCGAAGCCCGGCACCGGCACCGCTTCGCCCCAGCCTTCGATCGGCTTGCCGGTCTTGGCATCCAGGGCGTGGACGAAGAAGCCCGGCGTGGTGACGATGACCACGCCGCGGCCGTTGATCTTGTGGTAGACGACGCCCTTGCCGTGGTTCGAGCGCATCGAGTAGTCGTGGCGCGGGGTGGTCGGCTCCTGGAACGTCCACAGCGTCTTGCCGGTGGCCGGGTCGAGCGAGACCACCGTGCGGCGCGGGCCCGACACCGTGATCAGCATGCCGTCGGCGTAGATGGGCAGGCCGCGGGCGTTGATCTCGCCGATCTCCACGCCGGGCGGCACGTCCTTCCCGTCCCACTCCCACGCGACCTTCAGGGTGTTGAAGTTCGAAGCATTGATCTGGTCGAGCGCGGAATACCGCGTCGAGGTGTCGCCGCCGGTGATCCCCGGCCAGTCACCCTTCTGCTGGGCGCCGCCGGTGAGGCCGGCCACCGCCAGTCCGATCACCACCGCGGCCCCGCCGATCACGGCGTGGGGCGTCCATCGACGAGGTTGAGGAGACGTCTTGGGCACAGTTAGCTCCTGGAAAACACGGTCCGAACAGCGGGTAAGGATCCTTTGACAGGCCATCCGCTGTCAACCGGCCGACGCCGGTCCGGTTGCGTCCGCCCGGCCGGTGGTATACAAGCTGGAGGCATCCCCAGAGTGGCTCGATGACGATCGCTCGGCGCGCGGCGCGCGCCCAGGCGCCCGGCGCGGGCGCCGCTCCGTCCGCTCCTCCCTCCCTGCTCGGCGTGCCGTTCGCCCTCACGCTGGCGCTGCTCGCGCTCACCGCGCTGCCGCGTGTTGGAGACAATCCGTTACTTGCCCGCGCGTTCTGGATCGCCGGCGCCGCCCTGCTCCTGTGGCAGGCCCTCGTCTTCGCGGGCGCCCGAGGCCGCGGGGTGCCCGGGTTCGTGCAGGTGCCGCCGCGCCCGCAGCACTACATCCAGATGTGCTGCCACCTGAGCGTCTACGGCTACTGGGGCTACTACTGGGCGCCGGTCTACCCCTACGCGCCGCTGCTGGTCGCGCAGCTGTTCTTCGCCTACGCGTTCGACATCCTGCTGGCGTGGAGTCGGCGACGCCCCTACGGCCTCGGGTTCGGCCCGTTCCCCATCGTCTTCAGCACCAACCTGTTCCTGTGGTTCAAGGACGACTGGTTCCTGTTCCAGTTCCTGCTCATCGCCATCGGCTTCCTCGGGAAGGCGTTCGTGCAGTGGGAGCGCGACGGCAAGCGGGTGCACATCTTCAATCCGTCGGCGTTCACGCTGGCGCTGTTCTCGCTCGTGCTCATCGTCACCGGCACCACCGACGTGACCTGGGCGCAGGAGATCAACACCACCTTCAGCCTCGGCCCGCGGATGTATACCGTGCTGTTCCTGATCGGCCTGGTGGTGATGTACTTCTTCGCCATCACGCCGGTGACGGCGATGGCCGCGGCGACGCTGTTCGGGCTGAGCGCCCTCTACATGGCGGTCACCGGCGTGCCCTACTTCGTCGATTCCGAGATCCCCACCGCCGTCTTCCTGGGGCTGCACCTGCTGGTCACCGATCCGTCCACCTCGCCGCGCACGCCGCTCGGCCGGGCCATCTTCGGCGTGCTGTACGGCCTCGGCGTGTTCGGGCTGTACGCGCTGCTCACGGCCCTCGGGGCGCCGACCTTCTACGACAAGCTGCTCTGCGTGCCGGTGCTCAACCTGCTCGTGCCGGCCATCGACCGCGCCGTCGCCCGCCTCGGTGAGGGCGGCCTGGTGCGCTGGCTGGGCCTCGACGGTCCGGTCGGCCGCCACAACCTGGCGCACATGGCGGCGTGGATCGCCTTCTTCACGCTGATGACCGCCACCGGCCGCACCGACGGCACACACCCGGGCGATGCGCTGCCCTTCTGGCAGCAGGCGTGCGCCGAGGGCCGCGCACAGGCCTGCGACCGGCTGCTGAGAATCGAAGCGTCATACTGCGTGGACAACGCCGGCTGGGCCTGCAACGAACTGGGACGCCACTACGTCGAAGGCCGGCCGGTCGGCGCCGACGCCGGGCGCGCCGTCGGCTACTTCACCCGCGCCTGCGAGGCGCGCTTCCAGCCCGGCTGCGTCAACCTGCTCGACGCCTCGCCGCCGGCCACCGCCGATCCACGGCTTCTCGACCTGCGGCTGCTGCTGCGCGAGGGCGGCCCCAACCTGCTCGACATGCCGGAGCCGGACCTGTACGCCCGCGCGTGCCGCCACGGCTGGCAGTTCGCGTGCGAGAAGGCCGTCGCGACGCGGTGACCACGCGGCAGTTCTGTCACCTGGTGACGGCGGTGGCCGTGCTGATCGCGCTCGCCGCGGAACGGGCGCCGCTGGCCGGCGCCCAGGGCGGCGCGGCGATCGACCCGGCACTGCCCGCCGACGCGCTCCTCGGCTTCGTGGAGATCCCCGCCGGCACCGCCACGATGGGATCGGGCGACGCCCAGGCGTTCGACAACGAGCGCTGGTCGCCGACCGCGCCGGAAGGCACCGTCGAGGTCGGGGCGTTCCTGCTCGCCCGCCACGAGGTGACGGTGCGGCAGTTCGCGGCGTTCGCCGCCGCCACGGGCTGGCGCGCCGAGCCACGCGCGCTCGCCGGCGCTGCCGACCTGCCGGCGACCTTCGTCGCCTGGACCGACGCGCTCGCCTATTGCCGCTGGCTCGAGGCGCACTTGAAGGCGTCGGCGGCGACGCCGCCGGCGCAGGCCAGCCGCCTGCGCGACGGCTGGCGCGTGACCCTGCCGACCGAGGCGCAGTGGGAGCGGGCCGCCCGCGGCGGCGACCGCCGTCTCTTCCCGTGGGGCGACACGCCGCGGCACGACCGCGCCACCTACGAGGTCCAGGCGCCGACGCCGGTCGGCCAGCACGTCTGTCCCGAGTGCCCGTTCGGTCTCACCGACATGGCCGGCAACGTCTGGGAGTGGACGCGCAGCCCGTATCAGCCGTATCCCTACGACGAACGCGACGATCGCGCGCAGCTCGACGCCGACGCGCTGTGGGTGATTCGCGGCGGCGGCTTCGCCGACGGGGCGCGACTGGTGCGCGCGAGCGCGCGCGGCGCCGCCGAACCGGGCGCGCGGCGGCCGTTCATCGGCTTCCGCGTGGCCATCGTCCCGCCGCCCCCTGCCCGGTGAGGGCGGCCCGGTGTCACCGGCCCGTCACCTTGGTGGACCGGACGGCTCGGTGGTAGGATGCCGCCCCCCGATGGTCGATGAAGCGGCTCAGCGCCTGAGCCGTCCCGTGCTGCTGACGCTCGCGGCGATCCTGGCGGTCGCCGCGGGCGTTCGTCTTTGGGGCCTCGGCTTCGGCCTGCCATTCGGCAACGCCCGCCCAGACGAGACCTACATCATGGACGTCGTCCGGCCGCTGCTGCAGGGGCGACGGCCGCCGCCCACCTACGAGTACCCGTGGCTCTACATGGGCCTGACGGCGATCGGCTGGTGTGCCTACTACGTCATCGGCGCCGCGCAGGGCACGTTCCAGACCTTCGCCGACATGCCGGAGAGCTGGCGCACGCACTACGCGCCGTTCTTCTACATCCACCGCGGCCTCACCGCCGCGCTCGGCGTCGCCACGGTCGGCCTCGTGTTCGCGATCGGCCGGCGCCTCGGCCAGGCGCGCACCGGGCTCATCGCATCGGCCCTGCTCGCCGTCGCCTACCTGCACGTCCGCGACTCGCACTACGGCACCACCGACGTGCCGATGACGGCGTTCACGACGCTCGCCGTGCTGCTGATCCTGCGCGCCCACGCGCGCGGCACCGCGGCGGCGTTCGCGTGGGCCGGCTTGGCCGGCGGACTCGCCGGCGCCACCAAGTACACCGCCGTCTTCGTCGTCGTACCGGCGGTGGCGAGCGCCGTGCTCGGCGCCGTCGCCGCGCCCGATCGACGGCTCCGCACCGTGGCGATGCGACTGCTCGCGTTCGGCGTGCCGTGCGGCGCCGTCGCCCTGCTCGGCATCCCGTTCGCGTTCTACGACACCGGCGGCTTCATCCGCGACCTGCAGTTGCTCTTCACCTCGACATCGCAGGGACAGGCGCATCTGGGGCTGGAGTCGGGCTGGCTGACCCATTTGAAGCTGTCGCTGCGCTTCGGCGTCGGGCTGGCGATGCTGGCCGCCGCCGTGGCTGGCGCGGCGCTGCTCGCGGTGCGCCGCCCCGTCGCCGCCGTGTTGCTGCTGGCGTTCCCGCTCAGCTACTTCGCGGTCGTCGGCGCCGCCGCCAACCAGTACTTCCGCTACGTCCTGCCGGTGGTCCCGTTCGTCTGTGTCACCGCCGCCGTCGCCGTCGAGGCCGTGGCGGAGCGGCTGGCGCGACGCGGCGCGACGGCTGCGGGCCGCGGACTGCCCGCGGTCGCCACCGCCCTCACTCTGGCCGTGGCCGCCGAGCCGGCGTGGCGGAGCGTGCAGTTCGATCGCGCCCTGGCGGCCACCGACACCCGCGTGCTGGCGGCCGCGTGGATCGGCGAGCACGTGCCGGCGGGCGCCGCGCTGCTGGTCACCGGGTCGCATTACGGGCATCCGTGGCTGCCGGCCGAGCGCGCGTATCGGCACTGGGTGTGGGACCGGCGCGAACAGATCTACTGGCTGCCGGACGATCCCGGCGCGGCCCGCCCGGAGTGGATCCTGCGCCAGGAGCATCCGCTCAGCGCCGACCAGCCGGTCGTCGACACCTGGCTGCGCGACGGCTACGTGGTCGCCTGGCGCTTCGCGGCGATGCGGCCGGACGACGGCCCACGGATCTTCGACCGCATGGACGCGTTCTACCTGCCCTACGCCGGCTTCGCCGGCGTGATCCGTCCGGGCCCCGACTTCACGTTGTTCAGGCGCGCCGACCTGGCGCCGGCCGCGGCCGACCCCGGCCGCTGAGCGCCCGGGCCGCGCCCGCCTCCGCCTCCCGGCTTGACATGCTATTTTTTTAGCAGTAGGTTATTTTCATCGCATGGCCAAGTCGCCCAGCCACATGCTCAGCCGCCGCGAACGCGAAGTGATGGACATCCTCTATCGCCGCGGCAAGGCCACCGCCGCCGAGGTCATGGCCGACCTCACCGGCGGGCCGTCGTATTCGACGGTACGCACCCAGCTGCGCATTCTCGAGCAGAAGGGCGCCGCCCGGCACGAGGAAGAGGGCCTGCGCTACGTCTACTTCCCGGCGCGCACGCGCAGCACGGCCCGGCGGTCGGCGCTGCGCCATCTGATCGACACCTTCTACGACGGCTCGGCCGCCGACGTCGTCGGCGCGCTGCTCGGTGGCGACGGCGCCACGTTGACCGACGACGAACTCGAACGCATCGCCGCGCTGGTGGCGAAGGCCAAGCGGGAGGGACGCCGATGATGCGGGCCGTGCTCGTGGACGCGGCGGTCGTCTCGGCGCTGCTCGGCGCCGGGCTGGCGGTGACGGCCTGCCTCGGCCGCCGCTCGGCCGCCGAGCGCCACTGGCTGCTCGCCATGTGCGTCACGGCGGCGCTGGCGGCGCCGCTGCTGCGCCTTGCCGTCCCGCCGTCATGGGCCGCCCTGGTCGACGTGCGGCCGCGCCTGGCGGCGCCGCTCGCCCCCGCGGACGCGACCGCGGCGGCGACCGCGGCGCCATCGCCCGGCGAAGCGACGACCGTCAGGGTCCGGTCCGCCACCGCCGCCGTCCCGAACTGGTCCTGGAGTCAGGCGGCGCTGGTCGGATGGCTGGCCGGCATCGTCGTCGCACTCTCCCGTCTGGCGGTCGGTGCGCTGCGCCTGCGCCGCCTCGCCAGGGCGGCGATGCCAATCGAGACCGGGCCATGGCGCGCCACCGCCGACGCACTGGGCGCCGCGCTCTCCCTCCGCCGGCCCGTCCGCCTGCTCGTCACGCCGCACCCGACGCTGCTGGCCACGTGGGGCTGGCGCCGGCCGGTGGTGGCGCTGCCCGCGCCGGCACTGGCGTGGCCAGCGGCGCGGATTCGCGCCGTGCTCGCCCATGAGCTCGGTCACGTCGCCCGCGGCGACTGGCGTCATCAGATCCTCGGCGAGCTGATACGCGCCTGGCACTGGGTCAATCCCCTCGCCTGGCACGTCCGCCGGCAGCTGCTCGCCCAGAGCGAACGCGCCAGCGACGACGTCGCCCTGGCGCTCGGGCTCGACGGCGCCGATTACGCCGCCCACCTCGTGGACCTCGCCCGCCAACTCCAGGCTCGGCCGTCGCCGTGGCTGCCCGCCGCGGCCATGGCCCGAACGTCGTCACTCGAAGGGAGAGTCGTTGCCATGCTCGATCCCCGCACGCGTCGTCAGTCGGTGTCCCCTTCGATTCGCGCACTGGTGGTCGGCGCCGTGGTGACGGCGACGGCGCCGCTCGCGCTGCTGGCGGCCGCGGCGCTGTACCACGCGCTGCGCGGCAGCCTCAGCGATCCACGCGGGAGAGCCTTGCCAGGCGCCGTCGTGACGCTGGCCGAGCCGACCGCCGACCGCAAGTACGAGGTGCGCGCCGACCGGGGCGGCCGGTTCGAGTTCGTCGGGCTGCCGCCCGGCACCTACCGACTCGAAGCGAAGACGTCAGGCTTCCAGACACACACCGAGGACGTCGTCGTCGCCGGGGACGTGGAGCGCTCGCTGCGGCTGCGGGTCGGCACACTGCAGGAGACCATCACCGTGATCGGTGACGGTCAACCCGCGGCCCCGCCCGATGCCGAGACGCTGGCCCGGCGCGAGGCCAATCAGCAGCGCGCCAGCGAACGGCAGCAGCGCGCCTTGGCCACGTGCGCCGCCGGCCCGCCGGCGGCCGTTGGCGGCAACATCCTGCCGCCGATGAAGATCGTGCACGTCACGCCCGACTATCCGGCACACCTCCGCCCCTCGGGAGCCGCCGGCACCGTCACCATGCGGGCGACGATCGACCGCGACGGCCGCGTCAGCGATGTCCGGGACGTGGTGGCCGCGCATCCCGACTTCGCGCCGCCGGCCATCGACGCCGTCCGGCAGTGGCGCTTCACGACGACGCTGCTCAACTGCGAGCCGATCGACGTCGAGATGACGGTGACCGTGAATTTCTCGACGGCGCCGTAAGGGTCCTACGCGCCGTCGTCGCTCTTCTTCGGCCGCATGTTCGACGCCAGGATCCGCTTGCGCAGGCGGATGTGCTTGGGCGTGATCTCGACCAGCTCGTCGTCGTTGATGAACTCGATCGCCTGTTCGAGCCCCATCAGCCGCGGCGGCACGATGCGGATCGCCTCGTCGGCGGTCGAGGCCCGCATGTTGGTCTGCTTCTTTTCCTTGGTGATGTTGACGTCGAGGTCGTTGACGCGCGAGTTCTCGCCGACGATCATCCCCTCGTAGACCTCGGTGGCCGGCTCGATCATCATCACCGCGCGTTCCTGCAGGTTCGACATCGCGAACGCGGTGGCGACGCCGGCCCGGTCGGCGACCATCGCGCCGGTCGAGCGCGACGGGATCGGGCCGTGCCACGGCTCCCACTCGGCGAACAGGTGGTTCATGATGCCGGTGCCCTTGGTGTCGGTGAGGAACTGCGAGCGGAAGCCGATCAGGCCGCGGGCCGGAATCCGGAACTCGAGACGCACGCGGCCGCTGCCGTGATTGACCATCTTGGTCATGGTGCCGCGGCGGGTGCCGACGGCGGCGATCACCGCGCCCTGGAACTCCTCGGCGACGTCGATGACCAGGTCCTCGACCGGCTCCATCTTCACGCCGTCGATCTCGCGGGTGACGATCTCGGGCCGCGACACCTGCAGTTCGTAGCCCTCGCGGCGCATCATCTCGATGAGGATGGCCAGCTGCAGCTCGCCGCGGGCGAGCACCTTGAGCTGTTCCGGGGTGGCGGTGTTCTCCACCCGCAGCGACACGTTGCCGAGCAGCTCGCGCTCGAGGCGGTCGCGCAGGTGGCGGGAGGTCACGTACTGGCCGTCGCGGCCGGCCATCGGCGAGGTGTTGACGCCGAAGATCATCGACACCGTCGGCTCGTCCACCGCGATCGGCGGAATCGCCTCGGGGTGCTCGGGATGGGCGATGGTCTCGCCGATGTTGATGTCCTCGATGCCGGCCAGGCAGACGATGTCGCCAGCCGCCGCGTCGGCGATCTCGACGCGCTTCAAGCCCTCGAACGCGAACAGTTTGGTGACCTTGGTGTGCTGCGCCGTGCCGTCGAGCTTCAGGACGGCGATGGGGTCGCCGACCTTGACCCGGCCGCGGAAGATCCGGCCGATGGCGATGCGGCCCAGGTAGTCGCTGGAGTCGAGGTTGGCGACCAGCATCTGCAGCGGCAGCTCGGGGTCGCCGACCGGCGGCGGCACGTGGGCGATCACGGCGTCGAACAACGGCCCCAGGTCCTCGCCCGGCACCGCCAGGTCGGTGGTCGCGGTGCCGGCCCGGCCGCTGGTGTAGAGCACCGGGAACTCGATCTGCTCCTCGGTGGCGTCGAGGTCGATGAACAGGTCGTAGACCTCGTTCACCACGTCCTGCACGCGGGCGTCGGCGCGATCGATCTTGTTGATCACCACCACCGGCGGCAGGCCGCGCTCGAAAGCCTTCTTCAGCACGAAACGCGTCTGCGGCAGCGGCCCCTCGGCGGCGTCCACCAGCAGCACCACGCCGTCGACCATCGACAGCACGCGCTCCACTTCGCCGCCGAAGTCGGCATGGCCCGGGGTGTCGACGATGTTGATCAGCACGTCGCCGTAGTGGACGGCGGTGTTCTTGGCCAGGATGGTGATGCCGCGCTCGCGTTCGAGCTCGTTGCTGTCCATGGCCCGCTCGGCCACCCGCTCGTTGGCGCGGAACACCCCGCCCTGGCGGAACATCGCGTCGACGAGGGTGGTCTTGCCGTGATCGACGTGGGCGATGATGGCGACGTTGCGGCGCTGCGGGTTGACGACCGGCACCGGGGTGGACTGGGCGGCCGATTCGGGTTGGGACATCTTCCCAGTATAGGACAGGGAACGGGGCTCGGGGCTCGGCGCCCGGAACCTGCGTGTCACGATGACGCGCTCGTTGCGCGTCAGTTCCGTCAGAGGGGTCTTCCCGAGCCCCGAGTCCCGAGTCCCGAGCCCCGGTCTAGAACAACGAATGGAGCGTGGTGAACATCGTCAGCGCCAGGGCGTAGAGCGCGCCGTAGCCGGCGAAGACGAGCGGGCGCCAGGCATCGGGCGTGACGGCGGCGACCCAGATCTGGAACGGGAACAACACGGCGCTGTAGCGGCCCAGGCCCTCGAACTGGCCCGAGCTGAGCGGCAGGGCGAGGTTGGCGGCGATGAGCAGGGCGTAGCCGGCGCCGAGCCGCCACCAGAGCAGCGGCAGCGTGATCGCCATCAGCAGCGGGAACAGGCCGTTCAGCACGTCGTAGGGCGCGGCGTGCTCGTTGACCATGTAGGCGTACGGCCGCGACGACAGGTTGGCGACGAACGCCGCCAGGGGGTTGGCGGTGAGGGTGGTGCCCGGGTGATAGCCCCAGCGCGTGATCGCCGCGTACCACTCGAACGGATCGCCGGTGAGCACCCACGTATAGAGGCAGTAGCCGGCCACGCCGGCCGTGGTCGCGGCGGTGGCCGCCACCGCGCGGCGCCGCATCGACGCATCGGCGCCGGCGGCGCGCCACGCGAGCCACGCGAACGCCGGCAGAGCCATGACGCCGTTCACACGCGTCGCCGTGGCCAGCGCGCCGGCCACCGCGCCGAGCCACCAGCGCCGGGTGCGCAGGCCGAAGATCGCCGCCGAGAGGCCGAGGAGGAAGAGGGCCTCCGAATACACGACGCCGAAGAAGAACGCGAACGGAAAGACGAAGGTGAGCAGCGTCGCGTCGCGGGCCCGTTCTGCGGTCAGGTCGAGCCGCGCCACGCCGTAGACGAAGCCGGCGGCGGCCACCGCCGCCACCCACGAGACGACGATGCCGGCGAAGTAGTAGTCGCCCTGCGTGCCGCCGAGCAGCCGGCCGAACACGCCCATCAGCCAGGGATACGCCGGAAAGAACGCCAGGTTGCTGCGGCCGCCCTCGACCCACTGATAGCCCCGTGAGGCGATGCCGTAATACCAGCCCGAGTCGTAGCGCGCGAACGGATCCCAGAAGTAGTGGGTGTCGGCGAGCAGAGTGAACTGCTCGGGCCGATCGAGCGGGAACGTGACGTTGACGAGGAAGGCCGCCAGCGCCGTGGCGACGCGCAGCGCCACGACCAGCAGCATCAGCTGAGTGACCGTGCGCGCGTCGTCAGCGGACCAGGGAGCAGGGCGGGCGGGCGCGGACACCGCGGCACATTGTAAACCGGCGCGCCGGGGCGCCGGGCGCCACGCGCTCAGCGTGGTTCGAGGACCAGCACCTCGGATGCCGATCGCGACGACGCCTCGATGACCACACCGGCGGTCATCATGTCGTCGGCGCTGGCACTACCGAGGTCGCCGCGGTCGAGCGAGCGCAGGCGGTAGGTGCGCCCGGCGGCCAAATGGGTCGGCACCACCCGCACGCGGCGATCGCCATGGGCGTTGCGGAACGCGAACAGCACCGCCACCCCCGACGCCGGATCCACCTGCTGGACGACGTCCCAACCCGGCCCCTCGCCGGTGATGCCCACCGGATCGGTGAGCAGCGCCGTCACTCCGCGTCCACGCAGGGCGCGCAGGCCCTTGAACTGATCGATCTGTGCGGCCAGGCGGTGGTGATCGCCCTCACTCATACCGCGGAAGTCGACACTGAGGCCGAGAATGCCAGGCATGCGGCTGCGCGACAACAGCGGCAGGTCGTCGCCGTCGAGCATCGGCTCGTCGGGGTGCGGCAGCAGGTACGAGAGCAGCGCCCCCGGCGGCACCACCGCGGTGAGCAGCTCGAGATGATGGCGCACGCGCGCCGCCGGCGCGGTGCGGTCGTCCATCCATTGCACGTCGGCGCGGGTCAACGTCTCGGCGTCCAGCCGGCGGGCGCCGCCCGCCACGTTCTCGAGGATCAGCGCGGGATAGCGCGCGCGCAGGGCCGCCAGCAGCCGGTAGTAGCCGGTGACGTGGGCGAAGTTGCCGCCGTCGCGATCGTGGTCGTGGTCGTCGCGGGTGCAGACGATCCAGCCGTTGAGGTCGATCTTCAGGTAGTCGGGCCGCGCCGCGTCGAGGAACGCGACCAGCCGATCGTGCAGCCACTGCCACGCTGGGCCGTGGCCCAGGCAGATCTGGGCCTGGCCGGGCCCGTCGTTGGCGCGACCCGGCTGGTAGGCGCCGTCCTGCTGCGCCAGGTACGACGGCTCGGCCAGGCCGGGACGCCCGATCGTGGTTCGATCGATGCGTTCGGGCTCGATCCACACGCCAAAGCGCAGGCCGAGGCCGTGGGCATGGTCGGCCAGCGCGCCGAGCCCATCGGGAAAGCGCCGCGCGTCGACCTGCCACGACCCCAGACCGGCCGAGAAGTCGAAGACGTTGGCCGGCTGCACGGCCGGATACCAGCCGGCGTCGAGCTGGAACAGCTCGCCGCCGATCGCCGCGAAGGAGTCCATCTCGCGGCGGATCAGCTCGTCGTCGATGCCGATGCCGAACGTGAACCAGGTGTTGTAGGTGGCCAGCGCCGGGTACGTCCGACCCTGCCGGCGCGTGGCCAGCCAGCTGGCGATCGCGTCGGCCTGGTCGCCGGCGCGAGCGCCGGTGACCGCGACGAAGGCGTGCGGGAACTCCACGGGCTGTCCGGGACGCGCGACGACGGCCATGTCGGGGAGCCCGGCGTGCACGTAGGTCCCGGCGGCGGTGCCGACCAGTGTCGCCCGCCACGTGCCCGACCATGCCAACCCGAGCAGGACGCGATCGGCACCGGCGTCGAGGCCGAACCACGGCAGGGCCTCGAGCGACGACAGCGCCTGGCTGCCGAACTGGATCTGGCGGCCTTCGTCCACGGTGGCGGTCCGCCGCGTGAACGGCCCGCCCTGGTCGTCGGGGGTGTCGTGGCCGCGGTGCCACCACGCCTCGCGGGCGCCGATTTCGAGACGCACGCCGTCGAGGTCGCGCAGCCGCGTCGCCTCCTCGGCCTCGACCGTCGTCCACATTTCGATCACCGGCGCGCCGGGCGCCACGGCGTAGTGGCGGCCGACGACGAGCGGCCGATCGCGGTGCGCGAACGCCAGGGTGAGCACGGCGCGGCCGGCCACCGCGTTGGCCTCGGCGGCGAGGAAGCGGAAGTCGCGGCCGCCGAGCGGCACGCGCACGTCCTCGATGGTCAGGTCGGCGTCGGCGCCGCCGCCGGTGATGAGGTTGCCCCGACCGGTGGCCGACAGCGCCGAGACGGCGAGCGCGCCCGAGGCGTCGAGCCCGAGTTCGTAGCGGACGGCGCGGTTGCCGACGTCCCAGCGGCGGCCGTCGGACGACTCGTGGACGTAGGCGTCGTCGATCTCGAGGTCGGCGCCGGCACGCACCCCGACCGCGGCGGCCCCGACCAGCAGGCTGGCCGCCACGACGACGGTACGGACGCCGCGTCCCCACCCCCCGATCGGTCCCGGATGTGTCACCTTGTGCACGATCAGCGTCATCGGCGGGGGACGCCCCTCCCCCACCAGACCATATCGGGTCGGGCCCTGCAATCCCCGAGCCTGAAGAGCGGGGAGCGGGGGAACGAGGGACGGGGGACGACCCTGCCTGCACGGACGCCGAGCCCAGGTCCGGCCAGCGGGACCCAGGGGATTCCGATTCCCGGTCCCCGGTCCCCGGTCCCCGCTGTTATCCTGTCCCCATGCCGCTCTTCGAGTATCGCTGCCAGGACTGCCAGCATGGGTTCGAGCTGCTGGTCCGCGAGTCGACCACACTCGAATGCCCCGCCTGCCACGGCGCCCGGCTCGAGAAGCAGCTGTCGGTGTTCGCGGTGGGCGCCGACGGGCGCAGCGGCGGGAGCATGCCGATGGCCGCCGGACCGTGCGGCTCGTGCGGCCATCCCGACGGCCCCGGTTCCTGCTCGGTGCACTGACACCCCGCGGCATTGATTCGGCGGGGCGAGGCCACTACGCTTGGCGCGTGGCGATCCTCCGCGGTCTCTGGAACGGCCTGGCGGTACTCGGCCTGCTGACGCTGATTGGCACGGTGTGGTTCAGCCGCCAGGGCATCAGCGCCAGACCGACGCCCGGCCCGATCGAGACCTCGCTGTCGCGCGCGGCGCGGCACTATCTGATCCCTTCCGCGGCCAGGGCCCGCGTCAGTCCGGCGCCCGGCACCGACGAGACGCTGCGTGAGGGGCTCGAGCACTGGGCCGATCACTGCGCGAGCTGCCACGGCAACGACGGCTCGGGACAGACCGCCATCGGCCAGGGCCTGTATCCCAAGGCGCCGGACATGCGGCTGGCGGCGACGCAGTCGCTCAGCGACGGCGAGCTCTTCTACATCATCGAGGAGGGCGTGAAGATCACCGGGATGCCGGCCTGGGGCACCGGGACGCCCGAAGGCGAGGCCGCCTCGTGGCACCTCGTGCAGTTCATCCGCCGGCTTCCGACACTGACCGAGGACGAACTGGCGCGGATGGAGGAGTTGAACCCGCGCGGCCGGGCCGACTGGCAGGCCTTCGAGGAGGAACGGCAGTTCCTGTCTGGTACACTGGACGTGCCCGCGGCGACGCCGACGGCCCCGGGCCATCAACATTGAGGAGACCCTCGCGATGACCCGCCGCCGCCTGCTCACCGCTCTCGCCCTGGTCGTCGTGTCGTTCGGGCCGGCCGTGGCCCACGAGGGCCACGACCACAAGCTGCTCGGCACCGTCACCGAGATCACCGCCACCAACGTCACCGTGCGGGCGGTCAAGGACGGCGCCCTCTCGGTGATCGCCTTCGCGCCGACCACCAAGGTGACGCGCGGCCGCACCAAGCTCGCGATCGGCGACATCAAGGTCGGCGACCGCGTGGTCGTCAACATCGGCAGTGGCAAAGCGCCGCTCACGGCCAAGGCCGTCGAGCTCGGCGGCGCGCCCACCACGCGTTGAGCGCGGCGGCTCCCGGCGCCGGCCCCCTGCCGGCGTCGATTCTCTGCCCTGTCGACTTCTCGGCCCATGCCGAGCGGGCGCTTCGTCATGCCGTCGCGCTGACCGCGACGGCCGGCGGGCACCTCACCGTGCTGGCGGTGACCGACCCCTTACTCGAAGCCGCGGCCGCGGCGGCCGGGCGCGGCGACACCGTGCGCGACCAGGTCGAAGAGGCGCTGGTCGCGCTGCTCGGCCGCCTTCCCGAGACGACCCCGCGCGTCACGCCCGCCATCGACACCGTCACCGGCGATGCCGCGATCGAGATCGTCGCCGGCGCGCGGCGCGCCGGCGCCGAGCTGATCGTGATGGGTTCACAGGGCCTGGGCGGCACGAGCAAGCTGGTCTTCGGCTCGACCGCCGACAAAGTGATCCGCGAGTCGCCGATCCCGGTGCTGGTCGTCCCGGCCTACGAGCCCGAGCGCATCGATTTCGCGGCGACGCCACCGGCGATCCGCGTCGGCCATGTCGTCGCCGCCGTCGGCTTCGACCGCTTCGACGCCGTGGTCACCGCGGCAGCCGCGGCGTGGGCGCGCGGCACCGGCGCCGGACTGACGCTGGCGCACGTCTGTGCCGAAGCGCCGCTGCCGGTATGGTGGCCGCTCAGCGACATGCCGCTGCCACCGGCCCTCGAGGAGTCGACCGACGCCGCCCGCACCCGCCTCGAGACCGTGGCCCTGGGCCTGCCGGCGCGCGCCGCCGTGGACGTGCGCCGCGGCTCAGTGCCGCGCACCGTGGCGGCCGTGGTGCGCGACGCCAATGCCGGCCTGCTGGTGGTCTCGCGCGGCGGCACCACCCACCGCGTCGGCACCATCGCCTACCGGGTGATGCGCGAGGCCGACGTGCCGACCCTGGTCGTCGGTCAGGGGTAGCCTCCAGTGGCGGCGATCGCCAGGGGCTTGGCCCTGGGGGGATGCCTCCTTCTCGGTGCGGAGTCGGCCCAACAGAGCCTCGACCTGTCGCGGCTCACGGTGCCGACGGAACGACTGGTCTCGACGTGTCGGCTCGTGCCTGCGCCAAGCGACCCTGGGCCCCCGTTTGCGGGCGGCCGGGTTGTCATGGGGCTTTGGGACGGGCTGCCGATATCGTCCAATCCCTGGTTCGGACCGGATCGCGAGGTGGCGGCAGCCGTGCGCGAGAGCATCATCGCACCTATGCGGCTGCCGGATGGCCCGCCGCTGTGGCCGGCCGAGCTTCGCTCGTGGCGTATCCGAGCTGCCGATGACGTCGCAATCACGTACGTCGCGTTCTACGCTGACAACGAACGACGCCCGATCAACGTGTACGCCGTGGAGTTCCGCGACCTCGCTCCCCTCTCAGCGCACCAGCCGGTAGCGCGGGGAGAGCTATGGCGACGCGTCGCCGGGCAGCGCGTGGTGGTCGTGTCCGGTTCGGGATTCTGCGCCGACCCGGTCCTCGAGCACGTCGCCACAGTCGTCGATCGCTGAACTGCCACCTGCCACGCGAGGTTTGGGTTCGCTCCCTCTGGCACATCTGCCCAGCGTCTGCGTCAAGTACGCCGATCTCGGCGCACTGTCAGTCGGTGTCGCCGCCGCTCGCGAAGCCCTGTGGAGGAGCCGCCGGGAATTGTGACAACGCGAGCACGCTGCGGGCATCAGGCAGTGTCACGGACCTGCCGTCCAGCGGCCGCCATCGGCGAGCGCAGCGTTGACCGGCTCCGGAACCGGGATTCGCGAGCGGCGGCGACACCGACTGGCGGCTGGGCGCGGCTGGCATAGCGGTCGCCGGAGCCCGACGTGCTAGCGCTTACGGATACTTCGCCAGCAGCGCCTCGGCCGCCGGGAAGCGCGGCGCGATGTCCACCGGCACGTCCTTCAACCGGTCGAGCACGGCCTGCGTCTGCGGGCGGATGACGCCCAGCGTGTCGAGCATGGCCTTCGCGGCGGCGTAGTTCCCCTCGGCCTGCAGCGTCATGATCTCCCGCGTCAGGCCGGCGACGGCGTCGCGGATCTTCGCCGCGTCCACCGCGAACGTGCCGTCGGCGTTGACCGTGAACGCGCCCTGGTCGAGCAGGTAGTTCAACTGCACCGCCTGGCCGCGGCCGTGCGCCTCGGTGATGCCGAACCGGATGGAGCGGAACGCGCTGGCCAGGAACGTGGTGTACATCGTCCGTTCCATGTCCTTGCCGAGCTGTCCCTGGTCGATCAGGAACTGCAGCGCGAATAGGCCGGCGATGTCGGCCTTGGCCTCCTCGATGGCGCTATAGGTGTCCTTCAGCTCCTGGCGCACGGTGGTGGCGCGGCCGCCCACCGTGATGCCGTGCGGCCCCAGCCCGTGCACCAGCTCGTGCATCAGGATGTGGGTGAAAAAGGCGTCGAACGCCACGTGGCCGCGGTCTGCCGGCGCCAGCGCCACCTGCGCGATCGGCAGCAGCACCTGGTCGAACTTGGCCTGCTGGTTGTTCTTGAGCATCACCCGCTTGCTGCCCTTCTCGCGGATGACCCGCTCGTCGTTGGGCAGGTTGAACGCCGCCGTCTGCACCCCGCGGTTGCCGTCGCCGGCCGAGAACACGGTGTTGACCACGGCGATCGGCGCCAGCGCGCCGAGCTTCGGATTGCGGTATTTCGGGTCGATCGGCAGGTGGTCCTCGATGGCCTGCAGCGCGTCGGCGAACTGCTTCAGCTTGGCCGACTCGGCGGCGTCCTTCACGGTGATGAAGGCCTCGAACGCCGCCTTGTAGTTGAACCACTCGTCCTCGTAGACCTCGTAGGGGCCGATGGTCGGCTCGACCGAGGCGTCGAGCTCCATCCACTTCACGTCGCTGTCGTAGTAGTCGTTGGTGAGGAACGCCGTCGCCCGCGTCTGGAGATAGGCCTTGAGCGTCGGCTGCGTGGTGAGATCCGCGGCGGCCTGCAGGTACGACGCCGCCAGCGCCAGTTCGCCCTGGTACTCGAGGCTGTAGGGCACGGCGGTGAAGCCGCCGGGACCGCGGCGAATGGTGGTGAAGAACCCGGTCGCCGCGGCGCGCGCCGGGCCGCGCAACGACGCCAGCCAGGCCTCCACCTCGGCCTTCGTGGCCGCCGCCGGGTAGTAGTTGGCGGCGGGCGGCCGCGGCGGCGCGCCGGGCACGAACGGCTCGTGGTGATCGAGACGCGACCACGGCCCCTTGTTGATCACGAAGTAGCCCAGACGGGCGCGGCCGAGCGGGCTCTGGTCCTGCTGCAGCGCCAGCAGCATGGCCTCGTTGCCGGCCCACACCTGACGCAGGAACAGCGCGTCCATCACCTGCGCGGCGCGCACCATGTGCGCCAGCGCCCGCTGCTCCGCTTCCGGCAGCGCCGCCACATCGGCGGTGAGGTCGGTCGGCGCGAAACGCGCGGCCTGCGCCTGCAGCGCCGTCACCGCGGGATCGGCGGCCGGCGCCGTGGGGGGAGTCGGCGCAGGCGAGGACGACGACCCGCTGCCGCAGGCCGACATGCCGAGCGCGAGAATCGACGGGACCAGGGTGCGCATGATCAGGGACATCGGGGAAGGTCCTGGAAGGCGGCGCGCGCCGCGCGGCGTCAGTGCACGCCGGAGCTGCCGAGCAGGTGCGCCGGGTCGGCGCCGAGGCGCTGGATGGCGGCGTCCCACATCTTGTCGGGCGAGCTGCCGAAGATGATGTCGGCGCCGACCGGCGCGACCAGCCACGCCGACTGCGCCAGTTCCTCGTCGAGCTGGCCGGGCGCCCAGCCGGCGTAGCCGACCACCACCCGCATCCGCGGCTCGGGCGGCGACTGCAGCGCGTGACGCACCGCCGTGGGCGACGCGGTGAGGAAGATGCCGTCGGCCACCTCGGTGGCCTCGTCGTCGAGCGTGGCATCGGCGGTGAGCACCCACGCCCGCATCGGCTCGACCGGACCGCCGGTGAAGAGGTGGACGTCCTTGCGGATCGCGATCTCGGGCTCGGTCCGCACCACCTCGTGCGCCGGTTCGGTCATCGGCCGGTTCACGACCAGGCCGAACGCGCCCTCCCGTCCGTACTCGCACAGCAGAATCACCGTGCGGACGAAGTTCGGATCGGCCAGCTGCGGCATCGAGATCAGCATCAGCGGCGCCGCGACGGCGTCGTCGGTCATGCGTCCATCCTACTCCAGGGCCGCAGCGGATCCGCCGCACGTGCCGTGCAGCGGGCGGGCGCCGGGCCGGTATAGTCGAGGACATGCCGAGCCGCCGTCGCCTCGCCGCGTCAGCCGTCGTGGTCGTCCTCGTCGTCGCCGCCTCGCGAGCGCCCTCGACGGCTCAGGCGCGGCGGCCGATCGCGCTCGCCGACCTCGACCGCGTCGTCACGCTGGGCGACCCGCAACGTTCGCCCGAGGGCCAGTGGGTGGCCTACACGGTGACGACCATCGACGCCGCGAAGGACACCCGGAACACCGACGTCTGGATGGCGCGCTGGGACGGCACCGCGCAGCAGCAGTTGACCAGCTCCCCCGACAGCGAGACCTCGCCACGGTGGAGCCCGGATGGCAAGTACCTGGCGTTTCTCTCCGAGCGCGGCCCCGAGGACGAGAAGAAGAAGGGCGCGCAGCTGTGGCTGCTGCCCCGCCTGGGCGGCGAGGCGCAGAAGGTCAGCGACGTCCCCGGCGGGCTGAGTGACATCCAGTGGGCGCCTGACAGCACGCGCCTGGCCTTCGTGATGCACGACGTCGATCCCGCCGACGACCCGGAGAAGATGGACGGCTGGAAGCGCAAGACCACGCCGCCGATCGTCATCGACCGCTATCGCTTCAAGGAAGACCGCACCGGCTATCTCACGCGCCTGTACAGTCACATCGCTGTGTTCGATCTGGCGACCAGGACCGCCACGGCCGTGACCTCGGGCCAGGTGGACGACGAGAGCCCGGCCTGGTCACCCGACGGCACCCGGCTCGCCTTCCTCAGTAAGCGCGCGCACGCCGATCCCGATCGCACCACCAACGCCGATCTGTGGGTGGTCGAGGCGCGGGCCGGCGCCACGCCGCGGCGCCTCACCGACACACCCGAGGGCGAAAGCGGCCGGCCGACGTGGAGCCCCGACGGCTCGCGGATCGCGGTGCTGGTCGGCGACACCGACACCAACTACGCCTACGACCTCAACAAGCTGGGCGTCGTCGCCGCCAACGCGCCCGGTCCGACCGCGGTCCGCCTGCTGTCGCCGACGCTCGACCGGGCCGTGTTCGCGCCGTCGTGGTCGGCCGACGGCCAGCGCCTCTCCTTTCTGCTCGAAGACGATCGCTCGCAGTTCGCCGCCAGCGTCCCGGCCGAGGGCGGCATGCCGCAGCGCCACTCCGCCGCCGGCATGGTGGTGTCGGCGCTCAGCCCGGCCGTGGCCAGCGGCGGTCACGCGGCGATCCTCAGCACCTCGAACACCCTGCCCGAATTGTGGGCGATCGACGGCGGCCCCCCGCGGCGGCTGACGACGCACAACGCCGCGCTGCAGGGCGAGCTGGCGCTCGCCACAGCCGAGAACCTCACCTCGACGAGCAAGGACGGCACCGAGGTGCACAGCATCCTCGGTGAAGCCGGCTGGCGCCACCCGCGACCTGCCGCTGGTGCTCTACATCCACGGCGGCCCCAACGGCCAGGACGACCACGGCTTCGACTTCATCCACCAGTGGCTCGCCGCCAACGGCTACGCGGTGCTGGCCCCCAACTACCGGGGCAGCTCGGGCCGCGGCGCGGCGTACCAGAAGGCGATTCACAGGGACTGGGGCCATTTCGAGGTGATGGACGTCCTCGGGGCCGTCGACGAGGCGGTCAGGCAGGGCGTGGCCGATCCGACCCGGCTCGGCATCGGCGGCTGGAGCTACGGCGGCATCACCACCAACTACACGATCGCCAGCGATCCCCGCTTCAAGGCGGCGGTGAGCGGCGCCGGCAGCTCGCTGCAACTGTCGATGTACGGGATGGATCAATACATCGTGCAGTACGAGCAGGAACTGGGCCTGCCCTGGCGGTCGCACGAGCCATGGCTGAAGGTGTCGTATCCCTTCTTCCACGCCGACCGCATCAAGACGCCGACGCTGTTCATGGGCGGCGAGAAGGACTTCAACGTGCCGATCGCCGGCAGCGAGCAGATGTACCAGGCGCTCAAGAGCCTCGGCGTCGAGACACAGCTGGTCATCTACCCCGGCCAGTTCCACGGCTTGACCATCCCGAGCTACGAGCGCGACCGGCTGCGCCGCTACGTGGAGTGGTACGACAGGCACCTCAAGCCGGCGCCTGCGACGATGGCCGCGCGCCAGCCGCAGTAGGCGGGCGGGCACCTCGAGGGGGACGGGCCGCTACCGCCGGCGGGCCCAGGCGACGGCATCCCGCACGGCCGGCGCCTCGGCACTGAACGCGGCGTTCTTCACGCCGCCGCCCGGGTGATCGAGAACCGCAACGGTCGCCGGATCACCCGTCGCCCCAATCGCCAACGCCAGATTGCGGCGCAACTGCGTCAGCGGCGCGTGCGTGAGAGCGCTGCCGGCGGCGAACGCGTGCAGCCGGTCGTCCGGCCGTTGCCACAGCTCCGCCGGATCGGGCGCCTCGCGGCCGGCGCGCGGCTGCCATGCCGCATCCGCCGTTGCCGGCGGCGCGAGGTTCCACGGGCAGACCGCCTGGCAAATGTCGCAGCCGAACACGTGGCCGGCCACCGCCGGCTTGAGCGCATCGGGCACGGCGCCGCCCTGCTCGATGGTCTGGTAGCTGATGCACAGGCGCGCGTCGACGTCGCGTTCGGTGACGATCGCCCCGGTCGGGCAGGCATCGAGGCACAGCGTGCACGCGCCGCACTGATCGGCGACGAGAGTGTCGGGTGCCAACGGCAGCGTCGTCGCGATGCCCGCCAAAAGCAGCCACGACCCGGCCGCCTCGTTGATGAGCAGCGAATGCTTGCCGATCCAGCCGAGACCTGCATAGGCGGCGAGCACGCGTTCCTGCACCCAATGCTTGTCCACGAACACCGTCGCGTCGAACGGCTGCGTCGCCGTGTCGCGCAGCCACGCCAGCAGCGCGTCGAGCCGCTGCTGCAGCACCAGGTGATAGTCCTCACCGCGCGCGTAGCGCGCCACCTCGGCGGCCGGTCGCGTCGACGGATCCGGGCCCGTGTAGTAGTTCGTGGCGGTGACGATGACCGACCGCGCGCCGGGCAGGAATCGGGTCACGTCGGCGCGCACGTCGGCCGAGCGCTCCAGGTAGCGCATCTCGCCGTGATGGCCGGCGGCGATCCAGTCGTGGATGCGCACCAGCTCGGGCATGCCCGTGGCCGGCGCGATGCCGCACAGGTCGAAGCCGAGCGCCGCCGCCTGCGCCTTGATCGCGGTGGCCGTCAGCATGACTCATGCCAGAGGCGGCGCTGAAGAGCCGCCCGGCGAGTGTCTACGAGGCGCGCGACACGAGCTGCCGCAGCACATACGGCAGGATCCCGCCGTGCCGGTAGGCGGTCAACTCCTCCGGCGTGTCGATGCGGCACGCCGCGGTGAAGCGCGTCACCGTGCCGTCGTCGGCGGTGGCCACCACCGTCACCGTGCCACGTGCCGTCAGCGCCGCGCCGGCACCCTCGAGGTCGTAGCGCTCGCGGCCGCTCAGGCCGAGCGACGCCGCCGACTCGCCGTCGGCGAACTGCAGCGGCAGGACGCCCATGTTGACCAGGTTGCTGCGGTGGATGCGTTCGTAGCTCTCGGCGACGACCGCCTTCACGCCGAGCAGCATCGTGCCTTTGGCCGCCCAGTCGCGCGACGAGCCCGAGCCGTATTCCTTGCCGGCCAGCACCACCAGCGGCACCCCGGCCTCCTGGTACTTCATCGACGCGTCGTAGATCGGCATCACCTCGCCGCCGGGCAGGTGCGCCGTCACCCCGCCCTCCACGCCCGGCACGAGCTGGTTCTTGATGCGCACGTTGGCGAACGTGCCGCGCATCATCACCTCGTGATTGCCGCGGCGGGCGCCGTAGGAGTTGAAGTCCTTCGGCGCCACGCCGTGGGCCTGCAGGTACTTGCCCGCCGGGCTGTCGGCCTTGATATTGCCGGCCGGCGAGATGTGGTCGGTGGTGATGCTGTCGCCGAGCAGCGCCAGCACCCGGGCGCCGCGGATGTCGGCCGGCGGCGCCGGCGTCATCGACAGGCCTTCGAGGAACGGCGGACGGCGGATGTAGGTGGAATCGCCCTCCCACGCGAAGCGGTCGCCGGTCGGCACCGGCAGCGCGCGCCACCGCGAGTCGCCCTCGAACACGCTCGCGTACTGCGACGTGAACGCCTCGGCGGTCACGCTCGACAGCATCGCCGTCTGGATCTCCTGCTCGGTCGGCCAGATGTCCTTCAGGTAGACGGGACGTCCGTCCGTGCCGGTGCCGAGCGGCTCGGTCGTGATGTCGATGTTCATCGAGCCGGCCAGCGCGTAGGCGACCACCAGCGGCGGCGAGGCCAGGTAGTTGGCGCGCACGTCCTGCTGGATGCGGCCCTCGAAGTTGCGGTTGCCGCTGAGGACACTGGCCACCACCAAGCCGCGCTCGCGGATCTCGGCGGCGATCTCGTCGGGCAGGGGGCCGCTGTTGCCGATGCAGGTCGTGCAGCCGTAGCCCACCAGGTTGAAGCCGAGCTGATCGAGATAGGGCTGCAGGCCGGAGGTCCGCAAGTACTCGGTGACCACCTTGGAGCCCGGCGCCAGCGACGTCTTCACCCACGGCTTGCGGGTCAGGCCGCGCGCCGCGGCCTTCTTCGCCACCAGCCCGGCGCCGATCATCACGCTCGGATTCGAGGTGTTGGTGCAGGAGGTGATCGCCGCGATCACGACCGAGCCGTGTTCGAGCTGGGTGGCCGTCGCCACGGCGGCGCCACCCGACGCGGCCGCCACCTTCACGCCCTTCTTCAATTCGTCGAGCGCGCCCGCGAACGACGCCTTCGCGTTCGACAGCGCCACGCGGTCCTGCGGCCGGCGCGGGCCGGCCAGGCTCGGCACCACCGTCGCCAGGTCGAGCTCGAGCCGCTCGCTGTAGGTGGCGTCGGGGGTCGCCGCGGTGTGGAACAGTCCCTGCGCCTTCGCATAGGCCTCGACCAAGGCGACCTGGTCGGCGCTGCGGCCGGTGAGCCGCAGGTAGTCGAGGGTGAGCGCGTCCACCGGGAAGATCGCCACCGTGGCGCCGTACTCCGGGCACATGTTGCCGAGCGTGACGCGGTCGGCGATGGTGAGGTGCTGCAGGCCCGGGCCGTAGAACTCGACGAACTTCCCCACCACCTTGTGCTTGCGCAGCGCCTCGGTGATGGTCAGCACGAGGTCGGTGGCGGTGGCGCCTTCGGGCAGCCGGCCCGACAGGCGGCAGCCGACCACCGGCGGGATCAGCATCGAGCTGGGCTGGCCCAGCATCGCCGCCTCGGCCTCGATGCCGCCGACGCCCCAGCCGACCACGCCCAACCCGTTGACCATCGTCGTATGCGAGTCGGTGCCGAAGCAGGTGTCGGGGAAGGCGACGCCGTCCTCCTCGCACACCACCCGCGCCAGGTACTCGATGTTCACCTGGTGGACGATGCCGGTCTCGGGCGGCACGACGCGGAAGTTACGGAAGGCGTCCTGGCCCCAGCGCAGGAACACGTAGCGCTCACGGTTGCGGTGGTACTCGAGGTCGGCGTTCAGCTCGAGCGCGTTGGCGGTGCCGAAGTGATCGACCTGCACCGAGTGGTCGATGACCAGCTCGACCGGCTGCAGCGGGTTGACCCGGCCCGGGTCGCCGCCCAGCGCGACGATGCCGTCGCGCATCGCCGCCAGGTCGACCACGCACGGCACGCCGGTGAAGTCCTGCAGCAGCACCCGCGCCGGCATGAACGAGATCTCGCGGTCGGCATTCTTGGCCGCCGGATCCCAGCCGGCCAGGGCGCGGATGTCGTCGGCCTTGACGAAAGCGCCATCCTCGCGGCGCAGCAGGTTCTCGAGCAGGATGCGCAGCGAGAACGGCAGCCGGTCGACGGCGGGGAACGCCTTGGCCAGGGCCGGCAGGCTGAAGTAGTCGAGGGTGCGGCCGCCGGCGGTCAGCGCCGTGCGGGTGTGGAAGGTGTTCTGGCTGGCCATGATCCGCCCGATCATACCCCGCAGCGGCCGGTCCCGGCCCCACCGCCGGGCCCGCGGCGTCCACAACCGGATGCGCCGTGGTCTCGTCTGAGGAGCAGCCCGTCCGATGCCTCGTCTTCCAGTGCCGCGGGCTGGCACGACATGCGAGTGAGCCTGCTCATGCGCGACCTCATCAGCGGACTGCGGATGCTGCGCCGGTCACCGGGGCTGGCGGCCGCCGCGATTCTCTCCATCGGCCTCGGCATCGGCGCCACCACGGCCATCTTCGGCGTCGTCCGGCACGTGCTGCTGCGCCCGCTCCCCTTCGCCGCCCCGGACCGGCTCGTCGTGCTGTGGGAGACGTCGGCGGACGATCCCGATCGCTGGATCGCCCCGGCCAACTTCCTCGACTGGCAGCGCGCCACCGGCGCGGTGTTCGCGGACATGGCCGCCTACGACAGCTTCTCGGCGGCGGTGAGCGGCAACGGCGAGCCAGAGCGCCTGCGGGTGGCCTCGGCGTCGGGCACGTTCTTCGCGCTGCTGGGCCAGCCGGTGCGCGAAGGCCGCGCCTTGACCACCGACGACGATCGCCCGGGCGCCCCGTGCGTCGCCGTCCTCACCGACGCGCTGCGGCAGCGCCGGTTCGGGAACGGCGCGGCGCTGGGCGCTTCGCTCGTGCTCGACGGCCGCCCCTGCGACGTCGTCGGGGTGCTGCCGGCCGGCTTCACGTTCCCGCTGCTGCCGCGCGCGGAGCTGTGGATCAACGGCGATCGCGGCGTGCCGCGCAGTTTCCCGTTCCCGGGCGACATCACCGCCGTGCGCGACTCGCACATCCTCTACGCGATCGCCCGGCTGCGCGACGGCGTCGGCCCGGCCGCGGCCACCGCGGCGCTGCAGGCGGTGATGGACCGCCTCGCGGTGGCGCATCCCGACACCAACACCGGCCTCGGCGCCCGCGCCGTGCCGTTGCACGACGCCGTGGTCGGCGACGTGCGCCCGGTGCTGTGGCTCCTGCAGGCGACCGTCGTCGTGCTGCTGCTGGTCGCCTGTGCGAACGTCGCGCACCTGCTGCTCGGCCTGGCGACGGCGCGACAGCAGGAGATCGCGGTGCGCATGGCCCTGGGCGCCGGCCGGGGCCGGCTGGTGCGTCAGCTGCTCGTCGAGGCACTGGCCATCGCCATCCCTGGCGGCGTGCTCGGGCTGGTCGCCGCGTCGTGGGGCGTCGCACTCCTGGTGACGGCCGCGCCCGAGGGGATGCCGCGCCTCGCCGAAGTGGGCGTCGACCCGCTCGTCGTCGCCTTCGCCGCGGCGCTCACACTGACGACTACGGTGCTCTTCGGCCTGGCGCCGGCGCTCGGGCTGGCTGGCCGCGACCGGCAGGCGCTGATGGCGCCTGGTCAACGCATCGCCGGACGGCCGGCGGCCCGCTGGGGACACCGCGCCCTCGTCGTCGGCGAACTGGCGCTGGCGCAGGTACTGGTCGTCGGAGCGCTGCTGCTCACCGCCAGCCTGATGGCGGCGACGCGCGTCGATCTCGGCTTCGCCACCGACGGCCGGCTGGCCGCCGAGCTGTCGCTCGCCCGCGATCGCTACCTGCGGCCGATCGGTGCCGACGACGACGGCCGCGTCGACGCGACGCCGAAGCGGCAGTTCGTCGACGCGGTGCTCGCCCGCCTGCGGAGTGCGCCGGGCGTGCGCGGCGCCGCCGCCGCGTTCACCGCCCCGCTGTCGGGCGCGCCGAATCGCGGCCTGCGCATCGAAGGCGCCGCGGAGCCAGCGCGCGGCCAGGAACCCGAGGCCGACTTCCAGGTGGTCACCGCCGACTACTTCCGCACGCTCGGCATCGCCGTGCGCGACGGCCGCGCCTTCACCGACGCCGACGACGAACGCGCCCTGCCGGTGGCCGTCGTCAACGAGACGTTCGCGCGGCGCTATCTCGCCGGCGGCTCGCCGATCGGCCGGGCCGTGCGCTTCGGCGGCAACCGCCGTCACGTGGTGGTCGGCGTGGTGGCCGACACGCGCTACCGGCGCGTCGAGCAAGCCGCCGACCCGACCTTCTATCTGCCGATCGGCCAGAACGACGA
>CAYUAX010000005.1:15328-27381 GCA_964442845.1 uncultured Bifidobacteriaceae bacterium | reverse complement strand
GAACGACGAACGCTGGCCGTTCCTGGCGTTCCTCACCTGGAGCGACGGCGACGCCGCCGCCGCGGCGCCGCTGGTGCGCGCGGCGCTGCGCGCCGCCGACCCGGCCCAACCGGTGTCCACGATCCGCACCTTCGACGCCATCTTCGCCGGCGCCCTGGCCGGCCGCCGCTTCACCACCTGGCTGGTCGGGTTGTTCGGCATCACCGCCATGCTGCTGGCAGCTATCGGCGCCTACGGCGTCATGACGGCCGCCGTCGCCGCCCGCACCCGCGAGTTGGGCGTGCGCGCCGCGCTGGGCGCCACGGCCGGACAGTTGCGCCGGCTGGTGCTCGGCGAAACGGCGGTGCTGGCCGGCGTGGCGTCACTGGTGGGACTCGCCATCGCCGGCGGCGGCAGCGGCGTGGTCCAGGCGCTGCTCTACGACATCGCGCCGCGCGACGCCCGCGTGCTCGCGGTCGCCGTGGCCACCGTCGCCGGTGTGGCGCTGGCCGCCGCGTGGTGGCCGGCGCGGCGGGCGGCACGGACCAATCCCATCGACGCACTGCGCGTCGATGGGTAGGTCCGGGGACCGAACGACGTCAACAGCGGCGTGTGTAGACCCACGCCGCCAGCGCCCGCAAGGGCGGATCGGCGAGGCCGGCGGCGCGGAGCACCTGTTCGCCGCGCGCGATCGCCGCGGCCGCCAGCTCGCGCGCCGCGGTGAGGCCCACCAGGGCCGGATAGGTCGGCTTGCCGGCGCGGGCGTCCTTGCCCGCCGTCTTGCCGAGCTCGCCCGGGCCTTCGACGTCGAGGATGTCGTCGACGATCTGGAACGCGAGGCCGATCTCCGCGGCGTAGGTGCCAAGCGCGCTCACGTGCGCGTCGTCGCCGCCGGCCAGCACGCCGCCGGCCACTGCGGCCGCGCGGATGAGGCTGCCGGTCTTCCTCGCGTGCATATCGGCCAACGCCGTGACATCGAGCGACGGCCCGCCGGGGGCCGCCACCTGCAGGTCGATGGCTTGGCCGCCGGCCATGCCGGCCGCCCCCACCGCCCGGCCGATCTCGCCAATCACCCTCAGCCAGCGCGCGCGGGTCACGGCGTCATCCGCGCCAGTGGCGGCACGGGCCAGCACCGCGAAGGCTTCCGCGAGCAGTGCGTCACCGGCGAGGATCGCCAATCCCTCGCCGAATCGGACGTGGGCCGTCGGCGCGCCACGCCGCATCGTGTCGTTGTCCATCGCCGGCAGGTCGTCGTGGACGAGCGATTGCGCGTGGATGAGCTCGACCGCGCACGCGGCGGGCAGGGCCGCGCGCCGGGCCGCGGCCAGGCGGGCGTCGCGCTCGGCCGGCGAGCCGCCGGACCGCGCCGCCGCGACGGCCTCGGCGGCCGCCAGCGTCACGAGCGGCCGGAATCGCTTGCCGCCGCCGGCCACCGCATAGGCCATTGCCTCGGCGAGCGGGGCCGGGCATGCGGGCGGGTGCGGCAGCAACGCGACGAGGGCGCTGTCGATCTCGCGGCGCCGCTCGGCGGCGTACGCCGACAGCGACAGCGCCACCCCCTCACTGGTCGGCGCACCGGACGATTCCACACCGGCTCCACCACGCGCAGTGTAAACCCCGCGACGACGCGGCGCATTCCCGCTACTCGGCGGCGCGACGGCCGAGGTACGCGCGCGCGAGCGCCCAGCTCGCGGCGCCGGCGCCGAGCAGCACCGCCGCCGGGACGAGTGTCGCCGACAGCGGCTCGGCCGGCGACAGCGCCGCTGCGAACCCGTCGATCGCCCATGCATTTGGCGTCAGCCAGCCCAGCGTCTGCAGCCACGGCGGCATGAGAAAGCGAGGCACCATGCTGCCGCCGACGGCCGAAGCCAGCAGCACGGCGACGTGGCCCAGACTGGTGGCCTGTCGGGCGCTCCCGGTCAACACGGCGACGAGCGCCGCCAGCCCGGCCGCAGCGAACGCCAAGGCGACGGCCATGACCAGCCAGCGCGGGCCGACGGCGCCGAGGCGGGCGGTCGCCGCCGCGGCGGCGAACACGATCGCGGTCTGGGTGAGGCCGAGCCCGACGAGGAACCCCACGCGCCCGTCGACGAGCGCGCGCAGCCCAGCCGGGCCGGCGATCAGCCAATCGGCGACGCCGGAGACCAGGTCGTCGTGCAGCGACGCGGCCACCGGCACCGCGGCCAGCAGCACGAAGAGCGCCGCCACCGCCGCGGCGTAGTAGCCGACGATGCCGGGCGCCGCCGTGCCGTCGAGCGGCGCCAGCGACACCACCCCCCCGAACGCGTCGCCGACCGAACCGCTGCCGGCCTCGGCGCCGGAGGCCGGCACCAGCGCGTCGAGCTGGGCCGACGCCTCCTGGCGCTGGGCGTCGGTGAGCGGCACCACCGCCTCGTCCACGAGCGCCACCACCCCGCGCAACGCCGCATCGGGCAGCGCCGCGAAATAGGCGCGTTGTACCGCCGCGCCGACCAGCGCGCCGGCCACGCCGCGGGCCGGGTGCGTGACGACGGCCACCGGCGCCGGGCCGTCGCCGACGAGGGTGTCGAGCGGCCGAGCCCCGCGCCGGATGACGACACCGGCGTCGGCGGCACCGGTGGCGACCAGGCGTTCGACCTCGGCGGCGTTGGCCGCGAGCCGATCGACGCGCAGGCCGGGATCGCGGCGCACGGCCTCGGCGAGCCGGCCCCCCAGCACGCTGGCCGACTCATCGGCGATGGCCACCCGCAGGCGCAGCGCATCGCCGGTCGTCGCGGTGAAGATCGCCGCGAACACGCTGAACACGGCCACCGGCAGCACCAGGCTCAACAGCAGCGCGCCGCGGTCGCGCAGCAGGCCGAGCCACTGGGCGCGGACGACGGCGGCGATCATGACGCGCACTCGGCGGCGGCGGCGCCATCCGTCAGCCGGGCCACGGCCCCGGCCAGCGTCGGCCGATGCAGGTGCCAGCCGGTCACCGCCACGCCGGCGGCGGTCAGGCGTCGCTCGATCGCGATCACCTCGTCGAGACCGCCGACGGGACGGCGCCAGCCGCCCGCGGCGGCGACGAAGCCTTCGGCGGCGAGTCGCGCGGCGTCCGGCGCGGCGACGGTGACGGCCAGCTCGCTCGACGCCGCGAAGGTCGCGGCGATCAGCTCGGGCACGGCACCCGCGGCGCGCACCGCGCCCGCGGCCAGGACGACGACCCGATCGCACACCGCCTCGGCGTCGTCGAGATCGTGCGTGGCCACGAGCACCGCCGCGCCGGCGGCACGCTGGGCCAGCAGCAGCGCCCGCAGCCGAGTCCGCGACTCGGCATCGACGCCGACCGTCGGCTCGTCGAGCAGCAGCAGCGCCGGCTCGTGCAGCATCGCCGCGGCCACGTGGGCGCGCCGCTGCATCCCACCCGACAGCGTGTGCAGCGGCGCACCGGCGCGGTCGGCGAGGCCGATGGCGTCGAGCATCGCGGGCACCCGGTCGGCGCAGCTGGCGGCCGACAGCCCGGCCAGCCGGCCGAACACCTCGAGGTGCTCGCGGACAGTGAGATGCGGATACACCGCCAGCGGCTGCGACGCCACACCGAGGCCGCCGGCGCGCCGTGCCGCGGCGATGTCCCGACCGTCCAGGGTGACCCGGCCGGCATCGAGGCGCAGCCGTCCGCCGATCGCGCGCAGCAGCGACGTCTTGCCGGCGCCGTTGGCGCCGACCAACCCGACGATCGTCCCGCGCGGCACGGCGAGATCGACGCCGTCGAGCACCAGGCGCGCGCCGCGCCGCCGCGTCGCCCCGGTCACGACCAGGCCCTCGCGATCGTGCGTGATACCCTCGCTCGAGGTGCGCGTCGACGTCGTCATCGTCGGAGGTGGGCTGGCCGGCAGCCTCGCCGCCTGGCGGATCGCCACCCGCCGTCCCGGACTCGAGGTGCAGCTGATCGAGCGCGGCGCGACACTCGGCGGCAACCACACCTGGTCGCTCCATGAACACGACGTCGCGCCTGACGCCTGGCAGTGGCTCGACCCGCTCGTCCGCCGCCGGTGGGCCGGCCAGGAGGTCCGCTTCCCGGGGCGGACCCGGCACCTCGCACACGGCTATGCGTCACTCGATTCCACCCGTCTCCATGACGTCATCGCCCCGGCCCTCGGTCCGCGCCTTCGCCTCGGCATCGACGTCGCCGCGGTGGCGCCGCAGCGTGTGGTGCTGACCGATGGCCAGGTCGTCGAGGCCGGCGTCGTGATCGATGCCCGCGGGGCACCGCCCGTGGCGCTGCCCCTGGGCTGGCAGACCTTTCTCGGCCAGGAGCTCGAGTGCTCGGCCCCGCACGGCCTCGACCACCCGGTGATCATGGATGCCACCGTCGCCCAGGACGGCGCGTTCAAGTTCGTCTACCTGCTGCCCTGGGATCCACACCACGTGCTCGTCGAGGATACAGCCTATGCCGACGACCCGGCCGTGGACGCCCCGGCGGCGCGGCGCGCCATCGCCGCCTACGCCGCCGCGCGCGGCTGGCAGGTGCGGCGCGTCATCCGTGAGGAACAGGGCAGCCTGCCGCTGCCGCTCGCTGGCGGGATCGACGCGTTCTGGACCGGTGAGGTGGCGCGTATCGGCCTGGCCGCGGGGCTCTTCCACCCGACCACCGGCTACTCCCTTCCCGACGCGGTGGCCACGGCCGAGCTGGTCGCCGCCCTGGATCCTCTCGAACCCGTGGGCGTCTATACCGCTGTGCGACGTTTCGCCGCCGCTCGGTGGCACGAGCGAGCGTTCTTTCGACTGTTGAACCGCCTGCTGTTCCGGGCCGCCGCCCCGGACCAGCGCGTCCGCGTGCTGGAGCAGTTCTACGGCCGACCGGCCGCTCTCATCGCCCGCTTCTACGCGGGCCGCCTCACTCGGCTCGACCGACTGCGTCTGCTGTCGGGATGGCCGCCGGTGCCGATCGGCCGTGCGCTCGCCCAACTCGGTGAATGAGGCGGCGCCACGCCGCGCCGCGGTCATCGGCAGCGGCTTCGGCGGATTGGCGCTGGCGATCCGCCTGCAGGCCGCCGGCGTCGCCACGACGATCTTCGAAAGCCGCGACAAGCCGGGCGGCCGCGCCTACGTCTACGAAGACGCCGGGTTCACGTTCGACGCCGGCCCGACGGTGATCACGGCGCCGGGCTGCCTCGAGGAGCTGTTCGCGCTGGCCGGCGAACGGCTGACCGATCACGTCGATTTGCTGCCGGTGTCGCCGTTCTACCGGCTCTTCTGGGAGGACGGCGCCACCTTCGACTATTCCAACGACCTCGCGGCCGTGACCCGGCAGATCGCCGCCCGACGGCCCGAGGACGTCGACGGCTACCGCCGCTTCCTGGCCTATGCCGAGGACGTGTTCGCCGAGGGCTACACCAAGCTGGCCCATGTCCCGTTCCTCGATCTGTGGAGCATGGTGCGGGCGGCGCCGCAGCTGGTGCGGCTCGAGGCGTACCGCACGGTCTACGACGTGGTCGCCCGCTACATCCGGGACGACCATCTGCGCGAAGCCTTCAGCTTCCACTCGCTGCTGGTCGGCGGCAACCCGTTCGCGACCTCCTCGATTTACACGCTGATCCACGTGCTCGAACGTACCTGGGGCGTGACGTTCCCGCGCGGCGGCACCGGGGCGCTGGTGCGGGCGCTGGTCGCGCTGTTCGAACGCCTGGGCGGCCAGGTGCGCCTCGGCACGCCGGTGGCACGCATCGTGACGCGGGACGGCGTCGTGACCGCCGTCCGCACCGCCGACGGCGCCGAGTGGCCGTGCGACGCCGTCGCCAGCAACGCCGACGTCGTCCATACCTATCGGCATCTGCTCGACGGCGAGCCGCGGGCGGCGCGGCCGGCGGCCCGCCTCGCCAGCCGGCGGTTCAGCATGTCGCTGTTCCTCATCTACTTCGGCACGCGGCGGCGGCATCCCCACCTGGCCCATCACAACGTGCTCTTCGGGCCGCGCTACCGCGAGCTGCTCGCCGACATCTTCGACCGCGGCGTGCTGGCCGACGACTTCTCGCTCTACCTGCACGCGCCGACCATCTCCGACCCGTCGCTGGCGCCGCCGGGCTGCGAGGCCTTCTACGTCCTGGCCCCGGTGCCGCATCTGGGCCGCGCGCCGATCGACTGGGCGGTCGAAGGGCCGCGCTACGCCGATCGCATCCTCGCCTACCTCGAGGCCCGCTACATCCCCGGCCTGTCGCGCGACTTGGTGACGCGGCGCCTCTTCACGCCGCAGGACTTCGCCGACGTGCTGGGCGCGCATCACGGCTCGGCGTTCTCGCTGGAGCCGGTGCTGACGCAAAGCGCCTGGTTCCGCGTCCACAACCGCGCCGATCGCATCGGCGGGCTGTACTTCGTCGGCGCCGGCACCCACCCGGGCGCCGGCGTCCCCGGCGTCGTCAACTCGGCCAAGGCGACGGCGGGGCTGATGATCGCCGACCTCGGGCGGGAGCGCCGGGCGTGACCGGGCCGGCGCGACGCGACGCGGCGATCCGCCGCGGCTCGCAGAGTTTCGCGATCGCCGCGCGGCTCTTCGATCCGCCGACGCGGGCGCTGGTCTGGGATCTCTACGCGTGGTGCCGGCACTGCGACGACACGATCGACGGCCAGCACTTCGGCCACGCCCGTCGCGATGCCGATGCCGCGGCCGGCCTGACGGCCATCACCGCCGCGACCGAGCGGGCGCTGGCCGGCGCGCCCGATCCCGGCGACGAGGCCGCCGTCGCCCTGGCCCGCGTCGTCGCCGCCACCGGGCTGCCCCCGGCGTGGCCGCGCGCGCACCTGGCGGGCTTCGCGATGGACGCCGCCGGGCGTCGCTACGAGACCCTCGACGACACGCTCGACTACTGCTTCCATGTCGCCGGCGTGGTCGGGCTGATGATGGCGTGGGTCCTGGGCGCGCGGACGCCGCCGGCGCTGGCCCGCGGCTGCGATCTCGGCCTGGCCTTCCAGCTCACCAACATCGCCCGCGACGTCGGCGAGGACCTGCGGCACGGCCGCGTCTACGTGCCGGCGGAGTTCGCGCGGGCCGCCGGGGCCGCCCTGGTTCCCGGACGCGGTCTCGACGACGACACGGCCGAGCGTCTGGTCCCGGCGGTCACCGCGCTGCTGGGCGAAGCCGAGCGCTACTACGCCTCGGCGTGGGAGGGCCTGGGGGCCCTGCCGGCCCGCTCGGCGTGGGCAGTGGCCACCGCGCGCCGTGTCTACCGCGACATCGGGTGGGTCATACAGCGCCGCGGCCCGCGGGCGTGGCAGTCCCGCGCTGCCACCAGCCCCTCGCGCAAGGCGCTGCGCCTGCTGCAGGCGCTCGGCGACGTGGCCGGCAGCCGCGGCCGCGATCCGGGCCAGGCACCGCGTGTGGGACTATGGACCCCGCCGCTCGCACATCTGGCAGGATGATCGGGATGGGTGCGCTGACCTTTACGGCTTGGGCGCTGGCGACGGTGGTCGCCATGGAGGGCGTCGCCTATCTGGCCCATCGCTATCTGATGCACGGGCCGCTCTGGATCCTCCACCGCTCGCACCACGTGCCGCACGACGGCCGATTCGAGTGGAACGACCTGTTCGCGGTGGGCTTCGCCGTGCCGTCGATTCTGCTGATCCACTGGGGGGTCCAGGACGGATCGTGGCGGCTGCCGGTGGGCCTCGGCATGACCGCGTACGGCGCGCTGTATGCGCTCTTCCACGACGTCGTCGTGCACCGGCGGATTCCGGTGCGCGGCGTCCCGCAGTGGCCGTACCTGCGGCGCATCATCAAAGCGCACCTGCTGCACCACCGGACCCACGGCAAGCACGGCGCCGTGTCCTACGGCTTCCTCTACGCGCCGCGGGCGGTCGTCGAGACGGCAGCCGGTCACCCCCCCGAACCGCCGGGTTTGCGGACCAGCGACGGATCGACGCGCGTGCCGTAAGCGGTGGCGCCGGCGACGAGCGCGAAGTGCTGGTACACCGTCGCCGACACCGCGCGCACGACCTCGCCGGCACGGGCGTCGCCGTAGTTCACCATCACCGCCACCGCGTAGGGCGCGCCGGGCAGGTCCACCACGCCCCAGGCCGTGGACACACCCTCGAGCCCGCCCGGCTTCCAGGCCACCCGCACGGCGGCCGGAATCGGCTGCCGGAACTCGCCGCCCTTGGGCAGCTCCAGCAGCCGGCGCACTTCGGCGCACGACGCCGCGCTGAGCGGAAGGTCGCAGCGCGCCAGCCGCGCCATCAGGTCCGCCGCCTCGCGCGGCGTCGAGATGTTCTCTTCGCCGCGGGCGCTGGCGTCGGGCCGGATCATCTTGCGCTGGAGCTTCGTCTGCGGCAAGCCGAGCGACGCCATCGTCCGGTTGACGTGGTCCATGCCCACGGCGTCGATCAGCATGTTGGTGGCGGTGTTGTCCGACTGCACGATCGTCGGCACGGCGAGGTCGTGCAGCGAGAACGCCGAGCCGCCGTCCGAGAAGTACTGCAGCAGGCTGCTGCCGCCGGTGCGGTCGGCGGCGGTCAGCGTCTTGCGATCGGTGAGCGCCAGCTCTTTCATGTCGGCGCGGCGGAACAGCTCCACGACGAGCGGAATCTTGATGGCGCTGCCCTGCGCGAAGACCAGCGTCTCGTTCACGCCCCAGCGCTCTCGAGTGGTGAGGTCGACCACGCCGACGCCGACGACGCCGACCGCGTCGGCCGCCAGCCGGTCGAGGGCCGTCTGCAGCTTGGCGGCGAGCTGCGCCCGGGCCGGCAGCGGCGCCTGGGCGCCGGCGATCGCCGTGGCGCTGGCGACGGCGAGCGCGGCGAAGCGGATCGCGGCGCACGGACGGCGGCGCATCAGCGCACCGCCGGCATCGTCATCAGGCTGGCCAGCATCTCGATGCCCTCCCACAGGTTCTGCAGCCGCAGGTTCTCGTCCGGTCCGTGCTGGTTGTTGTCGAAGTTGACGATCGAAACGCCGACCGTCGGCATGCCGTAGGTGTCGCTGAAGGTGCCGAACGGCAGGCCGCCGCCCAGCGTCGGCAGCCGCACCGGCGGCACGCCGTCACGCGTCAGCGCGGCGATCACCGCCCGGGCCCACGGCGTGTCCATCGCGACGCGGGAGGCCGCCGAACCGCGGCCGCGGGGGTCGACGCGGGCGATCTTCGCGTGCGCGCGCCGTTCGTCGGGCGTGGGATCGCGGCCGGTGACCACGTGGTAACCCTGGCGGAAGACGTGCGCGGCGATCAAGCCGTTCTGTGTCTCGGGCACCAGGTCCGTGACCATCCGCACCTCGAGCCGCGCCGTGGCGGTGGCCGGAATCGCGGAGCGCCCGGGCACGCTGAGCCCGCCGCCCGATTCCATCACCAGGATGCTCAGCGTCGGCTCGTTGAGCTTGACCTCCAGCCGCTCGCCGGGACGCTCGGGCCGGCCGACCCCGAAGTCGCGCGCCAGCGTCGCCTCGACGCTGGGCGCCTCGGCCAGCGCCAGCCGCTCGGCGGCCGTGAGCGGCCGGACGTCGCGGTAGAAGTCCTGGATCGTCACCCGGCCGTCGTCGTCCTTCATGCTGGCCAGCAGCTTGGCCAGGGCCATCGACGGGTCGGGCGCCCAGTTGCCGTAGTTGCCGGAGTGCAAGTCGTTGGTCGCGCCGTACACGGTAATCGTCACGCCGGCGCCGCCGCGCACGCCGAAGTACACCGTCGGCCGGCCGCTGGCATGCCGCGGGCCATCGAGCGTGATTGCGAGGTCGCCGGCCAGCGCCGCCTTGCGGGCCTCGGCGAAGCGGCGGAAGTTGGCCGAGCCGGCCTCCTCCTCGCCGTCGAGGACGACCCGCAGGTTCCAGGTCGGCGTGCGCCCGGTCGCTTTCAGCGCTTCGACGGCGTTCAGCAGCGCGACGATTGGCGCCTTGTCGTCGGAGGCCGAGCGGCCGTACAGCCGCCACTCCGGATCGAAGCGCTGCCGCGCGGGGTCCGCCGGCACGGCACCGCCGGCGCTCCACAGGCACGGCGCGAAGGGCTGGCAGCGGGTCCACTGCGCCGCCTCGACCGGCTGGCCGTCGTAGTGGATGTAGAACGTCAGCGTGCCGACGGCCTTGGGCACGTCGAGCTGCGCGAAGACCACCGGCGCGCCCGGCCCGCCCACCGTCTCCACGGCGAAGCCGCGGCGCGTGAACAGGCCGGCCAGGTGATCGGCGTTGCGCCGCATGTCGGCGTCGTTGCCGGCCACGTTCGGAATCGCCACCAGCGTCGTCAGTTCGTCGACGATGGCGCGCTCGTGGGCGACGCGCCAGTCGGCGATCCCCGCCGGCTGAGCGAGCACGCCGCTCGCCGCGGTCAGGACGATCGCGGTCGCAGCAAAGGCGGACTGGCTGGACATGGTGTCGGCATTCTACGGTGCCGGGCATGGTTCCGCCGGCGTTCTCCCCGTTCCCCGTTCCCCGCTCTGTTCAGTGCCTGGCCCCGGCCAGATGTGCGGCGCGAGACCGCAGGGCGGCCGGGGTGAGCATCCGTTCCAGCGCGCCCAGCGCCAGATCGCCGATCACGGCGAGGACCGCCGCCGGAATCGCCCCGGACAGCACCATGCGCTGGTCAGCCAACGCCAGCCCGGCGACGATCGGCTCGCCCAGACCGCCGCCGCCGACGAACGCCGCCAGCGTCGCCGTGCCCATGGCGATCACGGCGGCGGTGCGGATGCCGGCCATCATCGCCGGCACGGCCAGCGGCACCCGGACGTCGCGCAGCACCTGGCGCGGGGTCATGCCGAGCGCGTGCGCCGCCTCGACGACCCCAGGATCGACATCGCGGATGCCGGTCACGGTGGCGCGGACGATCGGATAGAGCGAATAGAGGAACAACGCCAGGATCGCCGGCACCACCCCGATGCCGACGAACGGCAGCATGAAGGCCAGCAGCGCGATGCCCGGGACGGTCTGCAGGGTCCCGACGACGCGCGTGACCGGCTCCGACCAGCGCGAGCGCGTGAGCGCGAGGCCCAACGCCACGCCGGCGGCGACGGCCATGCCGAGGGCCACCGCCGTGAGCCAGAGATGACGCAGCGTCATGGCGGCGATCGCGGCCCGCCGTTCCCAGAGGTACGCCGCCAGCGGCCGCGGCCGGTCGCCGTCGCTCGTCGCGGCCGACGGGAACACCGCTGCGCCGCCCACCCCGAGTTCGGCGAGCGCGTCGCGCGCGACGCGGCCCACCTCGTCTCCGGCCACCTCGAGGCGCGCGTTCCACCGCCGCATCCGGCGAACGTCGATACGGCCACTGAGCTCGGCGAGCGCCGCCACCACCTCGGGGCGGGCCCGGGCGACGGCGCCGCGGACCAGCGCCGCGGCGTGGTACGGCGGAAAGAAGCGCTTGTCGTCCTCGAGCACCGTGAGCGGATACCGATCGAGGAAACCGTCGGTCGAGTAGGCGTCGATGATGTCGACCGCGCCCTCGGCGAGGGCCTGGTACTTGACCCCGGGCGCGAGTGGACGCACCGACACCGGTGACAGCCCGTAGGCCCGGCGCAAGCCGGGCAGGCCGTCGGGCAGGCCGATGAAATCGGCAGTGAAGCCGGCGCGCAGTTCCCGGCTGTGGGCCGCCGCATCCGACAAGGTGCGCAAGCCCAGTCGCGTCGCCGTTTCCGTGCGCACCGACATGGCGTAGGTGTTCTCGAAGCCGAGCGGCGCCAGCCAGCGGATGTCGTAGCGGGCAGCGAACTCCCGGGTCACGGTGTCGAGCACGACCGTCGGATCCGAGGCCATCGGCGCCTTGAGGATCACCAGCAACCCGGTGCCCGTGTACTCGGGGAAGACGTCGACCTCGCCCGACTGCATCGCCGGCATCACCAGCTCCGTGGCGCCGAGTCCCGGCCGCCTCGCGACGGTGATGCCGCGCGACTCCAGCAGCTGGGCGAACATCTCGGCCAGCAGAAACGACTCGCCGAAGGGCTTGGACGCGACGACGATTGGGCGCGGCGCCGCGGCCGGCGGCGCCGGCTGGGCAGCGGCCGGCGTCGGTGGCGCCACGAGCGCGACCGCCAGGACGAGCAGCATCGGCGAAGGGACCATGCCGCTCACGCCTGGCTCCCGCCGATACGCGCCCGCGCCAGCAAGGTGGCGACATACGGCGTCGCCGGCTCGGCCATCAGCCGCCCCGGGG
>CAYUAX010000005.1:13620-15318 GCA_964442845.1 uncultured Bifidobacteriaceae bacterium | reverse complement strand
CCAGTTGCTCGATGCGTCCGGCGCGCATCACCGCAACGCGGTCGGCGAGCAGGAAGGCCTCGTGCAGGTCGTGCGTGACCAGAAGGGCCGCCAAGCCGCGCGCCGCGCGCAGCCCCACGAACATCGTCTGGAGGTCGTTGCGGGTGATGGCGTCGAGCGCCCCGAACGGCTCGTCGAGCAGCAGGACCCTGGCACCCGCGGCAATCGCTCGCGCGAACGCGACGCGCTGCCGCTGGCCGCCGGCCAACTGATGCGGCCAGCGGCGGCCGAATTCCCCGGCATCGAGGCCGACCTGGCGCAGCGCATCGACGGCGGCCGCGCCGGCATCGGCGCGGCCGGTCAGCGCCGGCACCAGGCCGGCATTGCGCGCGACGGTCCAGTGCGGCAGCAGGCCGCCGTCCTGCGGGACGAACCCGAGCGACCGCCGCAGCGCCACCAGGTCGGCACCAGCTACCGGCACGCCGGCGACGGCGACCGTGCCCTCGTCCACCGCCGTGAGCCCGTTGAACGCCCGCAGCAACGTGCTCTTGCCGGAACCGCTCTCGCCGACCAGCGCCACGCATTCCCCCGGCGCCACCTCGAGCGATACGTCGTCCAGGGCGACGACCGCGCCGAAGCGCTTCGCCACTCGCGACGCCGCCAGCGCCGGGGCGGTCATGGCCTCAAAAGCCGACGAACGCGCGCAGTGCCAGCGCCGGCACCGACCGCGCGCCGTCGGCGAACGTGATGCCGTCGCGGCGCAGCACCCAGCGGACGTCGCCGATCAGCCCGGCGGCGAGGCCGCGGCCGCCTCCGCCGGTGAGCCACAGGCGCGCGCCGGCGCCGACGTGCGCGGACGTGCCCGTCTCGACCAGCGCGTCGATGTCGTGCAATTGGCGCAGGTAACCGCCGCCGGCCAGGAGGAACGCGCGGGCGCGCCGGCCGATCGCGCCCCACGGCGGGTGATAGAGCACCGAGGCTTCGACCGTGTACTCGGCGACGTCCTCGGTGGCGGTGAAGGTGCCGGTGGCTTCGGCGTCGCCGGTGATCGTCGCCGTCAACGTCGGACGACGCAGCGCGCCGCGGGCTTCGATCGCCCAGCCTGGCGTGATCGGCACGGTGACGGTCGCCTCCAGCGCCGGGGCGGCGTCGAGACGGGAGGTCGTGGTGAACAACGTCGAGGGCGGCGGCGCGGTGGTGCCGATGGCGACGGCGCGGGTCTCGGCCCGGACCGTGCCGAGCCCTTCCCCGCCGAGCCACGCGCCGCCCACGGCCACGAGCGGACGGCCGGGCCGGAGCGCAGGCGGCTGCGCGTCCGCCACGGCGGTGCCGACGACCAGCCAGACGACGCCCCCCGCGAGCAGCCGGCGTCTCATCGCGGGCGGACCTCGACGGTCACGCCGGTCGTCGCCCCGCCCGGCTGCACGACGACGATCGTCGAGGCGAAGGTGGTCGTGAAGCCGGTGTCCACCCGGGCCGGCGCGAAGAAGCTCTCGACATCGGCGTCGTCGAGCGGCTCGACGCGCAGGATGTGCGGCCCGGGCGCCAGTCCGGCGATGGCGAACGTGCCATCGGCGCTCAAGGTGAAACCGCCGACGAGTCGGCCGGTGTCGAGACTCACCGCCACGACGTGCGCGCCGTAGACGCCCTGCCCGCTCTTCGTCACCCGGCCCTGCAGGCTGCCGGTCTCGGCGGGCAGCCCGCCGTAGAGATCGAGCA
>CAYUAX010000005.1:0-13610 GCA_964442845.1 uncultured Bifidobacteriaceae bacterium | reverse complement strand
CGTCGGCCTGCAGCACGCGATCGGCGATCGCCCCCGAGGGCATCGCGATCGGGAACATCACGGCGCCGCTGCTCAGCACGCGGCGGCCGCCGCCGCTCACTTCGGTCTCGCCGATCGCCGAGTGGCCGAGCCCCAGCAGGTGGCCGAGTTCATGGAGCGCGACCGATTCGAGGTCGACGCGTCCGGCCTCGCCGCCGGAGGCCACCGACCACTGGAAGCGGGTGTTGAAGTAGACGTCCGACTCGAGCACGGCGCCGGTCGCGGCGTCGAGCAGGAACGTGGCGGCGCCGAGCACCCGCTCCTGATCGGGGCGATCGAGGAAGCCGATCGTCGAGCGGCCGTCGGCCTCGAGCGGCTGGCTGCGGGTGAACCCCTGCGCGCTGAAGCTCACCGGCAACTCCGGCAGCGCGTCCCAGGTGGCCGCGGCGCGGCCGACCGCGTCGGCGAACCCCTGGGCGCTGACGCCGGCGATGTCGCGCTCGGTGACGAAGTAGCGGATCGGCCCGGCCGCCCAGCGCACCGGCACGACCTGGCCGCCGATCTCCACGCCGAACTTCAGATACCCGTCGACGCGGGCCGGCAGCACCGCCAGCCACGCGCTCAGCGCCACCACCACCGCTCGCCGCCACGGCGCGCTCACGGCTGCTCCGCCACGGCGCGCACCTCGGCGCCGAACGCCGCCAGCGGCTGCACCGTCCGCGTGAGGGCCCCGCGCGCGACCCGCGTCGGCGACTCGGCGGCGCGAATCGGCGTCGGGACGACCACGAGCCCGCCCGATCGCGGATCGCGCGCGACGCGGTAGACCCCGAGCGACAGCCCCACCGGTGTCGGCAGCGCCGGCGCCTGCCCGCGCAGGAACACCACCACGTCGTCACCCGGCGCGAAGGCCGGCGCGCCGACGACGACGAGACGGCGGCCGCCGGCGTCGCCGCCGGGCACGCGAAACGTCGTGGTCGCGGTGGCCGTGCCCTTGAAGTGGTCGATCGCTTCGAGGGTGACCAGCGATTCGATGGTGCGGCGATCGGCCGACCAGCGGCCCTCGACGGCGACGACGCGGCCGTGGACCACGGCGTGCGACTCGCGCACCAGTTCCTCGAAGGTCGCCGGCAGGACGGTGAGCGCGGCGGGGCGCCACGACGTCGCCAGGACGGCGACGCCGATCAGGAGCAGACGAACTCGCATGTCGTCGAGTCTACCTGCCTTCGCGGCTGGGCCAGCCGGCCCGGCGCCGAGCGGTCAGCCGCGACGGGCGTCGATGAGCTCGAGCACGGCGTCGGCGACCCGGGCGGTCGAGCCCGGCGGGCCGAGCTTCGCCCGTGTCTCGGCCAGCCGCGCCCGCGTCCGCTCCCACAGATCGCGATCGAGGAAGAACGCGGCGGACGCCGCGGCCACGGCCTCGGGCGTGCACGCGTCCTGGATCAGCTCGGGCACGATGCGCTCGCCGGCGACGAGGTTGGCCATCGCGTAGGTGTCGATGGTCACCAGCGGCTTGCCGAGACGGTAGGTCATCGGCGACAGCTTGTAGAGCACCACCATCGGCCGCTCGTGCAGCGCGGTCTCGACGGTGGCCGTGCCCGACGCCGTGACGACCACGTCGGCGGCGCTCAGCACATCGGCGACGCGGCCGCGCACCAGGCGGGCCGCGGGCGTGGCGGCGGCGAGCGGCGCGAACTCGGCGTCGTCGTGTCCAGGCGCGCAGGCGACGACCGCCTGCAGACCGGTGACGTGCGCCGCGATTCGTGGCAGCGCCTCGGCCATCACCGGCACCAGCCGGGCGATCTCGTTGTGCCGGCTGCCGGGCAGCAGCGCCACCGTGGGGCGCGCCGGATCGAGGCCGAGGGCGCGACGCCGGTCCGCCTGCAGCGCGACGGCGGCGGCGCGATCCGCCGGCGGCGCCGGCACCGCGTCCACCAGCGGATGGCCGAGGAAACGCACCTCGATCCCGGCCGTCCGATAGAGCGGCTCCTCGAACGGGAAGATCGGCAGCGCCAGGCGCACGTGCTTCTGCAGGGTCTTCATCCGCGCCGGCCGCCACGCCCACACCTGCGGCGTCACGTAGTAGACGATCGGCACGCCCAACCGCGCCACGGCGGCCATCAACCGGAAGTTGAAGTCGGGATAGTCGACCAGGACCAGCGCATCGGGCCGGCTCGTGCGGGCAGCGTCCACCAGCCGGCGCAGCATCCGGAACGTCGCCGGCAGCACGCGCAGCGCCTCGGTGAGTCCGGTGACCGACAACCCGGCGTACGACCCGACCAGTCGGACGCCGGCCTCAGCCGACCGCGGGCCACCGAAGCCGAACACGTCGAGGTCGGGCCGTCGGCCGTGCAGCGCGCGGGCCAGCTCGGCCGCGTACAGGTCGCCGGACGGCTCCCCGCACGACAGCATCACGCCTGCCATCGGCGCCAGAGCTTACTGCGCGCCGGCGCGGCGCCGCCGGAGGTCGGCGGCCGTCAGGTCGAGTTCCTCGATCGGGATGCGCTCGACGGTCGGAAAGCCGACACCCGCCAGCTCGCCGATGAAGCGATCGGCGTCGCCGACCAGGACGACCGACAGCTGCGCCGGCTTGAGCCACGCCTTGGCCACCCGCTGGACGTCGTCGGGCGTCACCGATCGGACGCGCTCGGGATACGCCGGCAGATCCTCGAGCGGCAGCTCGTAGAACAGCTGGTTGAGCACGCGGGTGGCGATCGCATCGGGCGATTCGATCGACAGCGGGAAGCTGCCGGCCAGGAAGTTCTGCGCGCCTTCGAGCTCGCCTTCGTAGACGCGTTCACGCTGCAGGCGGGCGAACTCGTCGACCACGGTGCGCAGGGCCTCGACGGTCGCCTCGGTGCGGGTGTCGGTCTCGGCGATGACGCCGCCGGCCATCTTGTAGGCATCGAGGTCGGCCGAGGCGCCGTAGGTGAGGCTCTTCTGCGTACGCAGTACCTGCTGCAGACGGTTGCCGCCTTCGCCGCCGAGGATCTTCACCACCTGATCCATCACGAGATGGTCGGCGTGCTTGCGCGGGATCGCCAGATGGCCGGCGCGGATCTCGGTCTGCACCGAGCCGGGCTTGTCGATGACGACGATACGCTTCACCGGCGGCGGCGGCTCCATCGGCGCGAAGCCGGGCACCTCGCCGCGCGCCCAGTCGCCGAACACCCGCTGCACCTGGGCGAACGCGTCGTTGGCGGGCACGGCGCCGACGATCGCGATCAGGGCGTTGTTGGGCACGAACCACGCCTTGTGGAACGCCACGAAGTCGTCGCGGGTGAGCACCGACAGCGACGCCGCGGTGCCCGACGACGGCAGGCCGTAGGGGTGGAAGCCGAACACCAGGCGGTCGATCACCTGGCTGGCCACCGTGTCGGGGTCGTCGGCGGCCACCTTGAGCGACGACAGCGCCTGGCCGCGCTGGCGGTCGATCTCGGCGGCGGCGAAGGCCGGCCGGCGCACCACGTCGCCCATGAGATCCAGCGCCGCGGCCAGGCCGTCCGACATGCTCACGGTATTGACGAAGCTCAGGTCGGTGCCGGCGCCGGTGCCGAGCAGCCCGCCCATGAAGTCGATCTCCTCGGCGATCTCGGCCGCCGAGCGTGTCGTCGTGCCCTGATCGAGGAGCGCGGCGGTGAGCATCGCCAGCCCCTCCTTGCCCTTCGGATCCTGGGCGGCGCCGGCGCGAATCAGCATCCGGGCGCTGACCACGGGCTGCTCGTCCTGGCTGACCAGCACCACCTGCAGGCCGTTGGGCAGCGTGCGGATCTCGTAGGGCGGGAACTTGACGGGCTTGGCCGCCAGCGGCCGCGGCGGCCGCTCGGACGGCCAGCGCAGCGCGTCGGCGCGCTGCTGGCCGGCGCTGAGCGCCACCGTGGCGACGGTGACGACGATGGCGACCAGCAGCGACGACTGCAGGACGTGGAAGGCGCGGCGGCTCATGGACGGGTCCCCGGCGCCTTCGGCCGCACGTGCAGGACCACGCGCGAGTCGGGCGTGAAGTAGGTCTTGGCCACGCGCTGCACGTCGGCCCGCGTCATGTTCTGGAAGATCGCGAACTCGCCGTCGGCGGTGGTGATGTCGGCGTGCAGCACTTCGGCGTGGGCGAGCACGCCGGCTTTCTGCTGCACCGTCTCGCGGCCGAGGATGTAGTCGCGGGCGAACTGGTTCTTGGCCCGCTGCAGCTCACGGTCGGTGATGCCGCCCTGCGCCGCCAGATCGAGCTCGGCCACCAGCGCCTTCTCGACCGCCTCGAGCGACTGCCCGGGGTTGACGATCGCCACCGCGAAGAACAGGTTGGGGTGCTCGATGAGGTTGGCGCCGCCGAACGCCGCCACCGCCAGCCGCTTCTCGTAGACCAGGCTGCGGTAGATGCGCGAGCTGTTGCCGTCGCTGAGCACCTTGGCCAGCACGTGCATCGGATAGGAGTCGGGGTGGCCGTCGTAGGTGATGTGCTGGGCGACGATCACCGCCGGCAGCGGCCACGCCTCTTCCAGCGAGATCCGCTTCTCCTTGACCGGGCGCGGCTCCTGGGGAATGTCGCGCGGCACCTTGCCGGCGCCCGGGGGGATGCGGCCGAAGTAGCGGGTGACCAGGTCCCTCGTCTCGGCGACGTCGAAATCGCCGGCGATGACGACGGTGGCGTTGGCCGGGATGTAATAGGTGTCGAAGAACTGGCGCACGTCCTGGATGGTCGCGGCGTCGAGGTCGGCCATGCTGCCGATCACCGGGTTCTTGTAGGGATGGGTCGTGAAGGCGTGCTGGTAGAGCAGTTCGTTGAGGTTGCCGAACGGCTGGTTGTCGATGCGCATCCGCCGCTCTTCCTTGACCACTTCGCGTTCGTTGACGAAGGTCTGCTCGTCGACGTTGAGCGAGCCGAGGCGATCCGCCTCCATCCACAGCACCAGCGGCAGGTACTGCGACGGCACGGTGTTCCAATAGACGGTCGCGTCTTCGTTGGTGTAGGCGTTGGCGCGCCCGCCCACCGACGAGACGATCGAGGTGTGCTGCTCGCCCTCGACGTTCTTCGAGCCCTTGAACATCATGTGCTCGAAGAGATGGGCGAAGCCGGTGCGGCCGGCCCGCTCGTTCTTCGAGCCGACGTGATACCAGATCTGCACGTGGGCGATCGGCGTCGAGCGGTCCTCGTGGAGCACGACGGTGAGCCCGTTGGGCAGCGTGAAGCGCTGGTACTGCAGCTTCGGCGGCGCGACGGCGGCGCTGAGCGGCGTCCAGGCGACGGCCGCGGCCAGTGCGATGCCGGCAAGGGCCACCCCGAGCGCCCGGCGCCGCGAGGAAGAGACGACGTGAGCGGTCACTGAGGTCATGGACGGGATGCGCTCGATTATGGCACGGGGGTCGAATCGGTCCGGGCGGCCGCTTCCAGCGCGGCCAGACGGCGCTCCAGCTCGATGAGCTGGCGTCGATACTCGGGCAGCTTGCCGAAGATCACCGCCGCCTTGTTCCACTGCCGGTTGTCGATCGCCGGCAAGCCCGACACGAACATGCCGGCCCCGATCGAGTTGTTGATGCCGGTCTGGGCGGTGGCCTTCACGCCGTCGCCGACGGTGAGATGGTTGGCGACGCCGACCTGGCCGGCCAGGATCACGTTGTCGCCGATCGCGGTGCTCCCGGCGATACCGACCTGCGCGGCCAGCAGCGTGTTGAGCCCGACGGTGACGCCGTGGGCGATCTGCACCAGGTTGTCGATCTTGGCGCCGGCGCGAATGCGCGTCTCCCCCACCGCCGGACGATCGATGGTGGTGTTGGCGCCGATCTCGACGTCGTCCTCGATGACGACGGGACCGGTCTGCGGGATCTTCTCGTGGGTGCCGTCGGCGTGGTGGGCGAAGCCGAAGCCGTCGGCGCCGATCACCGCCCCGTCCTGCACGACCACCCGGTCGCCGAGCCGGCAGGCCTCGCGGATCGAGACGCGTGCGTGGATCACGCAGTCGGCGCCGAGCACGGCGTCGTCGCCGACGACGACGTGCGGATGCAGCACGGTGCCGGCGCCGATGCGCGCGCGGTGGCCGATGACGACCAGCGGCCCGACGGCCACGCCCGGCGCGAGCACGGCGTCGCGGGCGACCACCGCCGTGGGATGCACGCCGGGCGGCACGGTGCGCGGCGGCGCGAACGCCTGGGCGGCCCGCGCGAACGCCAGGTACGGGTTGGCGATGCGCAGCATCGCGCACGGCGCGGCCGGCGCCGTGGGATCGAGAATCACCGCCGCGGCGCGGGTCGCGGCCAGCGCCGCCGCGTATTTCGGGTTGGCCAGGAAGGTGACGTCGCCGGGCCCGGCCTGCTCGATGCCGGCCACGCGCGTCACCTCGATCGTGCCGTCGCCTTCGAGCACGGCGCCGAGTCGTTCCGCGAGCTCGCGCAGCTGCACCTCCAGGAGCCTATCACGCAGGCGGAAGCGCCAGCCGCTCGAAGAAGGTCGCCAGGTGCTGCAGGCCGAGCCGATCGGCCAGATCGTGGACCCGCCGCGCCCGCGCCGCCGGGTCGAGCGGCAGCACCGCGCGCAGTTCCGTGAGCAGCGCGCTCGGCGCGACGGTCCACACGACGCGGCGATGGCCGTGCTGGGCGCCGCGCCACGCCAGCAGGTGGCCGACGGTGGTGAACGTGAGGAAGTAGCCGACCACGTTCGGACCAGGGACGAGAATCAGCGCCACCGAGACGAGCAGCCCCAGGGCGTGGACGACGAACCACCGCAGGTGGCGGTCGGCGTCGCGCTTGAGCCCGCGCTTCATCACCTCCAGCGCCCGCGCGCCGGCCAGGTCATCGGGGGCGTCGAGGGTGACGTCGGTGGCGGTCCGCAGGTGCCACAACAGCCGCTGCTCGGCGGCGCGCTCGACGATCCAGCGCATCACCTTGCGCTGCAGCCGGGCCATCAGCCCGGCCGGCGGCCGCACCCCCGATTCGTGGCGGCGGTGCCGCTCGGCCTCCGCCTCGCGCAGCATCTGGCGCAGCCGGTGGCGCAGGCGGCCGAACCAGCCGGCGTCCTCCGCCGCCGCCTCGTCGTCCTCCTCGGGCGGCTCGAAGTACGGCTCGTACTCGTCGACGCCGATCGGGATCAGGAACACACGCATGACACTGTGGATGACGGGCGGCGCGCCGCCGAGGTTTCCGCGTTCAGCGGCCGGGCGGCGTCGCCGGCTTGGGCACCCGCCGCGGCGGCCGGGTGATCTCCAGCGGCACGACGGGCCGGCCGGCCTGCTGCCAGGCCCCGGTGATGAACGCCGCGGAGGCGCCAATCGAGTCGGCGACCCGCCGATCGACCACCGGGAACGCGTCGCGCTTGAACGCGGCGAAGAAGCCGTCGTCGTAGTACTCGCGGCCGGCGGCGGCGGCCTTGTCGGCGGCCAGGACCGGGCCGGCGTCCTTGAAGCTGGCCAGCAGGATGCGGAACATCTCGCCGCGCGGATCGGTCACCGGCGGCTGCGCCGTCGGGGCGATCGACAGCTCGCCCTGGAAGCGCTCGAACAGCTCGCTCTCGAAGCGCGCGTGGGCGCCGGGCTGGCCGGTGAGCTGGCCGTCGTAGTTCTTGTTGGCGTGCAGCGGCACGTGGCCGTCGCTCACGTAGTGCACCAGCACGGCGCTGAAGAGCACGATGTCGTCGAGCGTGTACGGCGACGGCGCCGGCCGCTTCAGGGCCTCGAAGGCGCGCTGCAGCCGGCCGTAGAATTCGGCCGTGCGCCACGGCAGCAGCCCCTGCTCGTGCACCAGCGCCTTGCCGAACTTCTGCACGGCCTGGTCGTACTCGCGCGGCAGCGCCTCGAACGGATAGCTGCCGTAGGCCTCGAAATCCAGGTCGATGAAGTGGTTCGGCGGCTCGTCGGCCCAGCCGACGTTGCGCCACAGATCGGGATCGACGACGCGCTCGACGAGAAACGCGCGACGGGCCTCGTACAGCGGCCGCAGCTCGGCCGGGAGCAGGCCGATCATGCGGTCGATGATGTGGCGATGGGCCGGGAAGCCCCACGCGTCCAGGCGGACCGACGACGCGGCGATGGCCGCGACCAGGGCGACGACGGCGAGGACCGGGCGCATGCCCCTCATTCTACCGGCCGCCAGACGCCGTGGGCCCGGTCGGCACCTCGGGTACCGGCACGATCGCCCCCGACCAGCCGTCGGTGCCCATCGGCCCGGAGTACCGGGCATCGTTGAGCTGGACGCGCGGCGGCGTCAGCGTCCGTTCGACGACGAAGAACGGGAAGCGCGACCAGGCGAGATACTGCCGGCCGATGCGGCTGGCCGCCGCCTCGCGGGCCAGCGGGTCGGCGGCGTGGGTCTCGACGCCGTAGCCGGCCGGGCGGAACCGCGGTGCCGGCCGGAAGTCGATGAAGCCCTTTTCGTAGCGATCGCCCAGGTCGACGATCACCTCGCGGCGCAGCGGGTTGCCGATCACCGGCGTGACCATGAACGGCGCGTCGCCCTGGCCGGCGCGGGCCAGCCCGGCGCGCACGGCCTCACGCGCCCACAGGCCGGACACGAACATGCCCCCGACGTAGACCGCCGCCGCGGTCAGCGCGATCCGCGCCGCCGTCGTGCCGCCGTCGGACCGGCGCCAGCCGAGGAACGCGGCGACGACGCCGAGACCGAGGATGGCGTAGAGCCACGGATCGACGATGTAGAGGGCGTCGCCGTAGAACCAGCGATCCGAGAACGGCATCAGCAGGCGGATGCCGAAGCTGTTCATGTAGTCGAGCAGCGGATGCGACAGCGTGCCGAGCAACGCCAGCGCGAACGTCGCGCCCGGGCGCACCGGGGGCAGGTCGGGGCGGCGCCGGCGGCGCACCTGCCGATCCCAGGCGACGACCAGGCCGGTGAGCACGAGCGGCAGCACCGCCATGGCGATCGGGCCGTGCGTCCAGCCGCGCCGCCAGTACATCCAGACGTCGGTCGTCACCATGGCGACGACGTCGAGATCCGGGGCATTGGCGGCCAGCACCAGCGTGGGCAGCGCCAGCGGCGTGCGGCGGCGCAGTCCCGCCTGCCCCATCGCGAGGCCGGCGAGCGAGTGGCAGACGGGATCCATGCGTCAGTGCGCGGCGAGGTCGCGCAGGTCCTTGCGCAGGACCTTCCCCACCGGCGATTTCGGCAGGTCGGGGCGGAAGTGGACGACGCGCGGCACCTTGTAGGGCGTCAGCGACCGGCGGCAGTAGTCGCGCAGGTCGGTGTCGGTGAGGGCCGGATCCTTGCGGACGACGAACGCGCACACGGCTTCGCCGCTGGTCTCGTCGGGCACGCCGATCACCGCCACCTCGGCCACGCCCGGATGCGCAGCGAGCACCGCCTCGACTTCGTTCGGATACACGTTGAAGCCGCTCACGAGGATCATGTCCTTCTTGCGATCGACGATGTACAGGTAGCCGTCGTCGTCGAAGGTGGCGACGTCGCCGGTGGCGAGCCAGCCCTGCTTCAGCACCCGGGCGGTCTCGTCGGGCCGCTGCCAGTAGCCCTGCATCACCTGCGGGCCGTGTACCAGCAGCTCGCCGGGCTGCCCGGCGGCCACGACGTCGGCGCCGTCGGCGTCCACCAGGCGCACGTCGGTGCCCGGCACCGGCACGCCGATCGACTCGCGCTTGTTGCGATGGAACGGCACCAGCGACACGACCGGCGATGTCTCGGTGAGGCCGTAGCCTTGATAGATCGGCGTCCTGGTCATCGCTTCCCAGCGCTCGGCCACCGCCGGCACCAGCGCCATGCCGCCGGCCACCGTGCCCTTCAGCGTGAAGGCGGTGTGCTGCTGGAACCACGGCTCGTGCATCAGGCCTGCGAACAGCGTGTTGACGCCGGTGAGCCAGGTGGCGCCTTCGCTGGTGAGCGCCTGCTTCAAGTTGGCGAGCGGCCGCGGACTGGGCAGCAGGATGTTCCGCCCGCCGAACGCGTAGAAGACCATCAGGTTCGCGGTGAACGCGAAGATGTGGTACAGCGGCAGCGCCGTGACGACCGTCTCGCGGCCTTCGAGCACGCCGGGCTTCCACACCTCGATGCACTGCGCGATGTTGGCGATGAGGTTGCCCTCGGTGAGGACCGCGCCCTTGCTCACGCCGGTGGTGCCGCCGGTGTACTGCAGCGTGGCGATGCGGTCGGGGCCGACGCCGTCGAGATACAGCCGCGGGTCCGCGCCGGCGGCCAGGCGGCGCTTTCCGTCGGCGAGCGCGCGATCGAACGTGACGTGCGCGAACGTGATCGGCGGCACCTGCTTCTTGACGTGGCGCTGCACGGCGCGGACGACGGTGCGGGTCAAGAACGGCAGCAGGTCGGCGATGGTGACGACCACCACCGTGCGGATCGCCGTCTTGGGCAGCACCTCGGCGACCTTGTCGGCGAAGAGATCGATGACGACCAGGCCGGTGGCGCCGCTGTCGGCGAACTGATGCGCCATCTCGGGCGCGGTGTAGAGCGGGTTGGTGTTGACGGTGACGAGCCCGGCCTTGAGCGCGCCGAACGTGACGATCGGGTAGGCCAGGCAATTGGGCATCTGCACGGCCAGCCGATCGCCGGCGGCGAAGCCGGCCACCTCGCGCAGGTAGACCGCGAAGGCGTCCGACAGCGCGTCCACGTCGGCGAAGGTCAGGTGCCCGGTGGTGCCGTTGGGCAGCAGCAGCGAGAACGCCCGCTTGTCGGCATGGCGGCGTGAGGCGTCGCGGACCAGGGCGGCCACGGTCGGCCACGGCGAGGGCGCCAGGTCCTGCGCCGTCTCGGGCGCGTAAAACCGGGTCCAGGGGCGCGACGGCGTGGCGGTCATGGCACCAAAACGGTCAGCGCATTGTAATGGGCGCGGCCGGCGTGGCCGAAAAATCGGCCGGCGGCACCTCCACGCCCGCAGGCATCAACCTTGCACAGCCATTCGCACATGCGCGTTGCCCCCTCGATTCGTGTCGCGATTCTGGTCACGGTCGCCGTGACGGGCGCGGCCTGCAGCAAGGGCTCCGACTCGCCGACCTCGCCCTCCCCCAACCCCGGCGGGAGCGGCGGCGGCACGAGCTACACGGCGCTGGGCGCCAGCGATACCACCGGCTACGGCTCGAGCGTGGAGTGCTTCCCGTTCTCGCCGTGCGCCAACGGCACCGGGTGGGTGCAGATCCTCCAGCGCCGCCTCGAGCAGTCCGGCGCCGTCGCCTATCAGAACGTCGGCGTCCCGGGATCGGTGCTGAGCCCGGCGATGGAGGACCTCAGCCGGCGCGTCGGCCGCGGCGTGTCGAACAACGTGCTCACCAACCAGGCCCCGTTCGTCCGCGCCGCCGACACCGTGGTCACCGTGTTCGCCGGCGGCAACGACGGCAACATCATCGCCGAGGCGGTGAAGCAGCAGCAGGCGGGTGACGACCCGCGCGCGTTCATCGACCAGCAGGTGGCGCGCTGGGGCGACGACTACGCCTCGATGATCCGCGGCATCCGCCAGAAGGCGCCGAACGCCCGCGTCGTCGTCCTCAACCTGCCCAACCTGGCGGCGATGCCGTACGTGGCCCGCTTCACGACCTTCGAGAAATCGATCCTGCAGCGCGTCGCGGTGGGATTGAGCGAGCGCGTCAACGCGCTGGTGGCGCCGAACGTCCATGTCGTCGATCTGCTGTGCGACGCCCGCGTCATCGAGCCGTCGAGCTTCTCGGCCGACGGCTTCCATCCGAGCGACCGCGGGTATGCGCTGATGGCCGAGCTGGCCTACCCGGCGCTCACCAGTGCCTCGTTCCCGGCACCAGCCGCCGACTGCGGCCAGAAGCGGATCTTCCCGGCCTACTGACCAGCCTCACGGCACGGCCACGGCGGCGTCCGCCGACGGCGGTCCCGACCCCGCTGCGCTGAGCGCCCGTACGCGGACCGCGTACACACCGGGTGGCACGCCGTTCACCACCAGCACGGGCGTCGTCCCGACGGCGAAGCCGCCGAGCGTGGCCTGCCCCGCCGCGAGGCCGGCTTCGACGACGTAGCCGGTCACCGGACCGGGCGGCGGCCGTTCGACGCCCTCGGCCCGCCGGCCCCCCTGCCTCGAGCGTAGTCGCCGCCTCGGGCAGACCGTCGTCGATGTCAAAATTGTGACTGGTGGCGATTTTGTGCACGGAATGCGAAGATCGAAGCTGACCGAACGTTTGACGACAAAACGAATTGCGCGATGACATCGATTCGATGCACAATTTGCGCATTCTTCGATCCGTTCTGCACTGCACACACTTTCAAAGGAGCACAGGAACTATGGGAGCCGTGACGTTGGGAGAAGCCATTGACCGCATTCGCGACTGGTCGATGCACGAGGGGCGGGCCGTCACCAAGCCGGCCAATGTCGGCGAGATCTTCGGATCGCTCGTCTTCAACGACTCCGTGCAGCAGGCCCGGTTGCCGAAGGCCGTCTATCAGGCGCTCCGCGACACGGTGACCAAGGGCAAGGCGCTCGAGGCGTCGACCGCCGACGCGGTGGCCTCGGCGCTCAAGGACTGGGCGGTGGAGCACGGCGCCTCGCATTACACGCACTGGTTCCAGCCGATGACCGGCATCACCGCCGAGAAGCACGATTCGTTCTTCGTCCCGACCGAAGACGGCGGCTCGATGGCCGAGTTCTCGGGCAAAGAACTGGTCAAGGGCGAACCCGACGCGTCGAGCTTCCCGTCGGGCGGCATGCGCAGCACCTTCGAAGCACGCGGCTACACCGCGTGGGATCCCACCAGCCCGCCGTGGCTGCTGCAGAACGGCAACTCGGCCACGCTGGTGATCCCGACGGCGTTCGTCAGCTGGACCGGCGAGTCGCTCGACAAGAAGACGCCGCTGCTCCGCTCGATGGAGGCGTTGTCGGCGCAGGCGGTGCGCGCGCTCAACCTCTTCGGCGTGAAGGCCAGCCGCGTCACCGCCACGTGCGGCCCCGAGCAGGAGTATTTCCTGATCGACCGCACCTTCTATTTCAACCGGCCCGACCTCATCAACGCCGGCCGGACGGTGTTCGGCGCCCGGCCGCCCAAGGGGCAGGAGCTGGAGGATCAGTACTTCGGCGCCATCCCCGAGCGCGTGCTCGCCTACATGGCCGAGGTCGAGACCGAGCTGTACAAGGTGGGTGTGCCGATCAAGACGCGGCACAACGAGGTGGCGCCGTCGCAGTACGAGCTGGCGCCGATCTTCGAGAGCGCCAACGTCGCCACCGACCACCAGATGATGACGATGGAGACGCTCAAGCGCGTCGCGCCGAAGTACGGCCTCGCCTGCCTCACGCACGAGAAGCCGTTCGCCGGCGTCAACGGCTCGGGCAAGCACGTCAACTGGAGCATGGGCGACGACCTGGGCAACAACCTGTTGAACCCGGGCGCGACGCCGCACGACAACATGCAGTTCCTGTTCTTCTGCGCGGCGGTACTGCGGGCGGTCGACACCTTCCAGGGGCTGCTGCGCATGAGCATCGCCGCCGCCGGCAACGACCACCGGCTCGGCGCCAACGAGGCGCCGCCGGCGATCCTGTCGGTGTTCCTCGGCGACATGCTGACCGACATCTTCGAGCAGGTGGAGAAGGGCGGCGCCAAGTCGACCAAGGCCGGCGGCCTGCTCGACATCGGCGTGTCGTCGCTGCCGAAGCTGCCGCGCGACGCCGGCGACCGCAACCGCACCTCGCCGTTCGCGTTCACCGGCAACAAGTTCGAGTT
>CAYUAX010000004.1:84456-92692 GCA_964442845.1 uncultured Bifidobacteriaceae bacterium | reverse complement strand
CCGCAGGATGGTGAAGGCGACCACCGACACCGGTCGACCGGAGGCCGGAATCGCCTGGAATGGCCCGTCGTGTGTTCCCTCGATCCGGACACGGCAGGCGACCTTGTCGCCGGCCGCTATCAGGTCGTCGAGCATGAGCTGCGAGCCGGGGAAGGCCACCCACCACGACTCGTAGAAGCGCCGAACGTTCGCCAGGCCAGGTTCGAGGCCAGCGTAGCCGTGGATGACCAAGTCGTCGGCGTAGAGCCGCAGGTACTGCGCCAGGTCACCTCGATTCCAGTCGTCGATGGCTTGACGTAGGACCTGTTGATTCAGTGTGTCGACGTTCGTGTGGGTGGAACTGGATGGGGCCTCGCGGGGCTTACCAGATCCTCTGGCAGTTCGAAACGTGAGGACTGCTGTCCAGACCGCGTCGGCAAGGTGAGCGTAACGTCCGACCGGCCCAGCGCTATGGCCAAACCACCGCAGGAACTCTTCGTGAAGCACCCGCTGAACGTCGGACGGCCCAGTGACGGTAGTGAGTCGCGGGACGATTGCGCCGACCTCCAGTGCGTACTCGTCTCGCGGAGCTCCCAGTGACAACAGTCCAACGGATCTGCAGAATTGATCGCGGCGGTTGTTGCAGCGACCAGCGCTGCGTATCGTGCCTTTGCCGCGCGACGTTCCTCGTTGAGCATGGTCGGTGCTCGCAGGTAGACGGTCTGGTGGTGCAACCCGAGTCGCACGAGTCTAGACCGAACGGATGCGGACGCGGTCGTGCTCTCGTCACGGACAGAGGCCGAGCGGCAGAGCTGAAGCTCCGCCCTACGAAGGATCGGCCCTACGATGCCTGGGCGGCCAGTTCGCGCGCCACGTCGTCGAGCCGGTCGTAGCTGATCGCCGCCCCGTGCTCCATGCCGGTGGAGATGACCATGTCGCGCACGTCCTTGCTCGGATAGGAGCAGCTCACGGTGAGCTTGGTCTTGCCGCGTTCCTCGGTGAGCGTCGCGGTCACCACCGACACCACGTCGGGGAACGGCGCGAAAATCTCGGTGTAGACGATCTTCTCGGCCGGCACGATCTCGCGGATCTCGCCGTAGAAATCGGGCGACTGGCCCTTCGGCCCGGCGCCGACGAAGCGCCACTTGCCGCCAGGCCGCGCGTCCATCTCGCAGACCGGCACCGAGTAGCCGTCGTCGAGGATGCCCCACCACCGGCGGATGTGCTCGGGCTTGGTGAGCGCATCGAACACCAGGTGGCGCGGCGCGTCGAACAGACGGGTCATGACGATGTCGGTGTCCGAGGGCGTGGTCACCTCGAACGTGTGGCTATTTGCGCCGCGGCTGACGGGCATGGGCTCTCTCCTGGTGGCTGGATGTCTTCTTCAGTTCCTGCAGATAGGTGTCGAGGCGGTCGAGCCGCCCTTCCCAGATGTCGCGATACCGCTGGGCCCAGTCGGCCACGTCCTTGAGCCGCGCCGCCTCGATCCGGCACGGCCGCCACTGCGCCTCGCGGCCGCGGCTGATCAGCCCGGCGCGCTCGAGCACCCCGAGATGCTTCGAGACCGCCGGCAGGCTCATCGCGAACGGCTCGGCCAGTTCGGTGACGGTGCACTCGCCGGTGGCCAGGCGGGCGAGGATGGCCCGCCGGGTCGGATCGGCCAGGGCCGCGAAGGTCGTGCTGAGGGGGTCGATGCCGGCCATAGAAAACCAGTTGGTTAATTAACTAGACGGTTTATCACACGACGCGGTTCCTGCTGTCAAGGCCAGAAACTGCGTGCTTTGAATATTCCTGATGTGGTATATGCCTGTGATGGAATCTACGTTCGCGGCGCTCGCCGAGCCGAGTCGACTGGCCATCGTCGGCCTGCTGCGCGAGCGGGAACGCTCGGTGCAGGACCTCGAAGTGGCGCTCGGTTTGCCGCAGCCGACGATCTCGAAGCACCTGCGCGTGCTGCGCGAGGGCGGCCTGGTCGAGTGCCGCGTGCAGGCCCAGTGGCGGCTCTATCAGCTGCGTCCGGAGCCGTTCGCCGAAATCGATCGCTGGCTGACGCCGTACCGCGATCGCTGGCAGCGCAGCCTCGCCGCGCTCGAACGACACCTCGACCGCACCGCCGTGGCGCGGCGCACGAAGAAGGAGACCACTCGATGACTCCAACACCCGGCGTCCGGCCGTTGCAGCCAGGCGCACCCGGCGACGCCACCGTACGCCACGACGACGGCCGGACCACGCTCGTCTTCGTCCGCGAGTTCGCGCATCCGCCGGCGGCGATCTGGGCCGCGCTCACCGATCCCGCTCAGTTGCGCGAGTGGGCGCCGTTCGACGCGCCGCGGCCGCTCACCGAACCGGGCCCGATCACGCTTACGATGGCCGGCGGCGATGGCACCGAGACCTCGGCGGCGGTCGTCGTTCGCGCCGAGGCGCCACGACTGCTCGAGTACTCGTGGGAGGGCGACCTCGTACGGTGGGAGCTCGAGCCCACCCCGACGGGCACCCGGCTCACGCTCTTCAACACCCTTGCCGATCCCGCCTGGCTCGCTCGTGTCACCGCCGGCTGGCACCTCTGCCTCGACGTGGCCGAGCGATGGCTCGACGGCGCGCCGGTCGGTCGCATCGCCGGCGAGCAGGCGAAGCAGCACGGCTGGACCCGGCTGCACGCCGAGTACGAACGCCGCTTCGCCGGCGGCTGAGCGCGCCGCTCTGGCGACCTCGCGCCGCCAAGCCGAGGCGGCGACGTGACAGGATGTTCCGATGGCCCCGGTGGTCACCATCGTCACGACTGAGGAGCTGTCCGGGGCCGACCTCGCCGCCATCCGGGCGCTGATGGCCGCCGCGTTCGACGACTTCAGCGACGACGACTGGGCGCATGCCCTCGGCGGGTGGCACGCGCTCATCCGCGCGGACGGCCAGGTGGTGGCACACGGGTCGGTGGTCGAACGGCTGATTCGCATCGGCGACACCGCCGTGCGCGCCGGCTACGTCGAGGCCGTGGGCGTCGCGCCGGACCGTCAGCGTGCCGGCCTTGGCACGGCCGTGATGGCCGCGCTAGGCGACGTCATCCGCCGGGAGTTCGGGCTGGGGGTGCTGTCGAGCGGCGAGTGGAGCTTCTACGAACGGCTCGGCTGGGAGCGGTGGCAGGGCCCGTCGTTCGTCCGCGAGGCGGACGGCACGCTCGTCCGCACGCCCGACGACGACGATGGCCTGATGGTGCTGCGGTGTGGCCTCGAGCCGGCCATCGATCTCACGGCGCCGATCAGCTGCGACCGCCGGCCGGGGGACCCCTGGTGACGTCGGCAGGCGCTGCCAATGGTAATGTAATGGTATGCGCACCACCATAGACAAGGCAGGTCGGCTGGTCATCCCCTCGGCGATCAGGGAACGCGCCGGACTGCAGCCCGGCACCATCCTCGACGTGCGCCTCGACGAGTTCGGCGTCCGGCTCGAACGCATCGCCAGTGGGCCGCAATTGATGCGCGTCGGCAAGCGGCTGGTGGCACGGCCCACCGCGAGCCCCGACACTCGGCCGGTGGTGGACATCGCGGCGCTCGTGGAGGAGGAACGCAACCGGTGGCCCTGACCCCCGGCGGTCGCGGCGGCACGTTCCTCGACACCAGCGTGCTGCTGGCGGGGCTGATCGACGTCGGGCCGCAGAGCGGCCCGGCGCAGCAGGTGATGCATGCGCTGGCCGAGCAGCGGATCGCGGCGGCGTCGACGGCCTGGCATTGTTGTCTGGAGTTCTACTCGGTGGCGACCCGGCTGCCCCCCGAGTTCCGACTGTCCCCTGCGGACGCATTGCGACTGCTGCAGGAGGAGGTGCTGGCCCGCCTCGCGGTGCACGACCTGCCGGCGGACGAGCGGCCGCCGTTCTTCACCACCCTCGTGCAGGACGCAATCGCCGGTGGCCGCGTCTACGACGCGCATATCGCCGAGGTGGCGCGCGCGGCCGGTGCGTCGCGCATCGTCACCGACAACCGCCGCCATTTCCTCACCGCCCTGCGTCACGGCCTGAAGGTGGAAACGCCGGCGGAGTTCGTCGCCGGCCTGGCCAGATCGAGGCGCTGACGGGCGGAGCCGCACTGCGGCCCCGGTGAACTCCGGACCGTCCCTCGCGTCCTCGATTCGCCGCAGCCACGGCGGCGTCACCACGGCTTCGCCCGAGATTCCGGCCGAGTACGCGCTGGCACGTCCATTGCTGCCTGGGCGGGCAGGTCAATCACGACCGTCGGACAGGAAGGGTCGTCATGAGCAGATTCCACAAGGCGGTGAGCGCACTCCTGGTGGCGGGCATGGTGGGCATCCCCTACACACCGGCCCTGGCGATGGGCGAGCAGCGTCGCGATCGGTATTACGACCGCGACGACCGTCGGGACGACCGCCGCGACAACCGGCGCGACCGCCGCGACGACCGCCGTGAGGATCGCGCCTACGACCGCGGCTACGAGCGCGGCTACTGGGACGCCTCGCGCTACTACCGGCAGGACAACCGCCGCTACCAGGCGCGCCGGCTGGGCCGCAACGACCGCATCTACCGCGGCTCGGACAACCGCTACTACTGCCGTCGTGACGACGGCACCACCGGCCTCATCGTCGGCGGCGTGGCCGGCGGCGTGCTGGGCAGCATCATCGCCCCCGGCGGCTCGAAGACGCTCGGGTCGATCATCGGCGCCGGTGCCGGCGCGCTGATCGGCCGGCAGGTCGACCGCGGCGACGTCGTCTGCCGCTGACGCACACCTCAGGGAGCGCCGCTGTCGCGGCGCTCCCGTTCTTCCCGCCCCATTCCCCTCCCACCACCAGCTCCACCGCTATCGCAGGACCTCGAGCCAGTTGAGCACCACCGTCAGGTCGGTCGTGGTGCGCGCGTCGAGGCTGGTGGCCGGACGGGTCACGATGAAACGCCCGTCCTTGGGCGACACGTCGAACAGCCGACCGGACCGACCCTCGGGCGGCCGACGGTAGTCGAACAGCCGCTGCGGCGTACCCAGGCGCAACTCTGGCGCCGTCGTGATCGGCACGGCCAGCATCGCGCCTTCCAGATCGAGGTAGTACAGCTCGGTCCCCGAGGGCGCCCACAGCGGATAGCGGCCGCCGTTCACCGACACCTTCTCACGCCGGCGGGCGACGTCGGGGAACGGCCGCAGCATGATCTCGATCTGGCTGCCCGACTCGTCCGACTCGAAGGCGATCCAGCGCCCATCCCTCGACACCTGGGCCAACCGCTCGTCGAAGCGTTCCTGCACCAGCAGAGGGAAGAGCTGTCCCGGTGTATCCGGCCGGAACAGCTTCATGTCACGAAAGCGCTCGTAGACCAGGAGCGCCGCGCCGTCGGGCGTGAACGCCTGCGCGAACTGGGTGTCCGGCGCCGAGAACTCGAGCCGCGCCTCCGAGGCGCCGTCGGCGGCCTGCGAGTAGATGTCGAAGTCGCCGCCTCGATTCGACGCGAACCACACCCGCTGGCCGTCGGGCTGCCACACCGGCAGCAGGTCTTCGCCCGGGCTGTCGGTGAGCTGCGTCTGGGTCATCCGCGTGAGATCGACGATCCAGATGTCACGCCGGCCATCGCGGTTGAGCTCGACCGCCAGGCGCGTCCCGTCGGGCGAGACGCGCGGATAGCCGTAGGCCCGCGCCTCCAGCGGCAGTCGCTCTTCCCGGCCGTCGCGGTCGAGCCACGCCAGGTAGCTTTCGGCACCGCTCGGCCGAGGCGGTGAGGCCACCAGCGTGCCGCTGTCGGTGACCACGAAGTTCGCGGCGCCGTTGTCCGCCGCGGTAGCCACCGGGATCTCGGGAAGCGCCCGCGGTTCCCCGCGCGTCGTCGCGGTCGCCGGATCGAATGCGATCGCGTGCAAGGTCGAGCCCGAGGCGTACACCAGATGGCCGGTGGCGACGTAGCGCGCGCCGCTGGCCGAGGGCAGCACCACGGCGTGGTCGAGCGTGGCCAGGTCCAGCCGGCCGGTCTTCAGGGCCCCGTCCTTGCTCGCCGGCACGATCGTGAACAGCACGGCCTTCCCGCCCGGCAGCGGCTGCGGCCAGGCGAAATGCAGCTCGTCCTGGCCGGGGTCGGGCTTCAGCAGCAGGCGCGGCGTGCCGCCAGTAGCCGCGACACTGAAGAGGCCTTCGGTGGTGGCGAAGACGATCGAGTCGTCGGCGAGCCACACCGCGCCGCGCGGTCTGGCCGAGGTCGGCGCGATCGGGACGCGCGGCCCGCCCTCGAGCGGAATCCTGGCCAGCCCGTTGGCACTGAACACGCCGAGCCATTTGCCGTCGGGCGAGAAGGATGGATCCGTGGCCTCATCCTCGTCGTCGAGCTGGCGGGCGTCGGCCTCGTCCATCCGCCGTATCCACACACGCTGCGCCGAGTTGAAGGCCACCTGCGCGCCGTCGGCGCTGACGGCGAGGTGCAGGTGGCCGAACGGCCGGATCGCCGGCCGGGCCTGAAACTGCATCGTCAGGCGCGCCGGTCTCGCCACCGGCGTCGGCCGCGGCCGGGTGACGATCCACGTCGCCGCGGCACCGGCGACCGCGGCGATGGCCACGGCCGCCAAGCCGAGCGCGCGGCGCCGCACTGGGAGTGTCGCCGCCGCGGACGGCGACGTGGTCTCGTCCATCGCGTCGTCGAGCGCGAGCCGCACGTCGTCCATGTCGCGCCAGCGCTGGCGGCGATCCTTGGCCAGGCAGCGGCGAATCACCCGCCGTACGGCCGCCGGCACCCCGGGCGGCAGCACCCGCTCGTCGGGCTCGTCGCCGAGCACGCTCGCCAGCGTCTCCGCGGTGCTCGGGCGCCGGAACGGCGAGACGCCGGTCAGCATCTCGTAGAGGACGACGCCGAACGCCCAGATATCGGCTTGCGCCGACGCCGCCTCGCCGCGCGCCTGCTCCGGGCTCATGTACGCCGGCGTGCCCATCACCGTGCCCGCCTGGGTCGGGTCGAGCGTCACGGTGTCGCCGTCCCCGGCCGCCGGCTCGACGTTCTTGGCCAGCCCGAAGTCGAGCACCTTCACGCGGCCCTCGGGCGTCACCTTGACGTTGGCCGGCTTCAGGTCGCGGTGCACCAGCCCCTTGGCGTGCGCGGCGGCGAGCGCATCGGCCATCTGCCGGGCCAGGTCGAGCGCCTCGCGCAGCGCCACCGGCCCGCGGCCGATCCGCTGCTCCAGCGTCTCGCCCTCGACCAGTTCGAGGACGAGGCAGTGCACGCCGTCGTACTCCTCGAGGCCGTGGATCGTCGCGATGTGCGGGTGGTTCAGCGCCGCCAGGCTGCTGGCCTCGCGGGTGAGCCGGGCGACGCGCTGCGGATCGCCGGCCAGCGCGGTCGGCAGCGACTTCAACGCCACGTCGCGGCCGAGCCGTGAGTCGTGGGCCTTGAACACCACGCCCATGCCGCCCTGGCCGAGGATGGACAGGACGCGATACTGCCCGAATCGGGAGCCCGGCTGCATCCGAGCCCGCATGCTAGTGGGCCACCTCCGCCGGATCAACCCCGACCACCTCCGATCGGCCAGCCCGAATCCGCCGCCGCCGACTACCATGCGCAGATGCCGGTCCCCCTCACGCCTGCGGACTCGCGCGTCCGGCGCGAGTCGCGGCTGCTGCTGATCACGGTCCTGATCTGCGCCCTGGTCCTGATCCTCCTGGCGCGGCTGCGCTTTCCCGACGCGCCGGCGATCGATGCCGCTCCGCCCCCGTTCCAGCAGCTGGCCGCGCGGGCGTCCTACGAGGCGCTGGCCGCCGACATGGATCGCGCCGAGCCGCTGATCCGGGGACACCTGGTCGGGTTGACCATCACGACCGGCGCGGCCACGGCGCCGCGAACGCTCGCCGACACGCTGGAGGGGCCGCCCGCCGGCCGCCGCCCAGTGGTCGCCGTCCGCATCGACGCGTCGTCCGCCGTGGGACTGATCGGGCCCGGGCAACCTGGCGACGCCGGCACCGCCACCGTCACCGCGTCCGCGCCGAGCGGCGGCGGCGCCGCCGCGATCCGGGCGACCGACGCCGTGCGCGGCCTGGCCACGTTCGCGGTCGCCTCGGTCGAATCGCGGCTGCTCACCGTCCGGCCGCTGGCCGCCCTGCCCTTGCCGACCTACGTCGTGGCGGCCGAGCCGTCGCCCACCGGGGAGACGCTGCGCCCCGTGTTCCTCGGTCGCGCCGCTCCTGTCGCCTCGACGCGCTGGGCCGGCGACGTCCTGCCGCTCGGCGGCGTGCCGGTGGCCGACGGCGCCCTGGTGTTCACGCTCGACGGCGCGTTCGTCGGTGCCGTGACAGCCGA
>CAYUAX010000004.1:0-84446 GCA_964442845.1 uncultured Bifidobacteriaceae bacterium | reverse complement strand
CTCGCCACCGCCGGATCCGCCGGTCCACTCGCCGACCCCGGACTCACGGTGCAGGCGGTGACGCCGGCGATCGCCGAGGTGCTGCCGGTGGCGCGCGGTGTCATTGTGACCGCGGTGGAGTCCGGCGAGCGCGGCTCGACGGTCGAGCCCGGCGACGTCATCACCGCCCTCGCCGGGCAACCCATCGCCGACCCCGACGATCTGCTCATTCGACTCGCGTCATGGCGCGACCCCACGCCGGTGCCGGTGACGGTCGTGCGCAACGGCGTGGAGACGACGGCGGTCGTGGCGGTCGGGCCCGCCGCCGCTCCCGAGGGGACGGCGCTGGTCGCCGAGCGCGGCGGCGGCACGCGCATCGTCGCTGGAGCCACGCCGGTCATCGCCGGACTTCGCCTTGGCGATGTCGTCGTGCGTGCCGGCCCCCTCGCCCTCCCGTCGCCCGCACGCCTGCGCGAGCGTCTCGCCGTCGACGAGCGCGCCGGTCGGAGCACGCTGCTCTTGGTCCGGCGCGAGGGTCGGACGCTCGCCGTGGTCGTATCGCCGTCACCGGTTGCCGATGCGGCCCGCTGACTGGCCGGAGATCGGGCCCGACCTGCTCGACCCGCCTGACGATCGGCACGAGCGGCGGTGGATCCCCAGGCGCCGTCCGGCGCTCGGGGTCAGGGCCACCGCGGTGCCGACGGCGCTCTTCGTCGGCACCGGGATGGCGCTCGGCCCCCACGGCATCGGCGTGCTCTCGCCGTCCGTGCTCGCCCACGCCCACGCCGTGGGATGGGTGGCGCTCGCGGTGATTGGCGTCTTCGTCGGTCTCGGTCTGGCCGGGTACCGCCCGGCCGGCACGGTGACGGCCGATCTGCGCGGCAGCTCGGCGCTCGCTGTCATCACGGCCGCGGCCCTGGCCGGCGCGCTGTCCGCGCTCGTCGGTGCGTCGCCGCCGCCGCTGCCCGGTGTCGGCACGTGGACCGCGCTGCTCATTGGCCTGTGTCTGTCGGTGTCCGCGGCGGTTCAACCCGGCAGCGGCGACAGCTTGGCGCTTCGCCGGGCGTCGCAGCTGGCCCACTTCGACGACGTGCCGCTGATGGTCGGTGGCGCCGTCGTGGTCGCGGTCCTCGCCGCCGATGCGGCGGCGCTGCGGGTCGCCGCGACGGTCGTGGCTGGCGCGGCGATCGGCGCGGCCGGCTGCCTGCTCTTCGAGCAGGCCGACGAGTCCGAGCGCGGTCTGTTCGTGGCCGGCGCCGTGCTGTTGCTGGCCGGAGTCGGCGCCTACCTGGGCACGTCACCCCTCCTGAGCGGCGCGGTGGCGGCGATCGTCTGGGTGCGAACGCCGGGGGCCGCCGATCGCATCACCGCCCGCGACTTGCGTACCTTGCAGCATCCGCTGGTGGCGCTGCTGCTGGTGATGGCCGGCGCCCAGGTGACGTGGACCCCGGCGGTACTCTGGCTCGCCGCCGGCGCCTTGGTGGCGCGCCTGGCGGCCAAGCTTCTGGCCAGTCTGGTGGTCGCGCGCCGCGCCGGCCTGCCCCCGGCGCTGCTCGCCGCGGTGCTGCTGCCGCCGGGCGTGATGGGCATCGCGCTGGCCGTCAACGCGACGCTGCTGCTCGGCGACAGCCGCGGCTGGATCGTCTCGACGGTCACCCTCGCCACCGTCGCCTCCGAGGTGCTCGCAGCCTTCCTGCCAGTGAGCGACGAGACGACCGGGCCCGAGGCGCCGCCATGATCGGCCGGGTCGTCGCCATCGCTCTCATCCTCGCCGCGATGGCCGGCGTGCAGCGCGTCGGCCCGCCGGTGGCCACCTCGCTCGTCACGCTGCCGCTGGGCTTCGCGCTGATCGCCGCCTACCTGCTCGGCGGCGTGGCCGGCGCCGTGAAGCTGCCGCGACTCAGCGGCTACCTGGTGTTCGGCTTGGTCTGCGGGCCCTACCTGCTCAACCTCATCACCGCGCCGATGGCCCGCGATCTCCAGGTGGTCAACGGCTTCGCTCTGGCGCTGATCGCGCTGGTCGCCGGTCTGGAGCTGAACCTCACGGCGCTCAGGGCGCAGTGGCGCGCCGTGCTGATGATCGGCGGCACCGTGATGCTCGGCGCCCTGGCGGCACTGACCCTGCTGCTGTGGCTGCTGTGGCCGTTGCTGCCGCTCGGTGAGACCGCCGCCGGGGCGGAGCGGCTCGCCGCCGCGCTCCTCACCGCGGCGCTGGTCATCAGCTTCTCACCGACGGTGACGATCGCCGTGATCGCCGAAGCGCGGGCCCGCGGCCCCGTCACCGAGCTGGTGATGGCGGTCGTGATCCTCACCGATCTGCTGCTCATCCTGATCTTCGCGCTGGCCCTGCAGTTCGGCCGCTGGGCGGCGACCGGGGCGGCCGCTGCCGGGGTCGGCGTCGGGGTCCAGCTGTCGTGGGAGATCCTGGGCTCGCTGGCGTTCGGTGGCCTGGTGGGCGCCGGCTTCGCCGTCTACCTGCGCGTGGTCGGTCGCGAGGTGACGCTGGCGCTGCTCGCCGTCTGCGCGCTGCTGGCCGTGGTGGCGCCGCTGGCGCACTTCGAACTCATCCTCGCCGCGCTCGCGGCCGGTCTGGTCGTCGAGAACATCGCGCCGCCGGAGGGCGAGGCACTGAAGGTCGCCATCGAACGCGGGGCGCTGCCGGTGCTGGTGGCATTCTTCGCCGCGGCCGGCGCGTCGTTGCGGCTCGACGTGCTGGCGCTGGTCGGACCGGTGGCCCTCGGCCTCGCCACCCTGCGGCTCGGCCTGATCCGCGGGTTGGCGTACCTGGCCACGCAGAGCGTCGGTCTGCAGGCCACTCCGGCCAGGCACGCATGGATGGGGCTGGTGTCGCAGGCTGGGGTGACCCTCGGGCTGGCGGCGCTGGTCGCCGCGGAGTTCCCGTCGTGGGGCCCAGTGGTGCAGACGCTGATCGTCGCGCTCACCGGCGTGCACGTTCTGGTCGGTCCGATCTTCCTGCGCGCGGCGCTGCAGCGGGCAGGCGAGATCGGCCGCGCCTGACACCAGTCGGTCACGCCGCCATGGCACCATGGGCGTGAGTGGTAGCCACCGACGCACGGATGGAGACAATGGACGCATGATGCGCAGACACACGCTGGCGGTTTCGGCGGCCCTCGCGGCCGCAACCTTCTCGATCGGCGCCCAGCAGCCCGCCCCCGCGCCAGGTGGTCAGGCGCCGGCCCCGCGCCAGTTCGTGGTGCCCGGCGGCGGACCCGAGGACGGCATCAACCAGCGGCCGCCCAACGGCCAGGGTCAGAAGCCGGCCTTCGCCGGCCAGACGCGCGCGCCGGAGCAGAAGCTCGGCGTCGCCTTCGACGTCGTCACCGTGACCGAGGGTTTGTCCAATCCCTGGGGCCTGACGTTCCTGCCCGACGGCAAGATGCTCGTCACGGAGCGGCCGGGGCGGCTGCGCGTGGTGAGCGCCGACGGCAAGACGCTGTCGGCGCCGGTGAGCGGCCTGCCGCCGGTGGACGCCCGCGGCCAGGGCGGCCTGCTCGACGTCGCCCTCGACCCGGCCTATGCGAAGAACCGGTTGATCTACTGGAGCTACGCCGAACCCGGCCAGGGCGCGAACAACACCGCGGTGGCCCGCGGCCGGTTCGTGGACGGCGCGACGCCCACGGTGGAGAGCGTGCAGGTGATCTTCCACCAGGCGCCGTCGCTGCAGTCGAACCTCCACTTCGGCGGCCGGCTGGTGTGGGGCCGCGACGGCACGCTGTTCATCACGCTCGGCGATCGGTCGATCACCCCGGGCCGCATGCAGGCGCAGCGGCTCGACGGCCTGCTCGGCAAGATCGTCCGCCTCAACGCCGACGGCACCATCCCGAAGGACAACCCGTTCGTCGGCAAGGACGGCGTGCGGCCGGAGATCTGGTCACTCGGCCACCGCAACATCCAGTCGGCGGCGCTGCACCCGGCCACCGGCGAGCTATGGGAAGTGGAGCACGGCACGCGCGGCGGCGACGAGCTGAACGTGGCGCGCAAGGGCCAGGACTACGGCTGGCCGACGATCGCCTACGGCATCGAGTACCAGGGCGGGCCGATCACCGGCGGCCTCCAGCAGCAGGAGGGCATGCAGCAGCCCGTCTACTACTGGGATCCGGTGATCGCGCCGAGCGGCATGCTCTTCTACACCGGCACGGCGTTTCCCGCGTGGCAGAACTCGCTGTTCATCGGCGGCCTGGGCAGCACCAACCTGGTGCGCCTGTCGCTGAAGGGCGATCGCGTGGTGGGCGAGGAACGGCTGCTGCAGGACCTGCAGCCGCAGCGCGAACGCATCCGCGACGTGCGCCAGGGGCCCGACGGCGCCGTCTACGTGCTGACCGACAGCGCCAAGGGCCGCATCCTCAAGCTGGTGCCGAAGACGTAGCGGTCGGTCCACGCGCGGTGGGCGTGCGGCCCGGCGCAGACGACTGGACATGGCGCCCGCCGCAGGTGCGCCGCCAGCCGCCACGGCCCGGCGGCATCGCCCGCCGGCGCGCACAGCAGGTCGGCACGCGTCGTCTCGAGCAGGCGGCGCAACGTGCCGGCACGGGGGCCGGTGCCGATGGCGATCTCGACCGGCGAGTCGCCCAGCAGCGCCAGCAGTTGACCGCGGGCCACGTCGGGATGGAGCGGTCGCGTGGCGGCCGGGCCGTCGGCGATCGTCGCGTCGTCGATCGGCGGGACGACGTGCACCACGACGAGGCGCGCGCCGAGCCGCGCCGCCAGCTGCCGCGCGAAGGGCAGGTGGCGATCACCGCGGGGTTCGAGTGTCACCTCGCAGGCCACCCGCCTGATCGCGGTCGCGCGTCCGCCTGACGCGGTGTCGCCGCTGGTCCACACCGGCACCTCACCGGCGCCGACGATCGCGGCGCGCCGCGACCGTCGCCACAACGGCGTGGCCGGCGCCGCTGGCGCCATCACCAGGTGATAGCGGCTGGGATCGCCGGCGCGGCGGATGGCCGCGGGCACGTCGGCGTCCACCACGATCCGGCGCCGCACCGGGACGTCGTGGAGGTCGGCGAGCACCTCACGAAGCGCCGGTTCGGCCGCGGCCGCGGCGCCCGCCGAGGGCGCCACGTGCAGGACGTCGACGACCAGTGGGCCGCTGCGCGACAACTGGCGCAGCATCGCCACGGCCGCCGGTGGCGGCGCGATGAGGTCGGTGGCGAACAGCACCAGCCGGCCGGACGCCGGAGCCGGGAGTGCGGGTGGAGGCCGCCGGGGCGCGGGACGTCGCTCCGGCGCGGTGAACGCGAGCGCATTCGGGATCATGCCGACAGGAAGGGCAAGATCGCGGCCGTTCCGATCCGCCGCCAATCACGTCTCCGCCGGCCGACCGACGTTTCAGAGTGAAATCATCGTTTCATCGTGACACGCCGTGGCCGGGCCGCGCGGCGGTGCCGCGGGCGTCGCAAGGGGGCCGGTGCCGGCCGGCGTTCGGCACGTCAGTATTCGACGAACGCGTCGTCGGGGTAGCAGTAGAGCCAGCGCTCGCCCGGCTCGGCCGAGGCAATCACCGGGTGGCCGCTGGCCGTGGCGTGCTTGGTGGCGTGGCGGTTGGGCGACGAATCGCAGCAGCGCGTGACGCCGCAGCTCTGACAGGTGCGCAGGTGCACCCAGCGATCGCCGACCGCCTCGCAGTCCACGCAGGCGCGCCGCGCCGGCGGCGTCACCGTGGTGAGGGCATCGATGTGGGCACAGGCGGGACGAGCCATGGCGCTCCTTGCGGCTACTGGGCGAGGGCCTGGTGGACGAACAGCACCGCCGTCGAGCCCTCGCCGACACCGGCGGTGACGCGCTTGGCGCTGCCGCTGCGGACGTCGCCGGCGGCGAACACGCCGGGCACGCTGGTCTCGAGCGGATAGGGGGCCCGGCGCGCCGGCCAGCCGGCCGCGGCCAGGTCGTCGGCGGTGAGATCGACGCCGGTCTTGACGAAGCCGCGCGGGTCGCGGGCCACCGCATCGGGCAGCCATTCGCTGCGCGGCGTAGCGCCGATCATCGAGAACACGTGGCGGATGCCGCGCCACCCATCGGCGCCCGAGGCATCGCGCCAGGCAACCCGTTCGAGGTGCGTCCGGCCGTCGAGCCCGACCACGGCGCAGCCGGCGTGCAGCTCCACCGCGGGGTCGTCGGCGAGGCGGCGGATCAGGTAGCGCGACATCGTCGCCTCGAGCGACGGGCCGCGCACCACCACGTGCACCCGGCGCGCACTGCGGGCCAGGAACGCCGCCGCCTGGCCGGCCGAGTTGCCGCCGCCGACCACCGCCACCTCTTCGCCGTGGCACAGCGGCGCTTCGAGCGCGGTGGCGGCGTAGTAGACGCCGCGGCCCTCGAACGCCGGCAGCGAGGGCACGTCGAGGCGGCGATACGACGCACCGGAGGCGACCACCACCGCACGCGTGCGCACGGCGCTGCCGTCGTCGAGGTGCAGGGTGTAGGGCCGGCGCGCACAGTCGAGGCCGACGACGCGGACGGCGACGAGGATCTCGGCGCCGAACTTCTGCGCCTGGGCGTAACCAGCGGCGGCTAGTTCGTGGCCGGAGATGCCGGTCGGGAAACCGAGGTAGTTCTCGATCTTCGAGCTGGTGCCGGCCTGCCCGCCGGGCGCGTGGCCTTCGACGACGAGCACGTCGAGGCCTTCGGAGGCGGCGTAGACCGCCGCTGCCAGGCCGGCCGGCCCGGCGCCGACGACGACTAGATCGCGCACTGCCGATTCGTCGATGGCGGCGTTGAAGCCGAGGCGCGCCGCCAGTTGGGCCGGCGTCGGCCGCCGCAGCACGACATGGCCGTGGCAGACCACCACGGGGAACGCGTCATCGCCGACCTGGCAGCCATCGAGGAGCAGGCCGACGCCGGCGTCGCGCTCGACGTCGAGAAAGGTGTGCGGGTGGCAGTTGTGCTCGAGGAACTCGCGCAAGGCCAGCGACGCCGGGTCGTGGCGCGAGCCGACCAGCACCAGGTCGCCGAGGTGATGCGCGACCAGCGCGGCGCGGCGCAGCAGGAACGCCCGCATCACGATGTCGCTCACCTCGCTGTCGGTCTGGACGACGCCGAGCAGCGCGTCGCGCGACAGCTCGAGCACGACGCCGCCCTCCACGACCCGCAGATCCACCAGCGACGGGCGGCCGGCGAGCATCGAGACCTCGCCGGTGAACCCGCCGCGGCCGACGACGCCGACGGTCACGTCGCCCCCCGGCGCCGGCCGCACGATCGCCAGGCGTCCGTCCAACACGACCAGCAAGCGGGTCGCGGCTTCACCGGCAACCGCGAGGCGATCGCCGGCTTCGACCTCGACACGGCGGCCGTGCGCGGCGAGGCGGGCGATCTGCGCGTCGCTCAGACAGGGGAACATCGCCTCGGGCGCGGGCGGACCGGGCGTGTCGAGGGTGGGCGGGGCGTCGTCGGGCATGAGGCGACCGCCGCACGGACGATCGTCCCATCATCGGCGGGATGGCGTCGATCCGTATCCCCCGGACGAGGGAGGTCGCTCAGGCCGGCTCGACCGCGGTCCACACGCCGCCGCCGGCGTGGCTGCGCAGCACCGCGTCCACCAGGCACGCCGAGACGACGCCGTCGTCGAAGGTGGCCAGCGCCGGCGTCGCCGCAGCGCGGTCGGGGTCGGCGATGGCGGCGTAAATCTCGCGCATCACATTGGCGAACGCATCGGCCCACCCCTCCTGGTGGCCGCCAGGCAGCCGCATGTAGCGCCGGGCGTCGGGCGCGGCGAGGGCCGGATCCTTCGCCAGCACGCGATTGGCGTCGTGACGGGCGCCGATCCACAGCTCGTTCTGTCGCTCCTGCGCCCAGCGCAGCGAGCCCTGCCGGCCGCACAGCTCCAGCCAACAGTCGTTCTTGTGCCCGGCGCACACCTGGCCCACCGTGACGACGCCGGTGGCGCCGCCGGCGAAGCGCAGCAGCACGGTGCCGAGATCTTCCACGGCGACGTCCACCCTCGTGCCGCTGCCGGACCCGCTCGCGAACGCCTGGCCCGCCGCCGCCGGCTTCACGCGGGTCGGCACCACCGTGGACAGATGCGCCAGCACCGCCGTGATGCGCTGTCCGCTGACGTGCTGCGCCAGATCGCACCAGTGCGAGCCGATGTCGGCCGTCGCCGAACTCTGGCCCTGCGATGGATCGAGGCGCCACGAGTAGTCGGTGTCTTCGAGCAGCCAGTCCTGGAGGTAGGCGCCGTGGACGAGGTGCACCGGGCCGATCTCGCCGGCGGCGACCATCGCCCGCGCCTGCTGCACGAGCGGGTTGCCGCGGTAGTTGAACGTGACCGCGTGGATCACCCCGGCCCGCACCGCCGCGTCGCGCAGCCGGCGCGCCTCGGCGGGCGTCGTCGCCAGCGGCTTGTCGCAGACGACGTGCTTGCCGTGCGCCAGCGCCGCGTCGATCACCGCGCCGTGCAAGGCGTTGGGCGTCGTCACGTGCACGACGTGCACGTCGGGGTCGGCCGCCAGCGCCGCGAAGTTGCCGTAGGCCTTCGGCACGCCGAGCGCCGCGGCCTTCGCGGCGGCCGAGGCATCGCTGCTGGCGGCCACGGCCACCACGTCCACGTGGCCGAGCCGGCGCACCGCGTCGATGTGATGCGCGCCGACGAAGCCGGGGCCGACCAGGCCCATCCCGAGGCGGCCTGTCACGAGGTGAGAGCCCGCTTCGCGTACTCCACGCACGACGTCACCTCGGCGACCGCGCCCTTCGTCCCCGGATACTCGTACTCGACGTAGGCGCGCACCGGCGACTTCTTCGCCTTGAGCCACGCGAGCACCGGCCGGATCGGCGTGTCGCCCGTGCCCCACGGCACGTTGTCGCCCTGGCTCTTCTTGCGGTCCTTCAGGTGCAGGTTGGTGATCTTGTCGTGATGCGCCTCGAGGAACGCCAGCGCATCGAAGTCGGCGGCGGTGAAGTGGCCGATGTCGAGGTTGACGCGGAAGAACGGCGACATGTCGAGGGCGGTGATGAAGCTCTTCGGCGTCGCGAACTCGTTCGGGTCGGTGAGGTTCGAGTGGTTGTGCATCGCCACCGGCATCTTGTGCTTCGCCGCGAAGGGCACCAGCCGCTTCGCCACCGGCTGCGTCGTCGAGGCGGTGATGACTTCGGCGCCCAGCGCTTTGGCGGCGGTGAAGCCGTGGTCGATCTCGGCGTCGGTGAAGCTGTCGTTGAAGCTCAGATTGTAGGCGTAGACGGTCATGCCGGCATCGGCGAAGCGCCGGCGCACGCCCTCGTAGAACGACGGCGCGGTGGCCAGGCGCCACGCCCGCAGCGCCTCCCGGGCCTTGGCCCGATCGGCGGCAGGCGCGCTCTGGGCCGCCATCGGCGACAACTCAATCTGCGGCGACCACAACTCGCACTCGTCCACGCCGCACGCCTTCATCGAGCGGATGACGACGTTCAGCGCTTCGGCGGTGCCCTGCGTGGTCAGCTCACGGAAGCTGTAGGTCTGCACGCCCAGCCGGACACCGGCCACCGGCGCGGCCGAGGCCCAGCGTCCGGTGAGCGCTGGCAAGGCGACGCCGGCAAAGGTGGTATGGGCGAACTGGCGTCTGCTGATCACGGAATGCCTGCCTCCTCTGCGCACGGTCCAGCCGGCGCGGCCGACCTTCAGGCGTGCGGCGCCCACGACCGGTCGCCCGGCGCGTGCGGCGCATTGCCGTCGAAGCGGCCCGGCGACTCGATGTAGCGCATCGCCCTCGTGTAGCCGATCTCGGAGGTGAAGTAGCCGAGCAGCGCCAGCTCCTTCATCATCCGGAAGTAGTGCGGCGGGTCGACGTCGGCGGACGGCGCGCCGGGCGCCGCGGGGAAGCGAGTTCGGGCCGGCGGCGTGCGTTCCTCCATCGCCGTCTTCTGCTCGCGATCCAGCCCCTCGAGCAGCGTCAGGCGCTGCGCCGGTGTGGCCTGCATGAACGGCGTGCCCGTCGCCGCGCGGCAGGCCTCGTCGAGCGTCGTCATCCCGTCGTGGAACACCTGCTGATTGCGCGTGGTGTAGACGTCGGTGACCATCAGCGCCATGAAGGCGCCGGTCTTGGCCGCCTTGGCGCCTGGCGTCGACGTCTCGGGCAGGATGGTCTCGGCGATCTCGTCGAGCAGGGCGATGTCGGCGGCCGTGAAGGTGCCGACCCCCTCGGCCATCGCCTGGTCGAGGGCTCGCGGCTCGAACGAGAACGCCTCCAGGTCGTCGCCGCCGACGAGCGCGACCCCGCCGAGGAGGGCCGCGACCCGCTGCACGGCGTCGCGTCGCGTCATCAGATCCATCGTCCGCCTCCCTACAGATTGCCGCGTTTCAGCTCCTCGACCGCGAACGCCGACGCGCGCGCGGTGAGGGCCATGTAGGTGAGCGACGGGTTCACGCACGACGCCGAGGTCATGCACGAGCCGTCGGTGACGAACACGTTCGGCGCGTCCCACACCTGGTTCTGCCCGTTGAGCACCGACGTCTTCGGATCGCGGCCCATGCGCGCGGTGCCCATCTCGTGAATGCCCATGCCGGGGAAGTACTGGTTGTCGAACACCCGCACCTCGCTGACGCCGGCCGCCTCGAGCATCTCGGCCATGTCGTTCATCATGTCGCGGCGCATCAGCCGCTCGTTCTTGCCGGTCTCGCAGTCGATGGCCAACACCGGCAGGCCCCAGGCGTCGGTCTTCGCCGCGTCGAGCGTGACGCGATTGACGTGGTTGGGCAGCATCTCGCCGAACGCGGTGGCACCGACCCGCCACGGTCCGGGCGTCGCCATCGCGTCCTTGAAGGCGCCGCCGACGCCCAGCTCGGCCACCGCGCGCTCCCAGCCCTGGCGGTTGGCGCTGCCCTGATAACCGAAGCCGCGCAGGTACGGGCGCTTGTCGCTGCCGACGTTGCGGAAACGCGGGATGTAGAAGCCGGTCGGCCGCGCGCCGTAGACGTTGCGATCCTCGTGCTCGTGCACGAAGCCGTTGGCGCCGCAGCGGAAGTGGTGGTCCATCAGGTTGTGGCCCAGCTCGCCCGAGCTGCTGCCCAGCCCGCCCGGCCACACGTCGGTGGCCGAGCGCAGCAGCAGCCACGTCGAGTTGAGCGTCGACGCGCACAGGAACACGACCTTGGCCGAATAGACGGTCGTCTCCTTGGTGTGCGCGTCCATCACCCGGACGCCGGTCGCGCGTTTGCGGTCCTTGTCGTAAACCACGTCGGTGGCGATGGCGTGGACCTTCAGCGTGAGCCGGCCGGTGGCAACCGCCGCCGGCAGCGTCGACGACTGGGTGCTGAAGTAGGCGCCGTAGGGGCAGCCCGATCGGCAGGCGTTCCTGAACTGGCATCGCCCGCGCTTGCCGAGCGGCTGCGTCAGGTTGGCGACCCGGCCCGGGATGATCCGCCGCGTGCCCTCGAACTGCTTCGCCAGCCGGCCGGCCAGGGTCTGCTCGACGACGTTGAGCGGCATCGGCGGCTGGAACTGGCCGTCGGGCAGCTGCGCCAGCCCTTCGACCGAGCCGCTGATGCCGGCGAAGCGTTCGACGTGGTCGTACCAGGGGGCGACGTCGGCGTAGCGGATCGGCCAGTCGACGGCGATGCCCTGCTTTGCGTTGGCCTCGAAGTCCAGATCGCCGTGGCGGTAGCTCTGCCGGCCCCAGGTGAGCGAGCGGCCGCCCAGCTGGTAGCCGCGGTACCAGTCGAACCGCTTCACCTCGGAGTAGGGCGACTCCCTCTCGTTGACCCACCAGTCGGGCTGCTTCTCGTTGAGCGGGTAGTCGCGGCGCAGCACCGGATACGACTCGACCAGCTCGCGGGTGCGGCCGCCGCGGTGCGGGAACTCCCACGGCGCCTTGCGGGCCACCGTGTAGTCCTTGCCGTGCTCGACCATCTTGCCGCGCTCGAGCAGCAGCACCCGCAGCCCGCGCTCGGTCAGCTCCTTGGCGGCCCAGCCGCCGGCAATGCCGGAGCCGACGACAATCGCATCGAACGCTTCCTGCTGCATCGCGGGCTCCTCGCGCGAACTCTACTCCAAGAGTGCCAATCGACTCAGTCCGGCGCCGTGGTCCGCTCCTCGCGGAAGGCCACCGCGAAGAGCAACAGCACCGCGGCCGCGCCGGCCGCCGGCACCATCCAGATCGCCCGCCAGGCGTGTTCGACGCCGGCCGCGCCGCTGCTGCTGTAGCGATCGACGACCAGGCCCGACAGCCACGAGCCGATGAACATGCCGACGCCCAGGGTGACGAACGCGATGAAGCCCTGGGCAGCGGCCCGCAGGTCGGCGGGGGCCTTGGTATCGACGTAGATCTGGCCGGTGACGAAGAAGAAGTCGTAGCAGATGCCGTGCAGCAGGATGCCGCCGTAGAGCATCCACACCAGCCCGGCGTTGTCGCCATAGGCGAACAGCACGTAGCGCGCCGCCCACGCCGCCATGCCGACGACCAGCATGTACTTCACGCCGAGACGGCGGAAGAACCACGGCATGACCAGCATGAAGCCGATCTCCGACATCTGGCCGAGGGTCATCTTGCCGGCGGCGTTGACGACGCCGATCTCGTTGAGGAACGGGTTGGTGAACGCGTAGTAGAACTGCAGCGGGATGCAGACCAGGAACGAGCCGAGCACGAACACGGCGAACGAGCGGTCGCGCATCAGCTTGAGCGCGTCGAGGCCGAGCACGTCGCCGAGCGTCGGCCGATGCCCCAGCTTCTGCGGCGGCGTATGCGGCAGCGCCAGGGAGAACAGGCCGAGGACGATCGAGCCGGCGGCGGCGAGGCGCATCGGCACGGCGGTGGCTTCGAGGCCGAGCGTGCCGATGGTGAGGCCGGCGACGATCCAGCCGATGGTGCCGAGCACGCGCACGCCGGGGAACTCGCTGCCCGGATCGCGCATCTGCCGGAACGACAGCGAGTTGCTGAGCGCCAGCGTCGGCATGAAGCACAGCGTGTAGCCGAGCAGCACGGTGTAGAGCGGCCCGAACGCGGTCTGCGTCGACGCCAGGTAGAGGATCACGCCGCCCACCAGGTGCAGCACCGCGAGCAGCTTCTCGGTGGCGAAGAAGCGGTCGGCGACCATGCCGACGAAGAACGGCGAGATCATCGCCGCCAGCGCCGTGGTGCCGTAGGCCAGGCCGATCTGCTCGCCCGAGAACTGCAGGGTCTCGCCGAGCCAGGTGCCCATGGTCACGTACCACGCGCCCCAGACGTAGTACTGCAGGAACATCAGCGCCGAGAGCTTCACGCGGGTGGCTGTGGTCATCGGCGCAGGCTCCTTCAGGTCCACCAGGCGTCTACCGGCGGCTCGGTGAGCAACACGCGGTGCAGCAGTGCCACCGCCGAGCGCAGGCCTTCGTCCACCGAGGCGAGCGCGTCCTCGTGCTCGATGCTGATCGCGTAGTCGTAGCCGGCCAGGCGCAGCGCGCTGACGATCTGCTTCCAGGCCAGCTCGTCGTGGCCCCAGCCGACGGTGCGGAACAGCCACGAGCGTTCGCGCATCCGCCGGTAGCTGCGGGCGTCGATCAGGCCGTCAACGGCGACGTTGGCGGGATTGAGGGCGACGTCCTTGGCGTGGACATGGAAGATGGCGTCACCCAGGGCGCGAATCACCGCCACCGGGTCCATGCCCTGCCAGTACAGATGGCTGGGGTCGAAGTTGACGCCGAGATTCGGCCCGGCGGCGGCGCGCAGGCGCAAGGCGGTGTCGGTGTTGTAGACGAGGAAGCCCGGGTGGGCCTCGAGCGCCACCTTCACGCCGTGGTCGGCGGCGAAGGCCGTCGCCTCGGTCCAGTAAGGAATCGCCCGCTCCTGCCATTGCCACTCGAGCACCTCGAGGTACTCGGGCGGCCACGGCGTGGTGACCCAATTGGGATGCGTGGCCGTCGGGCCGTCGCCCGGACAGCCCGAGAAGGTGACGACCACCGGCACCTCCAGCGCCTCGGCGAGGCGCACGGTGGTGCGGAACACCGTGTCGTCGGCCGCGGCGCGGGCGGCGTCCGGGTGAAGCGGGTTGCCGTGGCACGACAGCGCGCTGATGGTGAGCCCGGCGTCGGCCAGCTGGCGCCGGTAGGCGAGGGCGTCGGCGGGGCAGGCCAGCAGCCGGTCGGGGTCGATGTGCGACCGGCCGGGCCAGCCGCCGGTGCCCAACTCCACGGCCGTGACGTGGTCGAAGGAACGGACGGCCGCCAGCATCTCGGCGAGGCCGAGATTGGCGAACACGGGAGTGAACAGGCCCAGGTGCATGGCGGCGTCCGGTCCATCACGGCGACCGATGTAATCGGTACCACAAAGGACTGTAATCGTTTGCAGCGAGGCTTATACCATGCGCTCCGCGGCTCTGCAACATGAGAGTGACGAATCGTGAAGGCGGGGCCGGGGCTCGGGGCTCGGGGCTGGGGCGCGCTACCATGCCGGCGTCATGGCGACCATTCGCGATGTCGCTCGCGAAGCGGGGGTGTCCACGGCCACCGTGTCGCGGGTGCTGAGCCGGCCGGAGCTGGTGAACGCCGAGACGCGCGCGGCGGTGAAGGCGGCGGTGCAGGCGCTGGGCTACACGCCGAATGCCGCGGCCAAGAGCCTGCGCACGCTGCGCTCGGGGAAGCTGCTGGTCACGGTCCCCGACATCGCCAATCCGTTCTTCTCGCTGATCCTGCAGGGCATCGAGAGCGCGGCGCTGCGCGCCGGCTACGCCGTGCTGCTCGGCGACACGCAGCACGACGACCAGCGCGAGCAGCAGTACGCGCTGATGCTGCAGCGGCGCGAGGCTGACGGCCTCATCTTCCTGGGCCACCGGCTGCCGAAGGCGGCCGCCGCGCTCATCCGCTCACAACCGCGCGGTCAGGCGCCGGTGGTGAACGGCTGCGAGTTCAGCCCCGGCCTGGGCGTGCCGAGCGTGCACATCGACAACGCCAAGGCGGCGTTCGAGGCCGTGGACCACCTGTGCCAGCTGGGGCACCGGCGCATCGGCGTGGTGACCGGGCCGATGGCCAGCCCGCTCAGCCGCGATCGCCTCAAGGGCACGATGGCCCGCGCCAACCGCGACAAGGCCAGCGTGACGGTGACGACCGCCGGCGGCGACTTCTCGATCGAATCGGGCATCGCGGCCGGCGAGCAGCTGCTGACCGGGGCGCGGCCGCCAACGGCGATTTTCTGTTTCAACGACGAGATGGCCATCGGCGTACTGCACGCCGCCCGCCAGCACGGATTGCAGGTGCCCGACGACCTGTCGGTAGCCGGCTTCGACGACATCCGCTTCGCGCAGTACGTCGATCCGCCGCTGACGACCATCCGCCAGCCGATGCGCGAGCTGGGTGAGGCCACCGTGCGGCTGCTGCTCAACATCCTGCACGGCAACGTGAAGGACGCCGTGTCGGTGACGCTGCCGCACGCGCTGATCGTGCGGTCGAGCACGGCGCCGCCGAAGGCCAAGCCGACGATCAGCGTCGCCGGGCGGCAGGCCTGAAGGCCTGCCCTACGAGTAGGGCAGAGCTTCAGCTCTGCCCAGAGGCAGCTGTGAAGAGCTGCCCTACGAGAACGTGCGGATGCGCAGGTTCCTGAACGCCACCACGTCGCCGTGGTCCTGCAGCACCAGGTGGCCGCGGCGGGCGCGGCCGTAGCCGGGCAGCGTCGCGAACTTGCTGGCCTTCACGCGCGCCTGCCAGTCGGCGCTGCCCAGCTCGTATTCGAGCAGCTTCACGCCGTTCAGCCAGTGCTCCACGTGGTTGCCGCGCACCAGCAGCCGCATGGCGTTCCATTCCCCCACCGGCCTGGTGACGTCCTTGACCGGGGCGTGCACGGCGTAGTTCGAGCCGGCCGAGGTGAGCGGGTTCTTGCCGTCGGCGTGCTTCGCGTTGTCGAGCACCTGCATTTCGGGGCCCGAATGCCAGGGCTGGTCAGGCCCAGGGGCCACCCGGTAGATGACGCCGCTGTTGCCGCCCGGGCCGACCCTCCACTCCAGTTCGAGTTCGAAGTCGCCGAACTCCTCGACGGTCATCAGATCGCCGCCGGGGCCGTTGCGCACCAGCGTGCCGTCCACCGCCTGCCAGCCGGTTGGCGCCGTGGTGGTCTTGTAGCCGCGCCAGCCGGCCAGGGTCTTGCCGTCGAACAGCGGGCGCCAGTCGCCGGACGATGTCTGATCGGCGGCCATGGCCGTGGCTCCCACGAGAACACCCGCGGCCAGCGCCAGCGCGGCGGCGACCGGAATCGAGAAGCTGCTGCGCGTCATCGCCCCACCTCCGTCGTGCGCGCCACCGGCGGCACGTAGTGCGCCAAGCCCTCGGGTTTCCACGGAATCACGCGGCCCTGTTCGGCGCTCATATAGCACGTCATCAGCAGTTCGGTCACGTCGCGTCCGGCGTGGAAGTCGAGGTCGGGCTGCAGGCCGCGCGCGAAGGCGGTGACGAAAGCGCGGTTCTCGGCTTCGTAGCCGTACTCCGCGCATTCGTTGCCGACCAGCGGCATCAGCCCCTGTTCGGCGTTCTGCTTCTCCAGCAGGTCTTCGCCGATCATCCCGCGCAGGCGGCGCGACAGGAACACCTTGGTGCCGGCGTCGAGCGTGCTGCTCGACATCGAGTACTCCGGCCCCATCAGTTCCATCGACAGGCGCAGTCCGGCGCCGACGAAGCTCCACGACGTGGTGGCCTCGACGACCAGCGGCAACCCGTCCTCGTCCACGTAGCGCACCATCGCGCGGGCGAAGTCCTCCGACGGGCGGCGCGCGTAGTCCACCGCGTCGGACATCATCTCGCGCAGCAGGCCGACGTACTCGGGCCGGCTCCATTTCAGCGTGGCGATCTGGCCCGACACCTCGACCGGGCGGAGGCTGGCGCGCGGCGCGCCGGGACGCGTGAGGAGGAACCGGCCCACCTCCAGGCTGTGGCACATCATGTCGTTCAGCACGCCGCCGCCCTGCAGGTCGCCCTGCCAGAACCACGGCTCGTGCGGGCCGCCGTGCTCCTCGGCGGCGCGCGCCAGATACGGCCGCCCGGCAATCGACGCCCCGCGCGCCCACACCACCGCCTTGCCGCGCTCCACCGCGGGCGCGAACACCTGGTTCTCCAGGTAGCCGTGCAGCAGGCCGCTCTGCTCGACCAGTTCGACCATGCGGGCCGCCTCGGCGGCGTTGCGGCCGAGCGGCTTCTCGCAGGCGACGGCCTTCAGCGTGGCGCCGCGGCCCAGCGCGGCAACGATGCGCTCCATGTTGTCGACGCGCGCGTGGTTGGGGCCGCAGATCCAGATGGCGTCGATCTCGGGCGCCTCGACCATCGCCTCGAGGCTCGGATAGGCGCGGGCGTCGCCGACGCCCAGCTCGCGGGCCAGGGCGGCCGCCTCCCCGGCGTGCGTCGGATTGGGACTCCACACGCCGCGGACGTCGCCGTCGCGCACCGCCTGCCACGAGCGGATGTGGAAGCGGGTCATGAACCCGCTGCCGATGAAGCCGACGCCGAGCCGCCTGGACATGTGTCGCGATCCACGGCAGCTCTAAAGAGCTGCCCTACGACTCACGGCAGCTCTGAAGCGCTGCCCTACGGCGACACCGCACGTAGGGCGGGGCTTCAGCCCTGCCGGAGCGCACCGACTATATCGCGCGCGCCGCGGGACTACGCGCCCGTGCCGACCGGCAGGCCCGCCGCTTCCCACGCCGCGATGCCGCCGGCCAGCTCGCTGACGTCGGCGAACCCGGCCTGCTGCAGCAGGCTGGCGGCAATCGACGAGCGGTAGCCGCCGGCGCAGTGCACCAGCAGCGGCCGGTCGGCCGGCAGCTCGCCCTTGCGCTCGGCCAGCCGGCTGAGCGGCAGGCCGACGCTGCCCTCGATGTGCTTGGCCTGCCGCTCGCTGGGCGTGCGTACGTCCACGATCAGCGGCGTGCGGGCGGCGTGCAGCCGCTCGGCCGCCACCGCCGGGCTGAGCCGCTCGGTGCTGGTGCGCAGCTCGGGCCGCGACTCCAGGCTGTGCACGTCGGCCAGGTAGCCGATCACGCGGTCGAAGCCGATGCGGCCCAGGCGCATCGCCGATTCCTGCTCGCGCCCGGCCTCGGCGATGATCACGATCGGCCGCTGCGGGTCGAGGATCGAGCCGGCCCACGTCGCGTACTGCCCGCCCAGGCCGATGTTCTGACTGCCGGTGAGGTGCGCGGCGGCGAACTCCGACGGCTCGCGCGTGTCGAGAATCTGCGCGCCCTCGCGCTGGCGCTCCAGCACCTGGTCGAGCGACATCGGCTTCAGGCCTTCGGCCAGCGAGCGCTCCAGCGTCTGGTGCTCCTTGGAGTTCAGCACCGCGTCGTAGACGAAGTACGCCGGCGCGTCGGGCTGGTCGGCGGTGACCAGCTCGATGAACGCCTCCCGGCTCATCGGCTGCAGCGCGTAGTTGGCGCGACGCTGTTCGCCGATGCTCGTGAACGTCTCCTTGCCGAGCGCCTTGCCGCACAGCGAGCCGGCGCCGTGCGCCGGGTACACGAGCGTCGGGTCGGGCAGCGGCAGCAGCTTCTGCTGCAGCGAATCGTAGAGCAGGTTGCCCAGCTGATTGGCCGACCAGCCGAGCGAGGCGCGCAGGTCGGGCCGGCCGACGTCGCCGACGAACAGCGTGTCGCCGGTGAGCACGGCGTGCGGCTGGCTGTCGCTCTTCGTCAAGTCGAACACCAGCAGCGAGATCGACTCCGGCGTGTGGCCCGGCGTCTCGAGCGCCTTCAGCCGCACCTGGCCCAGCTCGATGGTCGAGCCGTCGGCGAGCGGCTGGAACGCGTATTCGGCGCTGGCCTTGGCGCCGAGGAAGATGGCCGCGCCGGTGCGATCGCGCAGCTCGAGGTGGCCGGCCAGGAAGTCGGCGTGGAGGTGCGTGAGGATCACGTGCGTGATGCGCAGCCCGTGCTCCTGGGCGAAGGCGAGGTACTGCTCGACGTCGCGCTGCGGATCGACCACGGCGGCGAGGCCCGCTTTGTCGTCCCCGACGACGTAGGAGGCGTGGGCGAGACAGTTCAGGTAGAACTGCTTGAGGATCATCGGTGGCTGCTCCCGCTGGCCGCGCGCGCTCCGGACGAGCGCACCGTGCGTCACCCAGCAGCATACCGGACCCGACCACCCCCTTGAATCGACACGGATTGGATCGCCCGGACCCACGCGGTCGGCGTTACCATCGGCGGTCATGCGGACCAGGGCGACGGCGCGGCGGACGGCGATGACGCGGCGCGAGTGGCTGGCGCTCGGCGCCGCCGGACTGGGCACTGCCCTGGGGCCGGCGGGGCTCGGCGCGCGGCAGCTCCCCGCGGCGACGCGCGCGGTCACGAAGGGCCGGCTGCGTCAGTCGGCCAGCCGCTGGTGCTACAAGAACATCCCGCTGCCCGAGCTGTGCAGGGCGGTGGCCGCGATGGGCGTGCCGGCGATCGATCTGCTGGAGGCCGAGGACTGGCCCGTGGTCCGCGAGCACGGCCTGGTGTGCTCGATGGGGTACGGCGGCGGCGGGACCATCAGCGACGGCCTCAACAACCCGGCCAACCACGATCGCATCGTGAGCAACCTGACCGCAGCGCTGCCCAAGGCCCGTGCGCTCGGCGTGCCCAACCTCATCACCTTCTTCGGCAACCGGCAGGGGCGGGGCGACGCCGAGGCCGTCGCTGCCTGCGTCGCCGGCCTGAACCGGCTGAAGGGCGCCGCCGAGGACCACGGCGTGACGATCTGCGTCGAGCTGCTGAACAGCAAGGTGAACCACCCCGACTACCACGGCGACCGCACGCCGTTCGGCGTGGAGGTGGTGGGCGCGGTGAACTCCCCGCGCGTCAAGCTGCTCTACGACGTCTACCACATGCAGATCATGGAGGGCGACGTGATCCGCACCATTCGCCAGCACCACGCGCACATCGCCCACTACCACACGGGCGGCGTGCCGGGGCGGCACGAGCTCGATGACACACAGGAGTTGCAGTGGCCGGCGGTGTGCCGGGCCATCGTCGAAACCGGCTTCACCGGCTACCTCGCGCACGAGTTCGTGCCGACCCGCGACCCGCTCACCTCGCTCCGCGAAGCCGTGGTGCTCTGCGACGTCTGAGCACCAGCGTCACATCAGCCGCGGATGGCGAAGAAGGCCGGCAAGGCGCGCGCATCCACGGGACACCATTCCGTCTACGTCGTCTACCTGCGCGACCCGAAGGGCGACGGCAAGGCCGGCTATTACGTGGGCATGACCGGCCTCGATCCGGAGGTGCGGTTCGCCAACCACAAGGCCGGCATCAAGGCCGCCGGCGTGGTGAAACGCTTCGGCGAGCGTCTGGTGCCGAAGCTCTACGCGCACTTGAATCCCATGCCGTACGAGAAGGCCGTGCGCATGGAGGTGGCGCTGGCCGACAGCCTGCGCAAGCGCGGGTTCCAGGTATTCGGCGGGCATTGAGCCGCCCCGGCGTGACTCGGCGCGGTAATCTGTCGGCGTGCGTGCCGCTTTGCTCGCCCTCGTCGCAGTGCCTGCCGCGTTCGCGCCGTCCGCATCCGCTCCCCCAGGCCAGGCGAGTGCTGCGGTAGGTCCGCTGCGCGCCGAACCGACGGTGGTGTGGGAGGTGAAGCCGCGCTACCGCGACTCGAGCGCGCTGGCTGCGGCCGACGGCGTCCTCGTCACCGGCAACACCTCCGGCACCGGCGGCACCTTCGCCTACGACCTCGCCACCGGCAAGCCGCTCTGGTCCGTGCCCGGCCACATCCGCGGCGGCCCGGCCATCGCTGGTGGCTTCGCCTACGCGGTGAACGACACCAGGGACCGCTACCGCTTCGCGCTGCGCAAGCTCGACCTTCGCACCGGCAAGGCAGCCTGGGCGGCGGTGGAGGAGGACCTCGGCAATCACGACGGGCCGCCGGTGGTCGTCGGAACCCAGGTGGCGCTCACGAGCCGCAACGGCGCCATAGCGGCGTTCGACGTGGCCAGCGGCGCGCGGTCGTGGCAGCACGCCGGCACGCGGGTGTGCGATGGTCGGCTCTCGGCGTTCGACGGCCTGCTGTACTTCAGCGGCGGGCTCGCCGGCACCGCCAACACGCTCACCGCCCTGGACGCCGCCAGCGGCGCGCCGGTGTGGAGCGCCGTGCTCTCCGGCACCGACGGGCAGGGCTGTGGCACCGGCACGGTGGTGGCGAACGGGCTCGTCGTCACCGGCCTGGGTCGCGACCTGATGGCCTTTGACGCCCGCACTGGGGAACGGAAGTGGGCGCGGATGGTGGCCGCCACCGTCGGCGGTCGGCGCGAGAACCTGGCATTGGCAACCCTGGCGGTGTCCGATGGCGTCGTCTACGCGGCGTCGCCCACGCGGATCGTCGGCTCGGACCTGGCGACCGGGCGCGCGGTGTTCGAGTTCGCGCTGCCGGTGACGGCGGAACTCGGCACGCTGCAGCTCGCTAGCGCGGGCCCGGTGCTGTACGTCCACGCCAATGCCCCGACGCCGGAAGGGAAGCGGGGCGCCTCGATGATCTACGCCGTGGACGTCGCCGAGCAGAGGGTGCTGTGGACACACCACGCCGGGCGCGTGGACCAGTACGACCCCCTCGGCAGCTGGGCCACCCGCTTCATGTTGCCGATCGACGGCGGGCTGATCTACGAGAATAGCCAGCTGCTGGTGCGCCTGGGCTCTTGAGCCCGAGACCGACGCCGTTGGCCGGCGTACTCAATCGACCGGACGGCGCGACGGAGGCACCGCGCCGGTCCGCGTCAGGAAGCGCTCGATGGCCTCGGGGTTGAAGCGGGCGACGCTGAACGGATGCGGCAGCGCCGCCTCGAAGGTGGTTGCCTTCAACCCGCCCTGACCGTTGGAGAGGATCAGCAGCGTGGGCGGCAGCCCACGCGACGTCGCGAACGTGCTGGTCTCGAACCCGTACTGCCGGTCGCGATACGTCACCTGCGGCCACCGGCCGCCGCTGCCGGCGACCAGCACGGCGCGCACGAAGTAGTCGCGCTCGGTGGCGGCCTGCTGCAGCACGCCGCCCACCGGGAAGCGGTAGTGGAACGCGGCGTCGTCGGCGCCCGCCGCGCGGTAGATCCGGGCGGTGGAGGTGATGGCCGCCGCGGCGACCTGCGCCTCGGGATCGGTGAACAGCGTGACGCCGCCCGTGCGAGCCGTGGTCGCCGCCTCCAGCAGTTTCTCGAAATCCGCCCGCGGCAAGCCCGTGGTGTCCGGCGTGGCATCGGGGAAGGCCGCTTCGTCCATCAGCCCGTCGCTGAAGCGGCGGATGTGGATGGTGTGGTCGCTGGCCCGCCCGCACACGAACAGCAGCGACGCGTACTCCGTGGCCGCGCGCAGGTAGTCGCGGCAGTCGCCACAGCCACGGCTGTCGCCGCAGCTCTGCGAGTAGAACGCGATGAACCGCATGTCGCGCGACGCCGCCGCCCCGAAGCGCGCGATCACGTGATTGGTCACCGACACCTCGCCGTGCACCGCTTCGGGCAGCCCGTACTCGGTGTTGCCGCCGACCACCACGTGATCCTCGCCCCCGGCCGTGACCACCGTGGCCGTGCGCACCTGAAACTTGGAGATCGACGGATCGGTGCCGGCGTGCTCGGCGGCGTCGAGCGCGCGGCCGATCCTGTCCAGCAGCGCCGCGTCGTCGGTCTTCACCGCCGAATCCGGCGCCAGCGTCCACGCCGGCGCCGCCGGTGGCGCCGCACGACACGCTGACGCGAAGACCAGGACGACGGCGAGGCGGCAGGCGGGCGAGGGGAAGGGCAGTCGGTTCACGCCGACAAGTGTCACCCATGTGCCCGGAATGCGTCGTGATCGGAGGCGCGCCCGGAGCATCCGCCGTCGCGCGGTGCCTGACGCCCTGCCGAAGCGAGACAGTGACCGGAGCCGACCGCATGGCAAACGCCAAAGGCGATTGCCGCTTAGGGACAGCGACCACAGGGATTCGTGCCAAGTCGCGACGACTGGAAGTCGTCGCGCGATGCCTGAAGACCTGCCGAACCGGCCAGTTCAAGCGGTGAGACTCGGCGCGGGATGAATTAAAGGTGGCCCACGCCCGCTCGCGACGGCCTAGCCGTCGCGGCGATGCCCACAGGGTGATGGTCGGGATTCGTGCCAAGTCGCGACGACTGGAAGTCGTCGCGCGATGCCTGAAGACCTGCCGAACCGGCCAGTTCAAGCGGTGAGACTCGGCGCGGGATGAATTAAAGGTGGCCCACGCCCGCTCGCGACGGCCTAGCCGTCGCGGCGATGCCCACAGGGTGATGGTCGGGATTCGTGCCAAGTCGCGACGACTGGAAGTCGTCGCGCGATGCCTGAAGACCTGCCGAGCCGGCCAGTTCAGCGGAGCTGAACTGGCGGTGAGGCAGGGATTCGAACCCTGGGTAGGGGTTTAAGCCCCTACAACGGTTTAGCAAACCGCCGCCTTAAGCCTCTCGGCCACCTCACCGCGGCTCTCAAGTGTATGACGAATCGGCAGTTGCACCATGACCCGATTTCACGCGCGCCGCCTCCGCAACGGCTCGCCCAGCCGCGACTGTTGGCTGTAACTGACACACCGACCACAACTTGACGGGGCATTCCCAACCCCCGGTGGACGCCGTGCCGCGCCAGCGCGGCAGCCTGCGAACCCCCGAGCGGTTCGCTGTCTCCCGCCGACGGGTCATCGCTGCAGCCAGTGCTCCACGGGCGTCGCCAGGAACTCGTCGAGTGGGACGCCGTCGCCGCCCACGATCAGCGTGCGCGTCGGCTTGAACGCTTCACTGAACGCGGCGAGACCTGGCAGCGTGTCGGGCACGCGTCCGCTCTTGACTTCGATCGCGACCACCACGCGGCCAGCCCGCACCACGAAGTCCACTTCCCGGTTGGCGTCACGCCAGTAGAACACTTCGCAGGCGCCGGCAGCGGCGGCGTTGACCAGGGACGCGCCCACCGCCGACTCGGTGAGGCGACCGCGAAACGCCCGGTCGGCACTCGCCTCGTCTGGCGACAGGCCGGAGAGCGCGGTCATGAGGGCGGTGTTGAGCACTTGGAGCTTCGGGCTCGAGCCGCGCTGCCGCACGGCTTTGCCGGCGAACTTCTGCAGGCCGATCGCCATTCCCGCGCCGCTCAGCAGGTCAAGGTAGTGCGCCAAGGTGGTGGTGTTGCCGGCGTCCTGCAACTGCCCGAGCATCTTGGTGTACGACAGCACCTGTCCGGAGGAGCGGCATGCCAGTTCGAAGAGGCGCCGCAACAACACGGGTTTGTCGACGCGCGTCATGAGCAGCACGTCGCGGGCGATGGTGGTCTCGACCAGGGCATCGAGGACGTAGCGTCTCCAGCGCAAGGGCTCCTGAGCGAGCGGCGCGGCGCCCGGGTAGCCGCCGAAGTAGAGATACTGCTCGAGCGTGAAACCGAAGGCCTCGCGCATTTCGACGTACGACCAATGCGGGAGGTGCACGACCTCGAATCAACCGGCCAGACTCTCCGTGAGGCGCGCGCTCCCACTGCGCCGCCAGCCAGGCCGTATCGCTCAACATGGGCTCGTCGGCCGAGACGAAGACGTGAGGGACATCGAGGCGCGCCAGGACCTGGGTCACCAGGGTGCTCTTACCCACCTGTGGCGCACCGGCACGAACCGGCGCGGCTCGCGGAGCCGGTCCCCGCAGGACTCCAGCCTGGCGACGCTCGAAGACGCCGTTGGCCAGCATGCTCAATGCGTTGAGTAATTTTGCTCAGTTCAACGAGTAACATCAGGGCGAGACCGGCCTACCATGGCGGCGGTACCGACCCTGCGCGCGCGGCCCCCGCGCCGGACAGCTGGTCGCACGACCGGAGGATGCGATGGGCGCGCGGCACGAGTCGTCACGGCGCGAGTTCCTCGGCGGCCTGGGCGCCGCGACGGCCATCGCGGGACTGGGCACGGCGCCCGCCGCAGCCGCGGCGCAAGGCCCGCTGACGATCGTGGACTTCCACAACCACTTCGTCGATCCGTCGTGGCCGCTCACCACGGTGGCCGCCGCGGCGCCGTCGGATCGGCCGCGGTGGCAGACGATCAACGGCAAGCTGCAGAGCGAAGCGACGTTGCTGGGGTCGATGGCGGGCACTGGCGTGTCGGCGCGCGTCATCAACACGCCCACCGCCTTTCTCGAGGACGCCGACGGCAACGTGCCGAAGGACGCCCACCGTCGCATCAACGACCAGGTGGCCGCGCTGTGCGCCAGGCATGCCGGCAGGCTCCACGGCCTGGCCGCTGTCGACGCGTTCTCCGGCGATGCCGCGGCACACGAGCTGACCCGGGCGGTGAAGGAGCTGGGGCTGCGCGGCGTGTTCGTCGAGAGCGCCAGTCCGCGGCGCAACCTGCTCTTCGGCGATGCGCCGACACGCCCGATTCTGAAGGTGGCCGCCGACCTCGGTGTCCCCGTCTTCCTGCATCCGCAGACGGACCCTGAGCTGCATCAGCGCTTCTCACGCACGGGGCGCATCGGCTTGCGCCTCGCGCGCGCCACGATCAACAGCGCCGCCCTGGTGAACATGCTCGAGGGCGGAGCCTTCGACGACGTACCGACGCTGCGGCTGGTGGTCACGACATGGGCCTTCGGCGGGCTGCTGCTCGCCGGCGGCTACGACGACGGCGCGCGGATTCGCCGTGACGCCCCCGTGCTGCTGCGCCGCCACGTCTACGTCGACACGATGGGGCTCCATCCCGTCACGGTCCGCGCCGCCGTCGACCTGCTGGGTGCCGACCACGTGCTGATGGGCACCGACTGGCCGGTCGCCGACGAGCGGTCGGTGCCGGAGCGCCTCGGCGCGGCGATGGCCCATGCCGGGCTCGACGACGCCCAGCAGCGGATGGTGGCGGGCGGCAATGCGCTGCGCCTGCTCGGCGTGGCCTGAGCGGACGCGGCGCCGTCACGTCGTCAGCAGATACGACAGGACGACGGCCACGACGTACACCGCGGCGATGGCGCCGGTGTCCCACGCCACCACGAACCGCTTCGTCATCACCTTGTAGGTGAGCCCGATCAGGAACAGGCCGTTCATGACGACGATGGCCAGGACCGACACGCCGTGGCTGGCGGCGGCGTCGGCCAGCAGCGGTCCGCGCCGGTAGAACACGTCGTCCAGGCCGAGAATCAGCAGGTTGAACAGGTTGCTGCCGAGCACGTTGGCGATGCCCAGATCGACCGCGCCGAGGCGGACAGCGGCCAGCGACACCACGATCTCCGGCAGCGACGTCGTGATCGCCACGAAGAGGCTGCCCACGAACGCCTCGCCGAGGCCGGTCTGGCGGGCCAGCTCGGCGCCCAGACGGGGCAGCCACAGCGCCGCGGCGATCACGGCGACGGCGGCCAGCCCGTAGTGCGTCAGCGCCGTGCGCAGCGGAATGGCGGCGTACATCAACTCGTCGGCCAGCTCGCCGGCCTCCTTCGCGCGACGGTGCCGTTCGTGCGCGAAGATCACGCGCATCGCCACGAAGTAGAGGACGATCAGCGCCGGCGTGTAGAGGCCGACCCAGCCGATCACCGGCAGCCGCGAATCCGCCACCAGGCCCAGGCCGGCCACGCCGACGAGCACCAGGCCGAAGCCGATCGACAGCGCGTGGCCCTGGTGCGCCCTGGCGCTCAGCGGCTCGGGCTGGATCGCGTCCATCAGCGACAGGATCACCAGGTTGAACATGCAGCTGCCGAGCACGTCGCCGAGCGCGATGTCGGGCAATCCGGCCAGCGCCGTGGCGCCGAAGCCGGTGAAGAGTTCGGGCAGGCTGGTGGTCGCGGCCAGCAGCACGACGCCGATCCAGCTGCGGCCCAGCCCGGTCTTCTCGCCCAGCACGTCGCCGTAGCGCGCCAGGCGCACGCCGGCCGCGACGATCACCAGTGCGGTGGCCGCGAACTGCAGCCAGATCATGGCCGAACGGCCGCCTCGCCGGACCGCCACACGACCCGCGCGACCACCTCGGCGAGGGCCCAGGCGGCCACGGCGCCGGCGAAGGCCACGGCCCACAACTCCATGGGGATCGCGGCGCCGCCGAGCATGTCCGAGAAGACCGGCAGCGCGGCCGCCGCGAACTGGAGGGCGATGCCGCCGGCGACCGCGGCGTGCAGGTACGGATTCGCCAGCGGCCGCATCGACGTGTGCCGTGACGGGTAGGTGAGGAAGAGCTGTCCGATGGCCATGAAGTGGAACGCCGCGGCGCGCGTCACCTCGAGGCCGTAGCCGAAGGTCGGGAGCACGCCGAGCAGGGCGAGGGCGAGCCCCGCTTTCATCGTGCCCACCACGGCGATGAAGCGGACCGAGCCGCGATCCAGCAGCGGCGCGTCGGCCGGGCGCGGTGGCTGCCGCATCACGCCGGGGGTCCGGTCGAAGGCCAGCGCCAGCGCCGGCAGCCCGTCGGTGAGCAGGTTGATCCACAGGATCTGCGCCGCGGTGAGCGGCAGCATCAACAGGCCGGCGGCGTCGCGCAGGTCGAGGGCGTAGGCCACCACCGCGCCGGCGGCGACGAGCAGCACCTCCGACAGGTTGGTGGAGAACAGGAAGCGCAGGAACTTCTGGATGTTCTCGTAGATGCCGCGCCCTTCCTCGACGGCGCCGACGATGGTGGCGAAGTTGTCGTCGAGCAGCACCAGGTCGGCCACTTCGCGGGCCACATCCGAGCCGCGCTGGCCCATGGCCACGCCGATATCCGATCGCTTCAGCGCCGGGGCGTCGTTCACGCCGTCGCCGGTCATCGCCACGATCTGCCCTTGCGCCTGCAGCAGCTCCACCAGCTGCAGCTTCTGCTCGGGTCGCACGCGCGCGAAGACGTTCACGTCGCTCAACGCCTCCCGCAGCGTCGCCGGCTGGTATTCGGCCAGGTCCTCCCCCGTGAGCACCCGCAGCCCCGGAATGCCTACCTGGTGCGCGATGGCGAGCGCCGTCTCGGGATGGTCGCCGGTGATCATCACGACACGGATCCCGGAGTCGAGGGCGACGTGGACGGCGTCCGGCACCTCGGGTCGCGGTGGGTCCCAGAACAACGCCAGCCCCAGCAGCGCCAGCCGATCCTCCGCGTCCCCAGGGCCGCTGGCGATCGCCAGCACGCGCATCCCTTCGTGGGCGTAGGCGCGGGCCTTCTCGCTCCACGACTCCCGGTCGGCGTCGGAGAGTGCACAGCGGGGAATCAGCACCTCGGGCGCGCCCTTCAGGTAGCTCACCGTGCCGCCGCTCTCGCGGACGGTTGCCCGTGCGAACTTCCAGGCGCTGTCGAACGGCCGCTCGCCGACCGTGGGGTGATCGGCGCGGAGCCGGGCCACGTCGATGCCGTGCGCCGCGGCATGGCGCAGCAGTCCCAGATCCATCGGGTCGCCAACGCCGGTCGCCGGGTCGGCGTCGTTGACGAGCGCCACGGCACGAAGGGCGTGGCCGACGTCCGGCGCGTCGATCGACCGCACGTCCATGCGGCTCTCGGTCAGCGTGCCGGTCTTGTCGGTGGCGATCACCGTGACCGAGCCCAGCGCCTCGACAGCCGACAAGCGGCGGACCACGGCGCGATGGCGGGCCATGCGCTCCACGCCGAGGGCGAGCGCCACGGTTAGCACGGCGGGCAGGCCCTCGGGAACCGCCGCCACCGCCAGCGCCACGGCGAAGACGATCATCTCTGGCGCGCGCCCCAGGCCTTCGGCCACGATGCCCAGCGCGCCGAGCACCACGGCCAGTGCCAGCACCCACCGCGCGATGCGACGGCCCAGGATGTCGACGCGCCGTTCGAGGGGTGTCTTGCCGAGCTGGATATCGCCGAGCATCGTCGCCAGCCGGCCCATGGCGCTGGCGGCACCGGTGCGTGTCACCTCGAGGAAGGTCCGACCGCGCACCAGCAGCGTCCCGCTGAACGCCTCGTCGCCGGCGCCCTTGTCGACGGGCACCGACTCGCCGGTGAGGATCGACTCGTCGAACAGCGCGCCATGCGGATCGCGCAGCGTGCCATCGGCGGGCACCCGATCGCCGGCCTCCAGGCGCAGCCAGTCGCCGGGGACGATCGCGTGCGTGGGCAGGCGCATCAGCTCGCCGTCGCGCAGCACCCACGCCTGCGCCCCGGCCAGCGCCTTCAGGCGCGTCAACGCCGCCTCGGATCGGCGCTCCTGATAGACGCCCAGGGCAGCGTTGAACAGCAGGATCAGCGCGATGGCGCCGGCCTCGATGGGCCAGCCGTGCGCGCCTTCGAACAGCCACAGCCCGACGTCGAACGCCAGGGCGAACAACAGGATGAAGATCAGCGGGCTGTCGAACTGGCGGACGAAGCGCCGCCACAGCGGGTCGGGCTGCCGTTCGGGCAGAGCGTTGGGGCCCACTTCGGCGAGGCGTGAGGCGGCATCGGTCGCCGACAGTCCGTGCATCGGAAGCACCATGGCTGATCCGTGGCCGGGGTGGCCTGCCGCCGCTCGCATCAGGCGCGAACGGTCAGCACCGGACAGGTGGCGGCACGCACTACGTGCTGCGTGTTCGACCCGTACAGCAGCAGCTCGAGTCCGCCGCTGCCCTGGGCCCCCATCACGATCAGGTCTGCCCGGGACTCGGCAGCGTGACGAAGAATCGCCTTGTAGGCACGGTCGGCCACGACCACCGCCTCGATCGGCGACCCGCTGACCGGCATGGTCGCCAGCTGTGCGTGGAGGCGCGCGCGGGCGTGGTCGAGCAGGTGCGCGTGCCGCCGAAGGCTCTCGACACTGGCGCCATGGCACGGGTCGAGCGGCGACACCTCCAGGTGGTCGTCGGGATCCATGTACTCGAGCGCGTAGAGCACCGTGACACCGCTGTCGGTTCGCTTGCCGAGGTCCAACGCATACCGCAGCGCCGCCAGCGACGACGGCGAGTGGTCGATCGGGCAGAGGATCCTGTCGAGGGTCAACGCCGCGGCGCCGACGGCCGGGGCGGCGGGAGGCACCGTGAGTAGCGGGCACGGCGCCGTGCGCATCAGCGTCTCGGTCACCGAACCCAGCAGCAGTCGCTGGACGCCGCTGCGGCCGTGCGTGCCCATCACGATCAGGTCGGCCGGCGCGGCCTGCGCCCGGTGGGCGATGCGTTCGTGCGCCCGACCCTCGAGGACCACGGCTGTCGGGTTGACGCCACCGGCGCCCGCCGATCCAATCGCCTCCTCGATCGCCGCGACGATCGCCTCGCGTGACCGCGGATACGGCGGGTCGTCCTCGCGCCGGTCGGCCGGAGTTGGCACCGGGCCGGAGTCGACGGCCGGCGCCACGTGGAGCACCTCGAGCCCGGCGTCGTACCAGACGGCGAACGCCGCCGCGTAGCGCAGCGCCCGGAGCGATGCCGGCGAGAAGTCGATCGGGCAGAGGACGTGAGTCGGCAACGCGGATCTCCGGGGCGATGTCCGTAGAGCAAGTCACGTACCGCAGCCCCTCCGCGGATTCGGTGGCCCCGGCTCCCCAAGATCGCCGATCACGCCAGAGTTTCTCCGCGACCCGGTGGAATATCACCCCGAAGGTGCAACCTCGCGTGCCGCCGGCGGTCCAACTCTGCATGAGCTTCCCCGCGATCGCTTCGGCGTGTGCCCTGATGGCTGCCACGGCTGTGCTGGCGGCCTCCGACACGCAGATGCGACCCGCGCGAACCGGCGACCGCGACGCCCCGCTGACGATCCGGCAAGGCGGCCGCGACCGCACCTACCTGCTGCACGACTTCTCGGGCGGCAGGCGGGCGCCCCTCGTGATCGTCCTCCACGGCGGCGGCGGCAACGCCGCCAACGCCGTGCGAATGACCGGCTTCGACGCCGTGGCGGCCAGGGAGCGGCTCGTCGTGGCCTATCCGAACGGGACCGCGGCGCGCCAGCGCGTGCCGCTGCTCACCTGGAACGCCGGCCACTGCTGCGCCTCGGCCATGCGTGATGGCGTGGACGACGTCGGCTTCATCGCCGCCGTGATCGACCGCGAGGTGGCGGCCGGGCGCGCCGATCCGGCGCGGGTCTACGCCACCGGCATGTCCAACGGCGGCATGATGGCGCATCGGCTGGGCCGCGAGCTGTCGGCGAAGATCGCGGCGATTGCCCCGGTGGTCGGCGCGGTGTTCGGCGACGAGCCGGCCCCGGCTGGGCCGGTCGCGGCGTTCGTCGTCGTCGGGGCCGACGACACGGTGGTGCCGGGGCAGGGCGGCCCCCTGGACCTGCGCGCGCTCGTCGGCCGTGCGCCCGCCGATCACGACGTGGCCCCGGCCATCGAACAGGCGCGCTACTGGGCCCGCGCCAACCGCTGCGGCGAGCCCCAGGAGTCGCGCACGGCGGCGACGACGCGCACCGCGTGGACGGGCTGCGCCCGCGATGCCGACGTCGTGTTCCACGTGGTGGACGACAACGGCCACGCCTGGCCGGGCGGACGCCCGGGCCGCGAGGGCGCCGCCACGCCGACCTCGGCCTTCGACGCCAGCGCCGAGATGTGGCGGTTCTTCGCGGCTCATCCGCGCCGCTGATCCAGCGCCGGGGTGGCAGGCTCTACACTAGGCGGCGCACGCGGGCCTCGCCCTCGTGCTGGAGGCGCCGTGCCCGAGTATGCCCGCATCCGCGCGCTGTTCCCGGACCACCTGGGACTGGCGCGCGGCAAGTACCTGCCCGCCCATCTCGCTCACAAGGGCACGCGCCACTGCCTGTCGCTCTTCGCGCTGAACTTCGACCGCACGATGGTGCCGGCCCCGGGCGCGAAGATGCTCGAGGGGCTGCCCGACTGCGACCTCGTCGTGTCGATGCACGAGGTGCGGCCGTCGTGGGAGGCCGACACCGGCGTCGTCGTCGGCGACCTGATGTTTCGCGGCGAGCCGCTGCCGATCGCACCGCGCCACGTACTGCGCCGCGCCATCGACGACTGGCAGGCGTTGGGCTACCGCGCCAAGGTCGGCATCGAGCTCGAGGCGTTCGTCCTGCAGCCCGACGGCAAGGGCGGCTGGACCGAATGGGACACGCCGACCGCCTACGTCTACGGCACCGGTCCCGCCGTGGATCCGGTGGGCCTGCTCGACGACATCATGCGCACGGCGGCCACCTGCGGCCTGCCGGTGGAGTCGATCAACTCCGAGTACGACACGCCGCAGTTCGAGCTGACGCTCGTCTACGACGACGCGCTCAAGGCCGTCGACGAGGTGTTCCTCTTCAAGCTGATGGCGCGCGAGCTGGCGGCGCGGCGCGGGCTGCTGCTCACCTTCATCGGCAAGCCGTTCGCCGATCGCGGCGGCAGCGGCTTCCACGTGAACCTGTCGCTGCAGGACGCCAGCGGCGCGAACGCCCTCCACGACCCGGCGGCCGCCGACGGACTCTCCGCGTTGGCCCGGCAGTGCATCGCCGGCATGCTCGCCCACTTCGAGGGCTGCGCCGGCATCTGCGCGCCGACCGTGAACGCCTACAAGCGCCTGAAGCCGGCCCAGCTCGCCGGCTATTGGGTGAATTGGGGCTACGACCATCGCGGCGTGTCGGTGCGCGTGCCACACGAACGCGGCGCGGCGACCCGGCTCGAGCATCGGATGCCCGACGGCGCGGCCAACCCGTATCTGGCCACGGCGGCGGTGCTGCAGGCGGCCCGGCTCGGCGTCGTCCACGCGCTGACGCCGCAGGCGCCCGAGGAGCAGGACTGCCTCACCGCGCAGAGCGCCACGCGCCACGTGCCCGAGAACCTCTCGCTGGCGCTCGACGCCCTCGAGGCCGACACCGCGCTGGTCGAGGCGCTGGGCCGCGAGTTCGTGGCCCAGTTCACGGCGGTGAAACGCGGCGAATGGAGTCGGTTCACCGCCGCCGTCACCGACTGGGAGCTGAAGACCTACCTGCCGTTCCTGTGATGCCTGCTCCCGCACCCGCGGGCGACCGCCACGCCGACATCCTCGACCCCGACGTCTACGTGGGCGGCGTGCCGCACGCCACGTTCCGACGGCTGCGCGACGAGGACCCGGTGAGCTGGTGGGACGCGCCCGGCGGCCGCGGGCTGTGGGCCGTGACGCGCTACGACGACATCGTCGCCGTCAGCCGCCAGTCGGCGGTCTTCTCTTCCGCGCAGGGTATCCGCATCGAGGACATGGCGCCCGACGAGCTGGCAGCGCGCCGGACGATGATGGAGCTCGACCCGCCGGCGCACACCACGTATCGCCGCCTGGTCCAACCGCCGTTCTCGTTCCGCGAGGTGGCCTCCTACGAGCAGGCGCTGCGGCTGATGGCGCGCGCGATGATCGACGACCTGCGGCGCCACACTGCCTTCGACGTCGTCGAGCTGCTGGCCCGTCAGCTGCCGATGCGCATGCTCGGCCGTCTGCTCGGCGTGCCCGACGCCGACGGCCCGTGGCTGGTACGCCAGGGCGACGCCCTGATCGGCAACGCCGATCCGGAGTTCACCGACACGCCGGTAGACCTGGCCGACACCGACGCCTACCGCCTGCTGCCGTTTCGCAGCCCCGTCAGCCGCGAGTTGTTCGCCTATGCCGCCGAGCAGGCCCGCCAGCGACGCGAGCGGCCGGGCGACGACGTGATCTCGCTGCTGTTGCGGCCCACCCGCGACGGCGCGCCGCTCAGCGACGAGGAGTTCAAGAACTTCTTCACGCTGCTCGTCGCCGCCGGCAACGACACGACGCGCTACTCGATTGCCGCCGGCCTGCTGGCCCTCATCGAGCATCCCGGGCAGCTCGCGGCGCTGCGCGAGGACCCCGCGCTGATGCCGGACGCGGTGGAAGAGATGCTGCGCTGGAGCACCGTGACGATGCACTTCCGCCGCACCGCCGTGGCCGACACGACGCTCGGCGGCCGCACGATCCGCCGCGGCGACAAGGTGCTCATCTGGTTCATCGCCGGCGACTTCGACGAGCGCCGCTTCGCCGATCCGTTCGCGTTCGATATCCGCCGCACGCCCAACGAGCATCTCGCCTTCGGCCTGAAGAGCCCGCACAAATGCCTGGGCGAGCACCTGGCGCGGCTGGAGATGCGGGTGCTGTTCGAGGAGCTGCTGCCGGCGCTGGCCGACATCCGCGTCAGCGGTCCGATCGAGCGGCTGCGGTCGAACTTCGTCGCCGGCATCAAGCACCTGCCGGTGACGGTCGCGTGGACGTGACGGCAGGGCTGAAGCCCTGCCCTACGACTGTCGGAGCGCAGGCGGCAACGTAGGGCAGGCCTTCAGGCCTGCCGTCACACGCTACGGGGCGGGTTTGCGGTAGTCGACCACGAGGTCGCAGTTGTATTCGATGATCTGCCCGGCCGGGTCGCGCTTGAAGTAGCTGGTCGCCGTCCACGGCTTCGTGTACGCCACCGGGTCGTCGACGCGGAACTCGATCTCGAGCACGTTGCCGTCGAGGATCTTGCGGATGCGCTCGGTGAGCCGCATCTGGTCGGAGTGCGGCAGGCCGGTGGCGTTCAGCAGCGTCGTGTCGGCCAGGCCCACCGTCTCGACGACCAGCGTGTCGCCGTCCCAGCGGCCGATCGAGTGGCCCATCGGCGCCACGTCGAAGTCCTTCGGATGATCGCGGCCGTCCATGTAGATGCGCCGCACCAGGTGCTGGTACTCGAAGAGGATCGTCATCCGCCCCGGCGTGGCCAGGAACTCGATCGGGTACGGCGACTGATAGGCGCGCACCGCACCCGGCGAGAGGCAGCGCGCGTCGGGATCGGTCTCCGGCGTCCAGGCCTTGCGCCGCTCCCAGCCCCAGGGCGTGAGCAGCGCCTCGCGCTCGGCCACCGCCTTGGGGAGCGGGAACGAGAACAGCGTGTTGCGCGGGAGGTTGCCGGGGTCGCCGCCGCCGAGCAGGTGATACCAGTGCGACGGCATCCACACGCCGGAGAAGTCGCGGCCCGAGGCCGGCCCTTGCGGCGTCTGAGCCGCCGCGGCCCACGCCCCGGCGGCGCCGGCCGCCAGCAGCGCCACCGCCGACGCCGTCACCAGCGTCGCCAATCCTGTCAGTACCCCGGGTCGCGTCATCGTCCGCCCGGCTTGGCGGTGGTGGAGAAGTCGTCGCCGAAGAACTGCCAGTTGTCGGCGGCCTTGGTGCCGCGCAGCAGGCGCATGGTCTTGCCGCCGTCGCGCAGCTTGCCGCCGGTCACCGTGACGACGTCGCCGGCCTTGAACGAGGTGCGCGTCCAGCCCTTGCGGGTCAGCAGGCTGATGGCGTGGGTCTCGACGTCCCAGCGCTCCACCGCGCCGGCCTCGGTCTTCACGTCGATGCGGATGTAGCTGTGCGGGTTGGCCCAGTCGAAGACGGCGACCGTGCCAGTGAGGGTGATCGGATGGGCCATGTCGAACATGGCCGTCGAGTGATGCGCGGGCAGCACCGCGACGCAGGTGAACGCGAGCAGCAGGGCGCCAGTGAGGGTGCGCATCCGCTCACTATACGCCGATGCATGCGCCACCGGCATGGGTCAGTAGCCGGACACCCAGTCGGGAAGGATCACCCGGTAGCGGCGGGCGTAGGCATCCCAGTGGCCGCGAAGGCGGGCCAGGTCGGCCGGCCGGACGGCGGCGAGGTCGCGCTGTTCCGAGGGATCGGCATCCAGATCGAACAACTGCCAGTCGCCGGTGCCGTGCGGCCGCGGCATCAGCACCGCCTTGAGCGGGCCCTCGGCCACGAAACGCTTACCCATCAGCTCGTCGGCCACCACCTCGGTGTCGGCGTGCACGGCGGCCGTGCGGCCGTCGAGCAGCGGCCGCAGCGACCGCCCGGTGATCGGCGCCACCGCGTCGCCGTCGAATTCGGCGCCGGGCGGCGCGACGCCGGCAAGGTCGAGCAGCGTTGGCATCACGTCGCTGACGTGGGCGCGGGCATCGACGCGTCCGGGGCGGAGTCCGGGCCCGGCGATCACGAACGGCACCCGCGTGCCGCCCTCGCTCGGATAGCCCTTGAACAAACGGAACGGCGCCGCACTGGCCCGGGCCCAATCAGGGCCGAGCCACACGTAGCTCGACGGCCGGCCCATGTTCTCGAGCCGGTTGTCGCAGCAGGCTTCGGCCGTCGTGACGATGGCCGGCCACTCCGTTTCCATCCGGTGCCCTTCGGCGCCGTTGTCCGACATCACGACGACGATCGTCCGGTCGAGCTCGCCGCGGGCGCGCAGCAGGTCGATCACGCGTCCCAGCGCCGTGTCCAGGTCGGTGACCATGGCCGCGTAGATCTCCATGCGGCGCGCCTCGACGGCGCGCTCGGCGGCGGTGAGCGCGGTCCACCGTCGCGACCCTGGGTAGAGCGCATCGCCGGTGGCGTTGGCCGGCGCCAGGCCGAGGCGCTTGGCCGCGGCGAGCCGCGCCTCGAACAGGTGCTCGTAGCCGGCGTCGTAGACGCCGCGGTAGCAGCGATGCTGTCGTCGGGGGCCTGCAGCGGGAAGTGCGGCGCCGAAAACGCGAGATAGGCGAAGTACGGCGCGGCGTCGTCGGGCGGATGCGCGCCGATGTACTCAATCAGCCGATCGGCGAACGATCGCGTGGAGTAGAAGTCGTCGGGGAGCCGCTCCACCAGGCGCCCGTCGTCGCGATATGCGGCCTGGCCCTCGCCTTCCATCACCCGCCGCTCGGCGAAGTGGCTGCTGCCGCCGCCGAGCAGCGCGAAGCTCCGATCGAAGCCCCGTGCCGCCGGGCTGGTCGCCTCGTCGCGGCCGAGGTGCCACTTGCCGGCCATGTAAGTGCGGTAGCCGGCGGCCTTGAGGACGGCGGGCAACGGCGCCACCGCGAAGTTCAGGTGGCCTTCGTAACCGGGCTGGCCCTTCTGGTTCGGCGCCAGGTCCTCGAACATGTTGCCGAGGCCGGCCACGTGCGGATCGACGCCGCTCATCAGGCTGGCGCGCGACGGCGAGCAGGTGGCCGAGGCGCGGAACCGCGAGAAGGTGCGGCCGCGCGCTGCCAGGGTGTCGATGACCGGTGTGCGGATCTCGGAGCCGTAGGCGCCGAGGTCGGTGAAGCCGAGGTCGTCGGCGACGACCAGCAGGATGTTCAGCCGGCGGTCGGCGGCGACCGGCGACGCGTCGGGTGGGCGTCCGCCCCGGCATCCAGAGAGCGTCAGAACGATCGCCGCCAGCACGCCGACGCGCACGCGCGGAGTATGGCATGGCGGCCACGACAAGCTGGCACCAGCGCAGAGCGATTGCAGAATCCGCTACCATGGCGCGCTTGGCCGCCGCCCCGTCCGCGACGCCAGCGCTGAAGCGGGCCCTCGGCCTGCCGTCGCTGCTCGTGTTCGGCCTGGCCTACGTGGCGCCGATCAGCGTCTTCACGACCTACGGCGTCGCCTCTGCGCGTTCGGACGGGCAACTCGCGCTGGCCTACGCCGTGGCCACCCTGGCCATGCTGCTCACCGCGCTGTCGTACGCCAGCCTGGCGCGGTGGTTCCCCGAGGCGGGGTCGGTGCACACCTACGCCTCGCGCGTGCTGCATCCGAACGTCGGCTTCCTCGCCGGCTGGGTCATCGCGCTCGACTACGTGATGATCCCGGTCGTCAACTTCATGATCGCCGGCATCTTCGGAGCATCGCTCGTGCCGGCGATTCCCGCGCCGGTGTGGATGACCGCGTCGCTGGTGGCCGTGTCGGCGCTGAACCTGCTCGGCATCGAGACCACGGACCGATCGGCGCGGGTCGTCCTGGCGATCGAGATCGCAGCGCTGCTGGTGTTCACCGGTGTGGCCCTGGCCCACGGCAGCGGGCCGGTCAGCAATCCGGCGGCGGTGGGGTGGCCGCCGGTGTTCTCGGCGGCATCGATCGTCGCCATCTCGTTCCTCGGCTTCGACGCCGTGACCACGCTGGCCGAAGAAGCCACGGAACCGCGGCGCGACGTGCCGCGCGCCGTCGTGCTCACGTGTCTGGTGGCCGGCGGGCTCTTCGTCACCGTGTGCGCGGCCGCCTACCGGTCGCACCCGGTCGCCCGCTTCGACGACATCGACGCAGCCGGATTCACCGTGGCGGCGGCCATCGGCGGCGCGGCCCTGGCGGCGCTGGTCGCGGTGGGCGAGTTGGTGGGCTCGTTCGCGTCGGCGCTGGCGGGTCAGGCCGGCGCTGCCCGGCTGCTCTTCGGCATCAGCCGCGCCACCGGGCTGGGTCGCGGCGTGCTCGACCGCGTGCACGCCACCCGGCGCGTGCCGACCGGCGCGGTTGGCGTCCTGGCGGTGGCCGGCGTGCTGGCGTTCGTGCTCACGCTGGAGCAGGTCGTCTCGCTCATCAACTTCGGCGCGCTGACCGGCTTCCTGGCCGTGCACGCCGCGGCGCTGCGCGAGGGGCTGCGGCGCCATCCCGAGCGGACGCCGCGCGTGTGGCTTCGTCACGTGCTGGTGCCGCTGGCCGGGGCGGCGTTCGTCGCCACGCTGCTGTGGAGCCTGTCGCCGATGGCGCTCGCCGTCGGCGGCACCTGGCTGACCGTCGGGATCGTCGTGCTAACGTTCCGTCGTTCATGGCCGTCCTGACCTGCGCCGGGCACACCGTGTCGGGCGATCACAGCATCGCCAATCGCCGTGTGGCGTCGCCGCGCACGATGCCGGTGACCAGCCCGATCGACGGCACCTCGCTCGGCGAGATCGCCGCTGGGGACGCGACCGCCGTCGCTCAGGCCGTGGCTGCCGCGCGGGAGGCGTTTCCCGCGTGGGCCGCCCTCGGCCCGGCCGGCCGCGGCCCGATCCTGCGCCGGCTCGCCGACCTCGTCGAACGTGACGTCGAGACGCTGGCGCTGGTCGAGACCACGAACAACGGCTCGCTGCTCGAGGCCGGCCGCCTGCGCGTGATGAAGCGCGGCGCCTACAACCTCCGCTTCTTCGCCGATCTGGCCGAGTCGCTGGCCGGGCCGGCGTGGGACACCGACGCCGCCAACGCGCACAATCGCGTGCGCTACGACCCGGCCGGCCCCACCGCGCTCATCACGCCGTGGAACGCGCCGCTCATGCTGGCGACGTGGAAGGTCGGGCCGGCACTGGCGGCCGGCAACACCGTGGTGCTGAAGCCGGCGGAGTGGACGCCGGTCACCGCGTCGATGCTCGCCGATCTGGCGATCGAGGCCGGAGTGCCGCCCGGTGTGTTGAACGTCGTGCAGGGGCTGGGGCCCGAGGCCGGCGCCGCGCTGGTCGCGCATCCCGACATCCGCCGCATCTCGTTCACCGGATCGCCGCCGACCGCGCGCAGCATCGGCGCCGCCGCGGCCGCCAATCTCACGCCGGTGAGCTTCGAGCTGGGCGGCAAGTCGCCGCTCATCGTCTGCGACGACGCCGACCTCGATCTCGCCGTCGCCACCGCCGCTGGCCAGTACGACAACGCCGGTCAGGTGTGCCTGGCGGGCACGCGGCTGCTGGTGCATCGCGCCGTCCACGACGAGTTCGCCGGCCGCCTGCGCAGCGCAATCGCGGCGATCCGGCAGGGCGACCCACGCGATCCCGGCACGCAGGTCGGGCCGCTCATCCATCCGAAGCACCTGGCCCGCGTCGAGGGCTACGTCTCGCGCGCGGTCGCGGCCGGAGCGCGCGTGGTGTGCGGCGGGCGCGTGTCGCCCGCGCTCGGCGGGCTCTACTACGAGCCCACGCTGCTCGCCGACGTGCCCGATGGCGCCGAGATCCTGCGCGAGGAGGTGTTCGGCCCGGTGCTCACGTTGCAGGCCGTGGCCGACGACGCCGAGGCCATCGCCCGCGCCAACGACACCGCCTACGGGCTGGCCGGCATCGTGTTCACGCGCGACCAGGCCCGCGGCGATCGCATCGCCGAGGCGCTGGTGGCCGGCACCGTGTGGGTGAACTGCTTCTTCGTGCGCGATCTGTCGGCGCCGTTCGGTGGCGCTCGCCAGTCGGGCATCGGCCGCGAGGGCGGACACTGGAGCTTCGATTTCTACTGCGACGTGAAGAACATCGTGCACCGCAAGGGCACCTTCGCGGCGGCGCGAGGCTGACGTGAGCCACCGCCCGCGCATCGGCATCACGGCGTGGCGACGGCCGCTGGCCACGCCGCTGGGGGCGGCCACCGATCTCTACACGCTCGGCGTCGAGTACGCGGCGGCGGTGCAGGCGGCTGGCGGCGTGCCGCTCATCCTGCCGCACGGCGACGACCCCGACGCGGTGCTCGACGCGCTCGACGGGCTGCTGCTGTCGGGCGGCGGCGACCTCGACCCGCGCAGCTACGGCGAGGCCAACCTGGCGGCCAAGGACGAGCGGCTCGATGCCGACCGCTGGGAGATCGGCCTGGTACGGGCGGCCCGGGTGCGGCGCATGCCGCTCCTCGGCATCTGCCGCGGCATGCAGGTGCTGGCGGTGGCGGCAGGTGGCCGGCTCGATCAGGAGGTCGGCGGACGCGAGGGGCATCCCGACATGAGCGCGATGTCGGCGGACGCGATCCTCGGCACCCGTCACGACGTGTCGATCGTGCCCGACAGCACGCTGGGCCGCCTCTACGGAGAATCGCGGCGGCAGGTGAACACCATCCACCATCAGGCCGTGGCCGATGCCGGTGGCTTGCGCGTGGCGGCCGCGGATCCGTCAGGGTTGATCGAGGCGGTGGAAGCGGCCGACGGCTGGTGCGGGTTGGGCGTGCAATGGCATCCCGAGAAGCTCTCGCCCGAGGAAGCCGCCGCCGAGCGGCCGCTGTTCGACCACCTGATCGCCGAGGCCCGCGCCTACGCCGCGCGACGCCGCTCCGGCGCGTGAGGCCAGACGAGATGTCGCGACCGTATCCCAAGGGCTACACCACGCCGCTGTCCCCCGACGGCACGGCCGGACTCGTGCCGGCGCCGCCGTGGCACTACGTGGGCGACTTCCTGATCGTCGAGTACCACACCGACCCCGAGGCGGTCATCGCGCTGCTGCCCAAGGAACTCGAACCGGCCGCCGATCCCGGCGCGGTGGCGGCGATCTTCGCCGACTGGCAGTGCTGCTCGACGGGTGGTACCGAGCTGCTCGACCCCGTGCAAGGGCAGTACAAGGAGTTCTTCCTGGTCGTCGGCTGCACGTATCAGGGGCAGCCGATGAGCCGCTGCGTCTACATCTGGGTGGACAAGGACTTCGCGATGTACCGCGGGTGGATCCAGGGCTTTCCGAAGAAGCTCGGGTCGGTGCACATGACGCGCGTCTACCCGGTGGGCAAGGCGACGCCGCGCATCGAGCCCGGCGCGCGCTTCGGTGCCACCTGCACGGCCGGCAGCCGCGAGATCGCCCGGGCCGTGGTCACGCTGCGTGGCGTGTCGAAGGAAGGGCCGACGGTGAACGCGCCGCCGATGGCCAACACGCGCCATTTCCCGGCCTACGACGGCCTGGTGCCCGATGTCTTCGAGCTGGTACGCTCCGGCGGGCAGGACCGCGAAGTGAGCGAGATCTGGGAGGGCGACGCCGAGCTGACGCTGGGCGCGAACACCATCGAGCCGCTGCAGGCGATTGCGCCGCGGCGCATCGGCAAGGGCTTCCGCTTCACGTTCGCCTACACGGTCCACGGCGGCCAGGTGCTGGCGCAACACGACAAGGCGGCGCTGCGATGACGCGCGCGCGCATCTGGCACGGCGGGGTGCTGGTCTCCGGCGTGGTCGAGGACGACGTGGTGGTGCTCGCCTCGGGCGAGCGCGTGTCTCGTGCCTCGGCGCGGTTCGGTCCGCCGATTGCGCCGCGCCAGCTCATCGCCACGCACCTCACCTATCGCAGCCGCTGCGTGGAGTACAAGATGGCGGCGCCGCCGCAGTACCCCTCGTATTTCATGAAGCCGCTCGGCGCGGTGTCGGCACACGGCGCGCCGGTGGCGCGGCCGCGCGGCTGCCACTACCTGAACTACGAGGGCGAGCTGGCGGTGGTGATCGGCCGGCCCTGCTCGAACGTGCCGATCGCGCGCGCCCTCGACTACGTGAAGGGCTACACGATCGCCAACGACTTCGGCGTCCACGACTTCCGCCACGCCGACCGCGGTGCGATGTTCCGCGTGAAGGGCCAGGACGGCTTCTGCCCGCTCGGCCCGGTGCTGGTGGACGGCGCGGACTTCGACCCCGCCGATGCCTGGCTGCGCACCTACGTCAACGGCGGACTCGTGCAGGAGGCGCACACCGGCACCGATCTGATCTTCAGCGTGGCGTATCAGATCGCCGACATCTCGCGACTGATCACGCTCGACGAGGACGACGTGCTGCTCACTGGCACACCGGCACACAGCCGGCCGGTGCAGCCCGGCGACGTCGTGGCGGTGGAGATCAGCGGCATCGGCCGCCTCGAGAACCCCGTCGTGGAACTCGATCGCGACCTGATCGCGGCCGGCGACCCGCCGCGCATCACCGAGCAGACCCTGCACGTCGCGCTCGCGATCTCCGAGGACGAAGCCCGCGCCCGGGTCGCCAGCGGCGATCTGGTGCCGAAGCCAGGAGCCCAAGCATGACTCCGCAACGACTGGTGGGCGCCCTGCACCACGCCGGGCTCCGCGTGGCGAACCTCGACGAAGCGCAGCGGCGCTGGGCGCACCTGCTCGGCCTGCACGGCGAGGCGGTGGACGCCGCCACCGCGATTCTGCGCTGCACGTACGAGGACTACGGCCTGGTGCTGACCGCGGCGGGCGCCGCACCGCCCGGGCTCGCCTACGTGTGCTACGAGCTGGCCGCCGATGTCGATCTGGACGCGGCGGCGGCAGCGATCGTCGCCCGCGGCGGTACGGTGTCGCGGGTGACGGTGCCGGTGCGCGGGGCGGCGCTCGAGACCGCCGATCCCGACGGCAACGTGGTGCGGCTCGTGGCGCGCGTGCGTCCCGACGACCGGCGCCCGGCCGAGGTCCGCGAGTCGTCACGCATCCCGGGCTGGCACCCGCGCAAGTTCGGCCACGTGAACTTCCTCACCGGCGACGTGCGGCGGCAGGTGGCGTGGTACACCGGCGTGCTCGGCTTCGGCGTCACCGACTGGATCGGCAGTGAAGGCGTGTGGCTGCACGTCGATCGCGACCACCACGTGCTGGCGTTCCTCGAGAAGGGCAGCGCGCACATCCACCACCTGGCCTTCGAGCTGGTGGACTGGGGCGAGATGCGCGTTGCGCTCGACCATCTGGCGCAGAACCGCCGCCACATCGTGTGGGGGCCGGGCCGCCACGGCATGGCCCGCAACCTGTTCAGCTACTTCCGCATGCGCGAGGAAGAGCTGTTCGTCGAGCTGTTCGCCGATCTCGAGCAGCTCGCCGCCGACCACACGCCGCGCCAGTTCCCCGACGACCCGCACTCGTCGAACACGTGGGGCATCCTGCCGCCGCGCACCTATTTCCGCTTCGATCAGGCCGCGCTCGACGCCGAAGACGCGCAGGCCTACGCCTACGGCCTGCCGATCCCGCCGCCGTAGGGCTGTCCGGCGGCGTTGACGGCGGCCTGACGGCCCGTTCAGAAGATTTCAAAACGATTCATTGGACTCCGCCCGCCGGCGGAGCGAGCATCGGCGCCTCTCCGCGTCGGCGCCGTCGCCGGCTGTCGCCGACCGGGGAGTCCGGCGCACAGCGCGCGGGCGCCCCCGACCCGACGGGCTTGGCCGGATCCACGGACGAGGTGGCGCGCGGCCAGGCGGACGCCTGCGGGGGATCCGCGACGAGGACGGGCGCATGGCTCCAACCCACAGGCAACTCTTCTTCAGGTGCGCCGCCGCTCTGGCGGCGGCGTTCGTGCTTCTCCTTCCGGCGTCCCGCGAGGCCGTCCTGGCGCAGAACGGCCCGCCGGCCGGGCGCGGCCCCGACAACGCACCCGGCCAGCAGAACCCGGGCGGCATGCCCGACCAGGCGTGCGAGGCGCTGCTCGGCCTGGCCCATCTGCCCGAGGCGGTGATGGACCGCTGCCGGCAGGTGGGCAGCAGCACCGGCATCGCGCGCGGCGACTTCAACGGCGACGCCATCGGCGATCTGGCGATCGGCGTGCCCGGGGAACGCTTCGGCCCGGATGCGACGAACATCCTGCAGGGCGCCGTGTACGTGCTCTACGGCTCGCCCGCCGGCCTGACGGCGACGGGCAGCCAGTTCATCTCGGAGCACGACATGGGACCCGACCCAACCAGCGGTGATCGCGCGCCCCAGAACGGCGCGCGATTCGGTTCGGCGCTCGCCGCCGGCGACTTCAACAGCGATGGGTTCTCGGATCTGGCCATCGGCGCGCCGAACGGCACGGGCTTTGTTGGGCATTGCTCCTACTTCATAACTGGGTTCGGCAACCTTCTCAGTCCCTGTCGCGAACAGGAGGGAACCGGCCTGGTGTGGGTCGCCTGGGGTGGGCCTGATGGCCTCAACCTGGACACCTCGCATATCTTGCCGACGCTCTTGCAGTTTCCGGGCGACGCAATGGAAACCTTGACGATTTTCCTGCCGTTCGCTCTACGTCCGGACTACTTCGCCGGAGACGGCGTCACCGCCGTCGAGAACGGAGCGTTCGGCTCGTCGCTGGCCTGGGGCGACTTCGACGGGGACGGCCGCGCTGACCTGGCCGTTGGCGCCCCGCGTGCCGGCGTCCTGAGGCTCGACGGACAGACGCCCAAGGGCGGTGCCGTCGTCATCTTCTACGGCAGCACCCGGCGCTTCCGGGACGTTCGCGAGACCGCCAGGACATTAAATGGGCCCGCGGTGTATCCCGGCCGCCATCAGATCCTGACGCAACAGGTGTCGAGCGTGCTCGGCGACCAGGCCGAGGAGGGCGACGAGTTCGGCGCCTCGCTCACCGGCGGCGATTTCGACAACGACAGCTACACCGATCTCGCCGTGGGCGTGCCGCGCGAGGACGTAGGCCGGGCCACCGACGCCGGTCTGGTCGAGCTCTTCTACGGTTCCGGCGTCGGCCTGCGCAAGATGGACTCGGTCGGCACGCCCCGCGCCACCTACTGGTCGCAGAACACCGCCGGCATCGCCGACACCAGCGAGGCCGGCGACCGCTTCGGCTTCTCTGTGGCGGCGGGGGACTTCAACGGCGACGGTTTCCGCGATCTGGCGATCGGTGCCCCGTTCGAGCAACTGGGCACGTCGCTCGAAGCCGGCACGGTGCACGTGCTCTACGGCTCGCTCACCGGCATCGGCGCCGCGGGTTCGCAGGTGTGGAACCAGACGGTGGCGGCGCTGGGTCAGTCCACTGGCTTGGAGGACCGCTTCGGCTTCGCCCTGGCGACGGGCGACTTCAACGGCGACGGTCGTTCCGACCTGGCCATCGGCGTGCCCGGAGAATCGCAGATCGGCGTGCAGTTCGTCCAGAAAGCCGGCCTGGTCCACATCATCCACGGCTCGCAGACCGGCCTGAACACGACCACGTTCCCCAGCCAGCGCTGGACGCAGACGCCGCAGCGCGGCGAGGGGGTGGAAGCGGGGGACCAGTTCGGCTACACGCTGTCGAGCTGGAACTTCGGCGGGAGTGCCACCGCCGACCTGGCAGTCGGCGTGCCGTTCGAGGACGTCGGCTCGGTGGTGGACGCCGGCATGGTCCACGTGATCTACAGCGGCGCCCCGGGCGTTGGCCTGTCGGGGCCGGCCGGCCACCAGGTGTGGACCCAGGCCAGCCCGGGCCTGCCGAGCCGTCCGCTGCGCCGGACCAACATGTTCGGCTTCACGGCGTACTAGCGGTTTGCGGACAGGACGGGTGGCGCCACGGGCACTCCGTGGCGCCGCCGCGCCTCAGTTGCGCAGGCCGAAGGTGACCAGCGTGTGGCCGGCGATCACCGACACGTACTGCTTGCCCTCCACCTGGTAGGTGATCGGGCCCATCACGATCTGGCCGCCGAGGCTGGCCTGCCACAGCAGCGCGCCGGTGCGGGCGTCGAGCGCCAGGAAGTGGCCCTCGCGCCCGCCGGTGAAGAGCAGGTCGCTGGCCGTGGTGAGCATGCCGGCGTCGCTGACGTCGTGCTGCCGGAACTTCCACTTCGTCTGCCCGGTGTCGGGATCGACGGCCATGACCGCGCCGTTGCCGACCTCGTCGGTCCAGTTGTTGATCGGCCCGCGCCGGCCGATGCCGATGGTCGGCGCGCCTGGCGCCGGCGCCACCACCGAGAAGCCGCCCCCTACGAAGAGCTGGCCTGGTTTGTACTCCGCCTCCTCGGGCCGGTAGATGGTGCCGTAGTTCTCCCACGCCGCGAAGTAGAAGAGCCCGGTGCGCGGGCTGTACGACGGCACGTACCAGTTGGTGGCGCCCTGATTGCCCGGATACGTCGGTGAGCCCAGCGGCTGCGGGGTCTGCTGCGGCCGGCCCTTCGCGTCGAGTCCGCTGGCCCAGTTGACCTTCACGAACGGCGTGCCCGACAGGAACTCGCCGGTCACGCGGTCGAGCACGTAGAAGTAGCCGTTGCGGTTGGCCCACAGCATCAGCTTGCGCGGCTGACCCTTCCACGGCCGATCGACCAGCACCGGCACCTGCACCGAGTCGTAGTCGTACGGATCGTTGGGCGTGAACTGGAAGTACCACTTCAGCCTGCCGGTGTCGGCGTCGAGCGCGATGGCGCAGTCGGAATAGAGGTTGTCGCCGGGCCGCTGCTTGGGGTTCCAGTCGGGCCCCGGGTTGCCGATGCCCCAGTAGACGAGGTTCAGCTCGGGGTCGTACGAGCCGGTGATCCATGCCGGCGCGCCGCCGGTCTTCCAGTCGTCGCCCTCCCAGGTGTCGTGGCCGGGCTCACCGGGCCCGGGAATCGTGTAGAACTTCCAGGCTTCCTTGCCGGTCTTCGCGTCGTAGGCGACGACGAAGCCGCGGATGCCGTACTCGCCGCCGCCGACGCCGACGAGCACCTTGTCCTTCACGACCAGCGGCGCCATGGTGATGGAGTAGCCGGCCTTGACGTCGCCGACCTCGACGTTCCACCGCGCCTTGCCGGTCACCGCGTCGATGGCGATGAGCCGCGCGTCGAGCGTGCCCATGTAGAGCAGGTCGCCGAGCATGGCCAGGCCGCGGTTGTTGGCGCCGCAGCACACCTTCGCGTCGGGCGACGGCGTGTGGCGATACAGCCAGTACAGCGACCCGCTCTTCGCGTCCACGGCCAGCACGTCGTTGGGCCGCTGCGTGAGGTACATCACGCCGTCCACGACCAGCGGATTCGATTGCCAGGCGCCGAACACCTGGTTCTGCACCACCCACTTCGACTCGAGGCGCGTCACGTTGGCCGGCGTGATCTCGGCCAGCGTGCTGTAGCGCTGGCTGGTGTAGCTGCCGTTGTAGGTGAGCCAGTTGCGCGGCTCGCGCGCGGCGTTCAGCAGCCGGTCGCTCGTCACCTGCGCGTCGAGGACGAACGACCCGGCCGCGAGGGCCGCGACGAGCGTCAGAACGAACACGGGCGGACGGCTCATTGCACACCTCGCAGCGACAGCAGGTAGGCGACCAGATCGGCCACTTCGTCGGGCGACAGCCGTGTGGCCATCGACGGCATCGGCGATTCCTTGGCCAGGGTCATCGTCTTGATGTCCTTCTTGAGCACCGTCACCAGCCGCTCGCGGTCGTCCACGAGCTGCACAGAGAACGTGTCCTCGTTGGTGCGGCGGCCGCGGACGGTGGCGCCGGTCGTGGTGACGATCGTCGCCGGCCGGTTGATGGGCAGCATGGCGCGCGTGGGTTCCAGCAGCGATCGCTGCAGGGCCGAGGGCGAGCGTACGGCGCCGATGTCGCTCAGGTCGGGGGCGGTGCGCGGTCCCGTGCCGCCCGGCACCCGGTGACAGGTGGCGCAGGCCGCCTTCTCGGTGGCGAACAGCGTGCGGCCGCGGTCGACGTTGCCGACCTTCACGGCGGTGCCGGCCGGATCGAAGCCGGCGCGAATCAGCGCGACCAGCCCGGTGGTCTCGGCGGCGCTCAGCGTGAAGCCGGGCATGCGGCCGCCGGGGACGCCGGCGGCGATCACCCGGGCCAGGTCGTCGTCCGTCACCGCGCGCGGAAACCGTCCGAGCCGCAGGTTGACGCCGTTCACCATGTCGCCGTTGGGGCCGTGGCACAGCGCGCACTGGGCGCTGTAGACGCGCTGGCCGACCTCGATGTCGGCGGTGCTGTACTGGTGATCCTGCGCCGCGGCGGGGCCCGCCCACGCGACGACCAGCAGAAGCAGCCAGGGGGACGAACCCAGGGAGCGATGCCGCATGGTGCGGACTTGTACCCGAGTGTCAGCGCCTGGCGCAACCGGCCCGCCGCTCCCACCGTATGATCTGGTGACCCGCGCCCCCCGCCCCATGGTTGGCCTCACCCTCGGACACTACCGCCTCACCGCCCCGCTCGGCCGCGGCGCCATGGGCGAGGTCTACGCCGCCGAAGACACGCGGCTCGGCCGCCGGGTAGCCGTCAAGGTGCTGCCGGCTGAACTCGGCGCCGACCCGGCCGCCGCCGAGCGGTTCCAGCGCGAAGCGCGCATCGTCTCGTCGCTGAACCACCCGAACATCTGCACGCTGTTCGACATCGGCGAGCACCAGGGCCGGCACTTCATGGTGATGGAGCTGCTCGAAGGCGAGCCGCTGGCGGCCCGGCTCACGCGCGGCGCCCTGCCCGTGGATCAGGTGCTGGCCTTCGGCGCCGAGGCGGCCGCGGCGCTCGACGCCGCGCACCGGCAGGGCGTGGTGCACCGCGACGTCAAGCCGGCGAACCTGTTCGTCACCACCGCTGGCACGCTCAAGGTGCTCGACTTCGGCGTGGCCAAGCTGAGCGATGCCCCCGGCGCCACCGACACCACGCGAGTGCGCGAGGAACAGCTCACCTCGCTCGGCACCGCCATCGGCACCGTGGCCTACATGTCGCCCGAGCAGGCGCGCGGCCAGGCCATCGATGCTCGTAGCGATCTCTTCTCCCTCGGCGTGGTCCTGTACGAGATGGCCACCGGGGCGTCGCCGTTCCCGGGCAGCACGCCGGCGACGATCTTCGAAGGCATCCTCACCAAAACGCCGGCGCCCCCGTCCGCCGTGCGCACGGGATTGCCCGACGAACTCGACCGCGTGGTGGCGCGCGCGCTCGAGAAGGACGCCGCCCACCGCTACCAGTCGGCCGCCGACCTGCGCGCCGAGCTGAAGCGCCTCCAGCGCGATACCGAGCAGCTGTCGGGCACCGTGGCGGACGCGTTTCGTCAGCCGGTGCGTGCTGCGTCCGCCCGCGGCCGCGCCCGTTGGTGGTGGCTGGCGGCGCCGCTGGCCACGGCGGCCGTCGTCGCCGGGGTGATCTGGTGGCAGTCGGCGCAGACGCCGGCCCTGGAATCGCGCGACCTGGTGCTGCTGGCGGCGCTCGACAACCGCACCGGCGACGCCATGTTCGACGGCACGCTGGGCGAAGCGTTGGCCGTGCAGCTGCGCCAGTCGCCGTTCCTGAATCTGGTGCCCGATCAGCGGGTGATGGCGACGCTGCGGATGATGGAGCGTCCGCCCGACACCGCGGTGCGCGGCGAGGTCGGCCGCGACGTGTGTCAGCGCGTCGGCGCCCGTGCCCTGCTCACCAGCACCATCGCCAGCCTGGGCAGCAGCTACGTGATCACGCTCGGCGCGCAGGACTGCGTCACCGGCGACGTGCTGGCCGAGCGTCAGGTGCAGGTGACCGGCAAGGAGACCGTGCTGCGCGAGCTGGGCGACGCCACGTCGCGGTTCCGCGAGCAGCTCGGCGAGTCGCTGGCGTCGATCAAGCGCTACGACGCGCCGGTCGAAGCGGCCACCACGCCGTCGCTGGATGCCCTGAAGGCCTACAGCCAGGGCATGACGGCGCGCCGCACCGCCGGCGACCGGGCGGCGCTGCCGCTGTTCCGCCGGGCCGTGGAACTCGACCCCGAGTTCGCGCTGGCGCACGCCCGGCTCGGCACGGCCTACTCCAACCTCAACGACATCGCCAACAGCCGCCTGCACACCACGCGCGCCTTCGAACTGCGCGACAAGGTGAGCGAGGTCGAGCGGCTCTACATCGACGCCCGCTACTACAGCACCGTCAGTCCCGATGCCGCCAAGGCCGCCGAAGCCTACCGGGTGACGATTGCGACCTACCCCTCGGACTACGCGTCACGGGTCAACCTGGCGCTCATCCTGCAGCAGCGCGGCGACCTCGACGAAGCCGTGGGCCTGCTGCGCGAGGCCGTCGCCCTCGCGCCCGAGGAGCCCAACGCCAAGGCCAACCTGGCCAAGGCGCTGTTCGACCAGGGCAACTACGTCGAGGCCCGCAAGGTGCTGAAGGACGTGACGGCGCTGCGCGACGACGGCAGCGTGCGCACGCTGCTGCTGGCCATCGCCGGCATGACCAACGACGCCGAGCTCGAAGCCGAACAGCTCGCCTGGGCGAAGAACTTCTCCGACCCGAGAGAGACGCTGCAGCTGCGGCTCGGCGTGGCGATGCACCGCGGTCAGATGCGCGAGGCGGAGCGGATCCGCGACGAGGCGGTGCGGCTGCTCACCGCGGCGGGTGTTCCAGCGATCGCCCACGCCGTGCAGGCCGGGACGGCGATTTCGCTGGCGCTGGCGCAGGCGACGGATCGCGCCAAACGGGCCATCGAGGCCATTCCGGGCGATGGCACCGACGACGAGACCGCCGACGAGCGGTTGGTCGTGGCGGCGCTCAACCGCGACGGCGCCGCCGCGCGCAAGGCCCTGCCGGCGGCCCTGTCGGTGCTGCCCGACGACGAGGCCGGCCGTCGCGCCGCCGTGCTGTTCCGGGCGATGACCCAGTACGCCTCCGGCGACGCGGCCGGAGCGCTGGCGACGATCGGTCCGGTCACGCCCAGCCTGCGCGAGTACGACTTCGTGCTGGCCCGCGCCGAGATCGCGCTGGCAGCGCGCCAGTGGGACGACGCGATCACCGGATTCACCTGGGTGCGTGAGCATCCGCGCGCGGAGCTGGCGCCGAACGGCGCCTTTGCCGCCTTCCGCCTCGGCCAGGCCTACGAAGGTGCCGGCCGGCGTGACGAGGCCCGGGCCGCCTACGCCGACTTCCTCGAACGGTGGAAGGCCGCCGATGCCGACCTGCCCAGTGTGGTCGAGGCGAAGCGGGCGATCGCGCGTCTGGCGTCGTGACGCGGCGCCAGGACGACACTCAACGGCGGGCGGCGATCGTGCCGATACGGTCGTTCCGCACCAGGTAGCGGCCGTCGAAGCGAATCGGCAGGGGCTCGCCGCCGAGCGGCGCCGCTGCCGACCCCGGCCGTTGCGCGTGGACGTGCAGGTGCGGTTCGCCGGTGTTGCCGCTGTTGCCGACGACGCCCACCACCTGGCCCACGGCGACCACCTGTCCGGCGTGCACGGCGACGCTGCCGCGCCGCAGGTGTCCCAGGACGACCCACACGCCGTCGCACTCGACGATCACGTGGTTGCCGGCCATGTGCGTGCGATCGACCTGCGGCGGCGGCATGTCGTCGGCGCCGTCCTCGGCGAAGACGATCCGTCCGCCGCACGGCGCCAGGACCGCATCGCCCCAGATGGCATAACGCGAGGGGTCCGCCGGGAGCAGGCCCCGTACGCGCAGGCCCAGGCGGTCGATGCGCACCAGGTCCACGCCGTAACTCTGGCCGCGAAACGGCGCGAAGCGCTCGCCTTGCAGCGTGCCGACGTGGGCGTTGACGAGGGCGTGGCTGCCGCCGTTCACCACCAGGTAGATGCCGCCGCGCAACGGAAATGTCAGGTCCACGGGCGGCGCCGGCGGGCGCCGGGCGATGAGCGCCAGCCCGATGAAGCCAATCAGCACGACGGCGAGGCCGCCGATGGCGGCGGTGACCAGGCGATGTCCATGCGGGTGCGCCGTGGGCGGCGGGACGCGCCCGATGCGGTGCCCGACCACGAGCCAGGCGAAGACCCCGAGGTAGACCATCGGGGTCCACCACGGCAGCACCAGCCACAGGCCCGCCAGCGCGACGGCCACCACGTACGCCGCGCACAGGGTCGCCACGGCGCGCCGCCGACCGCGGTCCGCGTGCCGGCTGCGCGCCAGCCACGCGAGCAGGGCCACCGGGACGATCAGTTGCAGGATGAGCGGCAGTCCGACCGAGAACCACGTCATCGACCCCTCCGCGCCGCGGCCATCATCGCATCACCGTGGCGGCATCCGTGCGCGGCGCCTTCGCGATACGCTGCAACCGAGCGAGAATCCGTCGATGGACGTCCGAGTGTTCTCCAGCTCCGCGCGGCCGGGCGTGGGCCAGAAGCCGAAGCGCGAGGGCCAGCGGCCGCTCTTGCCGCAACACGCCAGGCATTGCCCGGTGCTCGAAGCCGGCAGCGCCCTGGGTTTCCTGGTCTATCCGCCGCTCGAGCCCGACGAAGCCGCGCACATCACCTGCGAAGGCGAGGGCCGCTACACCGTGAGCTACTTCGTGACCGGCGCCAGCGGCGCCTGGGACAAGGTGTTCACGGTGGCCTACGTGATGCCGATGGGCAGCATCGGCGCGATCCGCGACGAGGTCGAGTTCCGGACACCGCAGATCAGCGACGAGAACGCGGTGAACATGGCCCGCGCGTTCGTCGTGCCGCAGGACCTGGGGACGCCGCCCGGCGCGATCGCGCTGCGCGGCGCTTCGAGCTTCCAGACGCCACTGGGCTGGGACACCGTCTACACGCCGATCTTCAACATGATCGAACGGCCGGTGGCGCCGATGCTGATCGTGCGCGTCGAGACCGACTGGTACGCGCACGAGACCGAGTTCCGCTACGTGCTGCAGCCGGGCGAAGGCATGAGCCTCAGCCACTCCCTGCCGATCGGCCAAGTGGTGTTCGTGCCCCGCGAAGAGATCACGCTGCGTGACGGCACCGACGAGGAGCGCGTGGCGTTCCACGCCGCGATGGATCGGTTCGCGGCCGAGAAGGCCGCGCTCAAACAGACGACGCCGTACGGCCTGCAGGTGAGCCCGCACTACCTCCGCCAAAGCCGCGCGCAGCGGGACAAGACGTAAGGCGGCTCCTCGGAGCCGCCGATCGAGCGGTGCCGCAGCCCGGTCTACTCGACCTCGAGCTCGATGCCGCCGACCCAGCCGGCGACCAGGTTGTAGAGGCTGGCGCCGATGAGCGACGTGACGAATCCGATGCAGCCGTAGAAGATCGGCAGCAGGATCACCGCCGCCACCCCGAACAGCATCCCCATGGGCCCGGCCTCGTTGCCGGCCATCGCGCCGCCGACCACCGACACCAGGCTCACGACGCCGCCGATCAGCAGCCCGATCAACCCGTAGAGCGTCGCGCTCAACTTCGCCAACGACATCGGTCCCATTCGCCGGACGATCATGGTGGCTCCTGACGCGGCGGCGGATGCCACCGACTGAGCCGCGGATGCTACTACAGACCGCTGGCGTGGCCGGCGACTTGGCACCCTGGACGCTGCCGCGGGTCGTGGTTGGTCGGGGACACTCCCACAGTTCGGGACTGGCCCCATCACCTGCGGTAGAACACGCGCCAGGTGCGGCCCTTGACGCTCTCGGTGATGCAGAGCGAGCCGTCGGGGCCCTGGGCGATGCCGTTGGGCCGCGCCACCGCGTCGCCCGGGCTCATCAGCGGGTCACGCGGTTGGTCACGCCCGGCCGTTTCGCTGGCGGTCGGGCCCGGCCGCCATCCGTCCAACATAGACGCGCGGCCCGACGGATAATGCCGCCCATGGTCTTCTTCCGCCGCCGGCTCGGTGCCGCCGGTCTGGCCCTGCTGCTCACGGCCGCTTCGGCCGCGGCGCAGGCCCCGGTCAGCTACCGGGTCTCGTTCCCGTCGCCCGAGCATCGCTGGATGCAGGTGGACGTCACGTTCGCCGACGTCCCGGCCGGGCCGCTGCAGGTGCGCATGAGCCGCACGTCGCCCGGCCGCTACGCGCTCCACGAGTTCGCCAAGAACGTCTTCGACGTGCGCGTCACCGACGGCAAGGGCAAGCCGCTCACGCCGGTGCGGCCCAACCTGCACCAATGGGACGTGCCCGGCCACGACGGCACGGTGGTGATGAGCTACCGCGTGTTCGGGGATCGGGTGGACGGCACCTACCTGGCCATCGACACGACGCACGGCCACCTCAACATGCCGGCGTCGCTGATGTGGGCCAAGGGGCTCGAGGCCCGCAGCGCGCGCGTCCAGTTCGTGCCGCCGCCCGGCAAGCCGTGGCAGGTGGCCACGCAGCTCTTCCCGACCAACGACCCGCTGGTCTTCACGGCGCCCAATCTGGCGTATCTGATGGACAGCCCGACGGAAGTGGGCGAGTTCAGGCTGCACCTCTTCACCGTGGACGACGGCAAGGGCCCGCAGACCATCCGCATCGCCCTGCACCACGACGGCAGCGCCAGCGACGCCGACGCCTACGCCCGCGACGTCGAGAAGATCGTCCGCGAGACGGTGGCCACCTTCGGCGAGCTGCCGCGCTTCGATACCGGCACCTACACCTTCCTCGCCGACTACCTGCCGTGGGCCAGCGGCGACGGCATGGAGCACCGCAACAGCACAGTCGTGTCGTCGTCGGGCGCGCTGCGCAACCCGGGCCAGCGCCAGGGCATCCTCGGCACCGTGGCGCACGAGTTCTTCCACGCCTGGAACATGGAGCGCATCCGCTCGCGGGCCATCGAGCCGTTCGACTTCGAAGACGCCAACGTCTCGAGCGACCTGTGGTTCGGCGAGGGCGTGACCAGCTACTACGACGACCTCATCGTCTACCGCGCCGGGCTGCAGTCGCTCGACGACCTGCTGGCCAGTTACGCCGGGCTCATCAACGCGGTGATGCTGGCGCCGGGCCGGCGCATCCGCTCGGCCGAGGAGATGAGCCAGCTCGCCCCGTTCGTCGACGCCGCGGTGTCGATCGACCGCACGGCGTGGAGCAACACGTTCATCTCCTACTACACCTGGGGCGCGATGCTCGGTCTGGCGATGGACCTGTCGCTGCTCGACAAGACCAGCGGCAAGGCCGGCATGGACGACTACATGAAGCTGATGTGGACGTCCTACGGCGTGCCGGGCATGAAGGCGGCGCCGGGCGTGGTGGCGCGCACCTACTCCCGGGAGGACCTCCAGGGCCGCTTCGCCCAGTTGTCGGGCGACGGCGCCTTCGCCCAGCAGTTCTTCGCCAGCTACGTGCAGGGCCACGACCTGCCCGATTTCTCGAGGCTGTTCAACCGCCTCGGGCTGGTGGTGCGCAAACGCAACGCCGGCAAGGCGTGGCTGGGCAACACCACGCTGACCTTCGCCACCGGCGGGCTGCGCACCGGCACGGTGCCGTTCGACTCGCCGCTCTACAAGGCCGGCGTCGCCGAGGGCGACCAGATCGTGTCGATTGCCGGCGAGACGGTGAACTCCGGGCAGACGGTGCAGGAAGTCCTGCAGCGCCACGCGCCGGGGGCCCGCCTCGAACTGCGCTTGGTGCGCCGCAGCGGCGAAGCGGTGCGCACGGCCGTCAACCTGGAAGAGGATCCGCGCGTGGAGATCGTCACCGCCGAGTCCACCGGCGCGTCCCTCTCGCCCGAACAGCGACAGGCCCGCCTGGCGTGGCTGGCGTCGCGCGCCAAGTGAGGCCCCGCATGTCCAGTCGCCATGTCGTCGCCGCCGTCGCGCTCCTGGCCGCCGTGGCCGCCGGTGCCGCCGCCCAGGTGTCCAACGCCGAGCTGGCCGCCGTGCCGCGGGTGACGCTGGCCGAGTTCAGGAAGCTGCACGCCGGCAAGCAGATCCTGCCCATCGACGTTCGCGATCCCCACGCCTACGAGAACGGTCATATCCCCGGCGCCCTGAACGTCTCGTTCGTGGACGTCGAGATCATGGCCAACCGGCTGCTGAAGGAACCCAAGCCGATCGTCGCCTACTGCGCCTGCAAGGACGAGTTGACCGCCGCCCGGGTGGCCGTGCAGCTGATGCGGGTGGGCGTGAAGAACATCCGGGTCCTGACCGGGGGGTGGGACGGGTGGACCGCCGGAGGCGGTAAAGTAGAACGAACGCCGCCGCCGGGGCTCTGACGCCCCGTGATGGCCGCCAGGGGATTCCAGCAATGAGATATCGCACGCAGATCGGAGTGGTGATGGCCGCGGCGGTGATGGCCACCGCGTGGGTCGGCCTGGTGACGGCCCAGGAGAAGCTGGCCAGCACCGGCATCTTCACCGCCGCGCAGGCCGACCGCGGCATGACCATCTACGACAGCCAGTGCGCGTCGTGCCACGAGCTGAGCCGCTTCAAGGGCAAGGACTTCGCCAGTGCCTGGAGCGACAAGCCGCTGACCGACCTGCACGTGGCGGTGAAGTCGATGCCGATGGACAACCCGGGCAGCCTGCAGCCGCAGGAATACGCCGACATCCTGGCCTACTTCCTCAGCATCAACGGCTATCCGGCCGGGCAGACCGAGCTGAAGGGCGACGACGCGTCGATCAAGGCCGTCAAGGTCGACGCCAAGCAGCCGTAAGCGCCGAGCGCCGCAGCGCGGCGTGAGCAAGTCCCGCGGGGCGCCCCTCTCATGCAGACGAGAGGGGCCCCATGCCGCACCATCGTCCGCACCTGTTCGTCGCCGCCCTCGGTCTCGCCGCGGGCGCATCGTTCGTCCTGCCCGCGCCGTCCGAGGCGCAGTCCACCTCCGGCGTCATCACGGCGTGCGTCACGCCGTTGCTCGACCGCCTCAGGGTCGTGGCGGCCACCGAGCCGTGCCGGGCAGGCGAGACGCGGCTGCAATGGAACATTCAGGGGCCGAAGGGCGATCGCGGCGACGCCGGACCCACCGGTCCCGCCGGGCCTGCCGGCCCGCCTGGGCCAGCAGGTCCGCAAGGGCTCCAGGGCGAGGCCGGGCCGGTCGGACCACAGGGACCCGAAGGGCCGGCGGGACCGAGGGGATTCACGGGAGCCACGGGCCCTGAGGGGCCGGTCGGTCCGCCGGGGCCGGCGGCGGCCGTGCCCGCGCCGGGTCCGGTCGGATCGCTCCAGCTCTGGGAGAACGTCACGGTAGAGGTCGATGGTGCGAGCGGGACGTTCGCGCTTACCGACGTGGTCGCCGAGATCGGCGTCGTCGGCGACGGGCGCGGGGGCGTGCTGCCGGGCGCGCGCACGGTGCGTCCCCTGACGCTGGCGGCAGCCACCGGGTCCGATGAGGCCGGCGACCTCGACGACTGGTTCTCGGCGGCCGCGTCGGCGGCGCCGTCGGCCCAGCGCACCATCAAGGTGCACGTGCACGACGGCGACACGAGATCCGGCGCGCCCGTCCGTCTCTCGCTCTCCCTGACCGGCTGCCTGCCCATCGGCCGGGAGGGCGAGGCGACGAGCGTGCAGCTCACCGCGCAGTGCGCCGGCATCGACGTCACCGCGTTCACCGGCGGCACCTCCGCGCTCCATCGTCTCCTGCCGGACACGGATCGACTGGTTGGCCAGGGGGTGGCGCAGGCGGCCCAGCAGTTGCGCGTGCAGGAGCGGCTCGTCGGCGGCGCTGTGGTCATCGACGGAGCGGTGAGGGTCGGCACGCAGCAGAACGCGCTGCTCGACCCGAGGTTCGTCATCGGCTGGGTGCTCGCCGCGCTCAGCGGCAGTTCGGACGCCGTCCAGAACATCCGCCTGCAGCGGGTGGACAACCTCGGGACGGTGCTCGCCACCGCCGACTACGACGGCGCGTTCCCGACGATGGTGTCGTTCCTCGAGCGTGCGGCGGTGGCCGGGAACTTCACACGCATCGGCGTCACGCTCGGGTTCAGGGCCAACGGCCGGCGCTGACCGCCAGGGCGGAGCGCGGACCGAGGCCGCACTCGGTCCGCCGTTCCAACCCTGCCGGGGCGGCCGGCGTCCAACCGGCGCCATGACCGCCCTCGGCTCGGATATCCGTGTGTCCTTCCGGCGGCTGCGCCAGCGGCCGGCCTTCACGCTCACGGCCGTGTCGGTGCTCGGCTTGGGCATCGGCGCCAGCGCGGTGGTGCTCAGCCTGGCCCGCGTGGTGGTGCTGCAGCCGCTGCCGTACGGCGATCCCGACCGGCTGGTCGTCATCTGGAACGCCCGTGAGCCGGGCGAGACCACGTGGCTCTCCGCTCAAGAGGTCGTGAGCTACGGCCGCGACGCCGCCACGCTGGCCAGCGTGGACGCGTACGTGACGACCAACGCGAGCCTCACCGGCGGCGGCGAACCGGAACGCGTCGTGTCGGCGGCGGTGACGCCGACGTTGTTCGACACGCTGCGGGTCGCGCCGCTCGTCGGTCGCACATTCGGCGCCGACGACGCCGCCGCGAGGGGCGCGGGTCCGGTGGTGATCGGCCACGGCCTGTGGCAGCGCCGCTTCGGCAGCGATCCCGGCGTGGTCGGTCGCGAGGTGCAGCTCGACGGCCGTGCGCGCACGGTGATCGGCGTCCTGCCGCCGGCGTTCCGGCTGCCGCTCGACTACCGTGCCGATCGCCCCACCGAGCTGTGGACCGTGCTCGCCTGGGACGCCGCCAACCTCGGCCAATGGGGGAACCGCAGCTACGTCGGCGTGGCGCGGCTCGCGCCCGGCCGGACCGCGGCGGATGCCACCAGCGAACTGGCCGTGGTCGCCGATCGCTGGGTGCGCGCGGGGTTCGTGCTCGACAACGGCGACGGCGGACTGCACCGCGCGGCCGTGCCGATGAGCGAACTGGTGACCGGCGGCGTGCGCGGGGCGATGGCGCTGCTGGTGGCGGCCGTCCTGGTGATGCTGCTGCTCGCGGCGGCCAACGTCGCCGGCCTGGTGATGATCGGCGCCGAGGCGCGCCGTCACGACATGGCGGTACGGGCGGCATTGGGCGCCAGCAGCGGCCGCATCGCCCGGCAGGTGGCTGTCGAGCACGGCGTCTTGGCAGTGGCCGGCGGCGCCGCCGGCCTGGCGCTCGCCGCGGCCGGGATGCGGGTAGTGGCCACGCTGGGCGCCTCGAGCCTGCCGCGGGCGGGCGATCTGTCGCTCGATTGGCGTGCCGTGGCGGCGCTGGTGGCATCGGCCGCGGTGGCCGGGATCGGGTGCGGTTTGCTGCCGGTGCTGCGGCTGTCGCGGGCCGACGCGTCGAGCCTGGCCGAGACCGCGCGCGGCAGTGTGGCGCGGCCGCGTCAGCGGGCCCGCCAGGCGCTGGTCGTGGCGCAGGTGGCGGCCTCCGTGCTGCTGCTGCTCGGCGCGACGCTGCTCGTGCGCACGCTCGTCGCCCTGCAGGATGTCGATCTGGGCGTGGCCACCCGCGGCGTTCTGACCGCGGAGCTGCAACTGCCGGCGGCGACGTATTCCTCACCGGCCGATGTCGTGCGGTTCTACCGTGCCGTGGACGAACGCCTCGCCGCCCTGCCAGGCGTCGACGCCGTGGGCGCCGTGCGGGTGCTGCCGCTCAGCCGCACCATCGGCGACTGGTCGATCCGGCTCGAGGGCCGGCCGTACGTGCCGGCGGAGAATCCCAACGCCGACTTCCAGGCGGTGACCCCGGGCTACTTCGCGGCGATCGGCCTGCGCGTCGTGCGCGGCCGGGCGTTGACCGCCGCCGACCGCGAGGACGCGCCGCTCGTGGCGGTGATCAACGAGACGATGGCGTCGCGCTATTGGCCGGGGCAGGACGCGCTCGGCCAGCGCTTCATGATGGGCAACGACGACAAGCCGTGGTTGACCATCGTCGGCATCGTCGGCCAAGTGCATCACAACGCGATTGTCGAAGAGCCGCGCGCCGAGATGTACGTCGCGCACGCGCAGCTGCCGGCGCACATCGGCTCGGCGCCACGAGGTATGGCCGTGGTGCTCAAGGCGCGAGGCGACGCGGCCGCCCTGGCGCCCGGGTTGCGCACCGCGATACGCGCGCTGGACCCGGCCCTGCCGCTCGGCAACGTGCGGACGATGGACGACCTGGCAGCCACGCAGCTGGCCAGTGCGCGCTTCACCGCCACGCTGCTGGCGGCGTTCGCCGGACTGGCCGTGGTGCTGGCGCTGGTCGGACTCTACGGCGCGGTGTCGCTGGTGACCGACGAGCGTGCGCCGGAGATCGGCGTGCGCCTCGCGCTCGGCGCCGAGCGGGCGTCGATTCTGCGGCTCGTGCTCGGCGAGGGCGTAGCGCTGACGGCGGTGGGGGCGAGCGTCGGCGTGATGCTGGCCGCGGCACTGGCGGGCTCGATTCGGGGACAGCTGTACGGCGTCGCGCCGCACGATCCGGTCACGTTCGCGATCGTGCCGCTGGCGTTTGCGGCGGTCGCGGTGATGGCGAGCCTGATTCCCGCTCGCCGCGCGTCGCGCCTCGATCCGATCGCGACGATCCGCCGCTGACGATCCCGGTGCCAGGCACCAACACCCTTCGGACCGCACAGTGTTCGTGCCTGGCACCGTCACGGCGGCGCTACCAGCGCGACCTCGTCGCGGACGAACGCGTCCCAGTCGGCGGGCGGCCGCACCTCGAACACGCCGCGCATGCGGTAGTGGCCCAGGCCGCACAGCTGCGAGCAGCCGATCTCCCAGGTGCCGACCGTGGTCGGCGTGAACCAGGTGGTGGTCGGCAAGCCGGGCGTGATGTCCTGCTTCACGCGCATCTCCGCCAGCGTGAAGCTGTGGATCACGTCCTTGGCCGCCAGGTGCACGACCACCGGCCGGCCCGCCGGCAGCACCAGCAGGTTGATGAGCACGAAGTCGTCGGCCGCGGCCGGATCGGTGCGATCGATGCCGAGCGGGTCGGCGGCCGTGATGAGCGATCGATCGGTGCGGCCGAACCGGCCGTCGAGGCCGGGATAGTGGACGTTCCACGCGAACTGCTCGCCGACGACGCGCACCTCGACCGCGCCGTGCGGCGCCGCGGCGGCGCGCCGCCACCACGTCGGCAGCGCCGACCCGGCCAGCAGCCACACGTCGCCGAGCACGACGGCGGCGATCGCGACCAGGGGCCAGGCTCCGGCCGGCGCTCCCGGTGCATGCCCGCGCCGGGCGCGGAACCGCACGAGGATGATCGCGAAGAGCACCAGCCAGCTGACGAACACGATCAGCGCGTCGGTGTGGGCGGCGGCCACCACCGCGTCGAAGCCGGCGGCGTGCTCCGACGCGCCCTGCGGCAGCCAGCGGGCCAGCCACTCAGCCATCGCGGTGCCTCCCGTCCCCCACGGCAGGGCTGAAGCCCTGCCCTACGTTTCGGTGAAGGCTCACGGCAGGGCTGAAGCCCTGCCCTGCGTTTCGGTGAAGGCTCGCGGCAGAGCTGAAGTCCTGCGCTACGGGTGCGAGGCTCTCGCGGTCCTCGTGCAGCAGGCGGACCACCGCTCGCGCGACCGCCGCGACGACCGCGACCGTGACCACCGCCATCACCGCCACGCCGGCGTGCAGCCCGCCGGTGAGCAGCGCGTCGATCGGCCGTCCGCAGACGAGGCAGGCGAGCACCATCGGCATCGTCACACCAGGTACATCCCGACCGCGACGACGGCGAACGCCGCGGCGAGCAGCGTCCACACCCGCGCGAGCGACCGCGATCGTCGTCGGCGCACCGCGGAATCCCACGTGCCGAGGTTGACGACGATCGTGGCGGCCACCGCCCCCGTGCCCACCAGCGCGATCACCCCGTTGAGCGCGAACCACGTCGCGACGGCGACGTGCGAGGCCGGCGTGTGGCCGGCGGCGAGCAGCGCGTTGGCGGCGACGATCGTCCGTCCCGTGAACACCGCGCCGGCGAAGGCCGCGACCGGCAGCGGATACCGACTGACGCGGCCAGGTCCGTGCGGCAGACCGCGGGCACCCGCGGTGGCGGCCGCCGCGGCCAGCACCAGGCAGATCAGGCGCAACCACGGGTCGTCGAACGCCCGCACACCGTCGCGCAGCCACGGCATGGGCCAGACCTCGCTCCCGGCCCGCAGCAGCACGTAGCCGGAGACGAGCGACGCCAGGAACATCAGCAGCGACGCGACGAGCAGCCAGGCCGCGATGTCGGCCGCCCGGTCGGCCCGGGCCCGCGCATCCATCGCCGCGGTCACGCCGGCGACTCCTCGTAGCGATAGGGCGGTCCCGACACCACCGGCTCGTCCGCGAAGTTGCCCACCGGCGGCGGCGACGTGGTGGTCCACTCCAGCGTCGTCGCCCGCCACGGGTCGGCGGCCGGCTCGCCCCGGCGCGCGCTCCAGTGGATGTTCCAGAGGAACACGAGCTGGAACAGCCCCAGCGCCACCGCGTTCCAGGTCATGTGCGGGTTCCAGCTCACGCTCGGCGCCGCCAGCGCCGACGCCATCCCCGCGTCGTAGAGACGCCGGTTCACGCCCATCAGCCCCATCAGGAACATGGGCAGGAACACCGCGTTCATCGTGACGAACGAGCCGACGAAGTGGACCAGGCCGAGCCGTTCGTTCAGCCGACGGCCGGTGAGCTTCGGGAACCAGTGATACAGACCGGCGAAGATCGCGAACAGCGTCCCCGGCGCCACCAGGTAATGGAAGTGGCCGACCACGTAGTAGGTGTCGTGCAGCACGACGTTGCTGGGGCCGAGCCCCAGCGGCAATCCGGTGACGCCGCCCAGCCCGAACATCGGCAGGAAGGCCAGCGCGAAGCACATCGCGGTCGTGAAGCGGATGGCGCCGCCCCACAGCGTGACCACCAGGCACGTCAGCACGATCACCGACGGCACCGACACGACCATCGTCGTCACCTGGAAGAAGCTGCTGAGCGTGGTGCCCATGCCGGTGAGGAACATGTGGTGCGCCCAGACCACCAGCGACCAGCCGCCCAGCGCGCCGATGGCGTTGACGACCAGTCCGTAGCGCCACAACGGACGCCGCGCATGGGCCGTGAGCACCTCGGCGACGATGCCCATCGCCGGCAGCACCAGCACGTAGACCTCGGGGTGCGCCAGGAACCAGAACAGGTGCTGCCACAGCAGCGGATTGCCGCCGCCGACGGCGTCGAGCGGCACGTTGCTCACCGCCAGGCCGGAGGGCAGGAAGAAGCTGGTGCCGAACGCCCGGTCCATCCCCTGGAACACGGCGGCGGCCTGCAGCGCCGGAAACGCCAGCAGGAGCAGCAGCGACGTCACCGCCTGCGTCCACACGAAGAACGGCATCCGCAGCAGCGTCATGCCGGGAGCGCGATACGCCACCACCGTGGCCAGCAGGTTGACGGCCCACAGCATCGACGACACGCCGAGCAGGAAGACGCCGACGAGCCACACCGTCTGGCCCGACGAGGCGATGACGGCGAGGGGCGGATACGACGTCCACCCCGAGTTGGCGGCGCCGCCCGGCAGCACGAAGCTGACCAGCATCAGCAGGCCGGCGGCGAGATAGATGGCATAGCCGGCGACGCTCACGCGGGGAAACGCCAGCCCGCGGGCGCCGATCTGCAGCGGCACGAGGTACCCGCCGAAGCCCGCCGTGGCCAGCGGCACGACGGCCAGGAAGATCATCACCGAGCCGTGCATCGACACGAGCTGGTAGTAGAACTCCGGCAGCAGCACGCCGCCGGGCGCGTTGGCCTCGCCGAAGATCGCTGCGGCGATGCCGATCGGCTGCCCCGGCCAGGCCAGCTGCCAGCGCAGCAGCAGCATCAGCAGGAAGCCGACCAGCAGGAACGCGCACGCCGTGGCGCCGTAGAGCAGCGACAGCGGCTTGTGATCGGCGAAACGCATGGCAGCTAGCGGCTAGCGGCTAGCGGCTAGGAAGTGCGCGGCTAGCGAGCGTCCGCGGGTCAGGCCCATACAATACTTCGCATGCGTCATCGTGCCTACCTGGCCGTTCTTGCCGCCGCCCTCTCCATGACCACATCCGATCTCGCCGCTCAAGGCCCTGAGCCGATTCGCTACACGCTGCGCTTCCCGGCACCGCACACGCACTACGTCGAGGTGGAGGGCGTGTATCCCACCGGTGGCCGCCCGCAGGTCGACCTGATGATGGCGGTGTGGACGCCTGGGTCGTACCTGATTCGAGAGTACGAGCGCCACGTCGAGGGGGTGACCGCGACGGGCGCCGGCGGCCGGGCGCTCGGCGCGGTGAAGACCGCCAAGAACCGCTGGCGGGTGGACACCGGCGGCGCGGCGGCCGTCACGGTGACCTACCGCGTCTACGGCCGCGAGATGACCGTGCGCAACAACTGGGTGGAGGCCGGCTTCGCCATGGTGAACGGCGCGCCGACCTTCATCACGCTGGCCGACCGCACGCCGCGGCCGCACGAGGTGCGCATCGACATGCCGGCCGCCTGGAAGGGGTCGCAGACGGCCCTGCCGCCGATCCCCGGCCAGCCGCACGCCTATCGCGCCGAGGATTTCGACACGCTGGTGGACAGCCCCCTCGTGCTCGGCAACCCGGTGGTGAAGAGCTTCGACGTGGCCGGGACGGCGCATCACCTGGTGCTCGAGGGCGACCCGTCGCTGTTCGATGCCGACCGCGCCGCCGCCGACATCCGCCGCATCGTCGAGGCCGGCGTGGCCGCGATGGGGCCGTTCGAGTACCCGCACTACCACTTCCTCAACATGGTGGTCGAGACCGGCGGCGGCCTCGAGCACAAGAACTCGTTCCTGACCATGTCGAACCGCTTCGTGACCCGCACGCGCCAGCCGTACATCAACTGGCTGAGCCTGGTCGCGCACGAGTACTTCCACAACTGGAACATCAAGCGGCTGCGGCCGGTGGAGCTCGGCCCGTTCGACTACGAGACCGAGAACCACACGAAGAGCCTGTGGGTGGCCGAGGGCGTCACCGACTACTACGGCGCGCTGCTGGTGCGCCGGGCCGGCATCGCCACCACCGCCGAGTACCTCGACATGCTGTCGAACTCGATCGAAGCAGTGCAGACGCGGCCGGGACGGCGGGTGCAGTCGGCCGAGATGGCCTCGTTCGACACCTGGATCAAGCAGTACCGCCCCGACGAGAACAGCCCCAACACCAGCATCGACTACTACGACAAGGGCGCGACCATCGCGTTCCTGCTCGACGCGACGATCCGCCAGGCGACCGCCGGCGGCAAGAGCCTTGACGACGCGATGCGACTCGCCTACGGCCGCTACTCCGGCGCCCGAGGCTTCACGCCCGTGCAGTTCCAGCAGGCGATGAGCGAGACGGCCGGCACCGACCTGTCGGCGTGGTTCGCGCAGGTGCTGACGACGACCGACGAGCTCGACTTCAGCGCCGCGCTCGACTGGTTCGGACTGCGCTTCGCGCCGGTGGATCCCAAGGCGCTGCGGGCCACGACCGGCCTGGTCACGCGTAACGACAGCGGCCGCCTGGTCGTGTCCCAGGTGCGCCGCAACACGCCGGCCTACGACAGCGGCATCAACGTCGACGATGAGATCCTGGCCCTCGACGACCTGCGGGTGCGGGCCGACGGCCTGACGGCCCGCATGGACCAGTATCGAGCCGGCGACACGGTGCGGATCCTCGTTGCGCGGCGCGACCGCCTGATGACCGTACCGGTCACGCTCGGCGCCGAGCCTGGGCGGCCGTGGCGGCTGCAGGTGAAGCCGGATGCGACGACCGAGCAGCACGCGAGGCTCGAGTCGTGGCTCGGCCGCTGACGAAGGAGGGGCTCCGATGCGCGGTCGAGTCGCCGCCTTGTGCTTGTCGGCAGCGCTGGGCGCCGTCGCTGCGGGGCAGGCGCCGCTGGACCAGGCCCTGCGGATCGTCGTCATCGACGTCGAGGGCGGCGAGGCCACGCTGTTCGTCTCGCCGACGGGGGAGTCGATGCTCGTTGACGCCGGCTGGTCCGGGTTCGGCGGTCGGGACGCCGAGCGGATCGTCGCCGCCGCCAGGGAGGCGGGAGTCCGGCAGATCGACCACCTCGTCACGACGCACTACCACGCCGACCACGCCGGCGGCGTGGCCGAGCTGGCGGCGCGGCTCCCGATTCGACACTTCGTCGATCACGGCGACACGGTAGGCGACGACGAGCGCACGTGGCACGCCGGCTATACGGCGATCCGCGGCGCCGCTCGACGCACCGTGGCCACGCCAGGCGCCGTGATTCCGATCACCGGGCTCGACGTCCGTGTGTTGGCGGCGTCGGGAGCTGTGCTGCGCCAACCCATCGCCGGCCGCGGCGTGGCCAATCCCTTCTGCGCGGGGTTCGTGCCGCAGGGGCCCGAGATCACCAGTCGAGCGGCCGATGCCGGCGACGGCCACTCGGTGAGTCTGTTCGTGGCCCTCGGGCGGTTCGAGACCGTCATCATGGGCGACCTCAACTGGAACAAGGAGTTCGAGTTGATGTGTCCGACCAATCCCGTCGGCCAGGTGGATCTCTATCTCGTGTCGCACCACGGCTCCGACACCTCGGGCTCGGCGGCTCTGGTCCACGCGCTGGGGGCCAGGGCCGCGGTGATGAACAACGGGCCTCGGAAGGGCGGTGCTGCCGCCACGCTCCGGCTGTTGCGTTCCGCTCCGGGTTTCGTCGACCTCTGGCAGAACCATTACGCCATCCCGGCCGGGCGAGACCTGAACACCGCGGACGGCTTGATTGCCAACCTCGAGGAGGGGACCACCTTGCCCGGTGCGCCCGATGGCGCGGCGCCGGTCCATACCGGTCCGGCGCACCGGATCCAGGTGTCGGCGAGCGACGACGGCAGCTTCACCGTCGTCAACACCCGAACGGGCGTCACGAAGCGCTATCCGGTCCCCAGGTAGCGCGATCACGACCGCGACGCTGTCGTGCCGTCACGTGTCCGTCGATCGACGGCTATGCCGGGTCGATGCGATCGCGGATGGCCGCGAGCAGCCGGGCCGCGGCGGCGGTGGGCGCTCCGTCGTCGCCGCGCAGCACCACTGTGGGGGCGGTCGGCGGCTCGTACGGCGAACTCACGCCGGTGAACTCGGGAATGTCGCCGGCCCGCGCCTTGGCGTAGAGCCCCTTCGTGTCGCGCGCCTCGCACACCGCGAGCGGCGTGTCGACGTGCACCTCGACGAACCGCTCGGCGCCGACGATCCCCCGCGCCCGCTCGCGTTCCTCGCGGAACGGCGAGATCAGCGCCACGACGGCGATGAGGCCGGCGTCGTTCAGCACGCGCGCCACCTCCGCGGTGCGGCGCACGTTCTCGGCGCGGTCCTCGCGGCTGAAGCCGAGATCCTGGTTGAGGCCGGTGCGCAACGTGTCGCCGTCGAGCACGAACGCATGGCGCCCCTGCGCGTGGAGCGCGCGTTCCACTTCGCGCGCGATCGTCGACTTGCCCGAGCCAGACAGACCGGTGAGCCACACCGTGACCGCCCGCTGGCCCATCCGCCGCGTGCGATCGGCCTCCGGCACGGCCGCGGCCTCGCGCACCACGATGCGCGGGCCGGCGTCGCCGATCTGCCGCGCTGGGGTGCCGCGGTCCACGACCATGCCCGCGGCGACCGTTGCCTGGGTGGCCGGGTCGATCAGGATGAAGGCGCCGGTGGCTCGGATCCGCGCGTAGGGGTCGACGAACAGCGGCTGCGACGCGCTCAGCGTCAGCCGGCCGATGTCGTGCTGGCCCAGCGCCGCCTCGCCGCTGCGGCTCAGCGTGTTGACGTCCACCACGTAGTGGAGGCGCTCGACCACGGCCGGCACGGTGCGGGTGAGGTGCTTCACGAGGTAGCGGCGGCCGACGTTGAGGGGCGTGTCGTCGAACCACACGACCATCGCGTCGATCGAGGTGCGGCCGGCCGGCACGTTGCCGGGGTGCACCAGCAGATCGCCGCGGCCGACGTCCACGTCGCGGTCGAGGGTGAGCGTGGCGGCCAGCGGCGGAAACGCTTCGCCGCCGCCGCTCGACGCGGTCAACGTCGCGACCCGTGCGCGCGTCCGCGCCGGCAGCACCAGCAGCTCGTCGCCCTCGCGCACCACGCCCGACACCACCGGGCCGGCCAGCGACCGCACGCCATCGGCGCCGCGCACCACGAATTGCACCGGCAGGCGCAGATCCACGAGATTGCGGTCGCCGCCGACGTACACCGACTCGAGGATCTCGAGCAGTGACTCGCCGCCGTACCACGGCATCATCGCCGCATCACGGGTCACCAGGTTCAACCCATCGCGCGACGCCACCGGCACCAGCCGCAGGTCGAGCGGGCCGAGCCGCGCCGCGAACTCGCGAAACTCGGCGGCGATCCGATCGAACACCGGCTCGGCGTATTCCACGAGGTCCATCTTGTTCACCGCCACGACGAGGCGCGGGATGCCGAGCAGGCTGGCGATGAAGGCGTGGCGGCGGGTTTGCGGCAGTACGCCCTTGGTGGCGTCCACCAGCAGCAGCGCGAGGTGCGCCGTGGAGGCGCCGGTGGCCATGTTGCGCGTGTACTGCTCGTGGCCAGGGACGTCGGCGACGATGAACGCCCGCTTCGGCGTGGCGAAGTAGCGGTAGGCCACGTCGATGGTGATGCCCTGCTCGCGCTCCGCTTTCAGCCCGTCGGTGACCAGCGAGTAGTCGAACGCCAGCCCGCTGCCGTTCTTTGCCGACGCCTGGCGCACCGCCTCGATCTGGTCGTCGGGCAGCGAATGCGTGTCGTGCAGCAGGCGGCCGATCAGCGTCGACTTGCCGTCGTCCACGCTGCCGAGCGTGCAGATGCGCACCAGGTCGCGCGCGCCGCTCAAAAGTACCCCTCGCGCTTCTTCTTCTCCATCGAGGCGTCGGAGTCGTGGTCGATGACGCGCGTGCTGCGTTCCGAGATCCGCGTCGCCTGCAGCTCCTCGATGATCGCGCCGATGGTCGTCGCCGACGAGCGTACGGCGCCGCTGCACGGCACGCAGCCCAGGCTGCGGAAGCGGCAGGTCACACGCTGCACGGCGGTGCCGGCCGGCGGGGGATAGGCGCCGTCGCGGGCGAACGGCCCGTCGAGCATCAGCAGCTGGCCGCCGCGTTCGATCACCTCGCGCTCGCGGGCGAAGTAGAGCGGGTTCACCGGGATGCGCTCGCGTTCGATGTAGCGCCACACGTCCAGCTCGGTCCAGTTCGAGAGCGGAAACACGCGCATCGATTCGCCCGGGGCGAGGCGCGGGTTGTAGAGCGACCACAGCTCGGGACGCTGGCGCCGCGGATCCCACTGCCCGGCGGCGCTGCGCACCGAGAACACGCGCTCCTTGGCGCGGGAGCGCTCCTCCTCGCGGCGGGCGCCGCCGATCGCCGCGTCGGCCCGGAGATGGGCGAGTCCGGTGAGCAGCGCCTCGGTCTTGAGCAGGCCGCAGCACCGCTCCGTGCCCAGCGCGAACGGATTGGCGCCGCCGGCGATCGCCGGTTCGTTGCGCCACACCCGCAGGTCGATGCCGGTGGCTCGCGCCCGCTCGTCGCGAAACGCGTACATCTCCTGGAACTTGAAGCCGGTATCGACGTGCAGGAACGGGAACGGCACGCGGCCCGGCGCGAAGGCCTTCAGCGCGAGATGCAGCAGGACGGACGAGTCCTTGCCGACCGAGTACAGCAGCACCGGACGCTCGAACTCGGCGGCCGCCTCACGCAGGATGTGAAGGCTCTCGGCCTCCAGCGAGCCGAGCTCGTCGACGAGGAAAGTGCGCACCCGCCGTCACGGTATCACGCCGGAATTCGTCCCGCCGCTGGTCCCTGATTCGCCCAACCTTTTCCGCTGACTCGTCGTCTATGTCTGCGGCCATGGGTACCCGCCAGCGTCGATGTGCGCTCGTCATGGCGCTGACGCTCGTGGCCGCGATGCCGGCCGCCGCCGCGAGCGGCCGTGCCGACCGCGCCATCGGCGAACGCGCCGTGCTTGCCGTGGACGCGACGGCCGTGCCCACGACGTCTCCAATCGTCATCGACGGCGCCTTCGACGAGCCGGTGTGGCGCGACGCGCCGACGATCGGCGAGTTCATGCAGCGCGAGCCCACCGAAGGCGCGGCGCCGACCGAACGCACCGAGGTCCGCGTCGCCTACGACGACGACGCCATGTACGTCGCCGTCCACGCCTTCGACCGCGATCCGGCGCGCATCACCGGCTTGCTCACCCGGCGCGACGAGCGCTCGCCATCCGACTGGCTGCGCATCGCCATCGACTCCTTCCACGATCGCCGGTCGGCCTACGAGTTCGCGGTGAACCCGGCCGGCGTGCGCGCCGACCGCTATCACTTCAACGACGGCCAGACCGACGACGGCTGGGACGCGGTGTGGGACGTGCAGGTCGGCCGTGACGCCGACGGCTGGCGCGCCGAGTTCCGCATCCCGTTCTCGCAGCTGCGCTTCTCGGCGGCCGGCGGGCCGGTGGGCTTCGCGGTGATCCGCGAGCTGCCGCGCGCCAACGAGACCTCGACGTGGCCGCTGATCGCCCGCAGCGCGCAGGGCTACGTGTCGCAGTTCGGCGAGGTGAACGGCCTGCGTCCCGGCGGCTCGCCCAAGCGCCTCGAGTTGATGCCGTACACGCTCGGCGAGGTGGTGCTGGCGCCGACCGAGGACGGCAACCCGCTGCTGCAGCGCACCGACCCGGGCGCGGCGGTGGGCCTCGACCTGAAGTACGCGGTCACGCCGGCGCTCACGCTGACGGCGACGCTCAACCCCGACTTCGGTCAGGTGGAGGCCGACCCGGCCGCCGTCAATCTCGAGGCGTTCGAGTTGTTCTTCACCGAGCGCCGGCCGTTCTTCGTCGAAGGCTCGGGCGTGTTCCGCTTCAACATGGACTGCAACGACGGCGAGTGCACCGGGCTGCTGTACTCCCGGCGCATCGGCCGCGCGCCGCAGGGTGATCCGGCGCTGGCCGACGGCGAGTACGAGCAGCAGCCGGCGTGGGCGACGATTCTCGGGGCGGCCAAGCTCACCGGACGGATCGGCGCGTTCTCGGTCGGGGCAATGAGCGCGGTCACGCAGGAGGAACGGGCCACGATCGCGTCCGGGCTGTCACGCCGCCGGCCGGTGGTGGAGCCGCTCACCGGCTTCAACCTGGTGCGGGCCCGGCGCGAGTTCGCCAACCGCTCCAACCTGGGCGTGATGCTCACCTCGACCAACCGACGGCTCACGCCCGACACGCGCTTCCTCACCGAACAGGCGGTCACCGGCGGCGTGGACTACGACTGGCGCTTCTGGGAGCGCTACAGCCTGTCGGGCTTCCTGGCCGGCACGCGCGTCGCCGGCGACGCGGAGGCGATCACCCGGCTGCAGAAGAACGCCGTCCACTACTTCCAGCAGCCCGACGCCGACCATCTCACGCTCGACGAATCGGCGACGTCGATGGGCGGGCATGCCGGCTCGATGAGCTTCTCCAAGATCGCCGGCGAGCGGCTGCGCTTCAGCGCGTTCTACGGCTACAAGAGCCCGGGGTTCGAGACCAACGACCTCGGCTTCCAGCGCCGCGCCGACGAACGCAACATGAGCCACTGGGTGCAGTGGCGCTGGCAGACCCCGGGCAAGTACAAGCGCCAGTACATGCTGAACCTCAACCAGTGGGCCGGCTGGAACTTCGGCGGCGAGAATCTGTGGAGCGGCGGCAACGTCAACATGCACTGGTGGTGGCAGAACAACTGGCGCAACGGCTTCGGCGTCAACGTCAACGCCGGCGGCCTGCGCGACCGCATGACGCGCGGCGGGCCGGGCGTGCGCGGCAACCGCTTCGTCGGCGTGTGGCACTACGTCGAGTTCGACGACCGCAAGACGGTGTTCCCCGGCTACAACGGCTTCATCGGCGGCGACGGCCAGGGCACGTCGGAGTTCGACGCGCGGCCCAAGCTCACCTGGCGGCCGACGCGCGCCGCCCGTGTCGAGGCCGGCTTCCGTTTCAACCGCAACACCAACGACGCGCAGTGGGTGGAGAACGTCGAGGACGACGACGGCACGCGGCACTACGTGGTCGGCCGCCTCGATCAGCGCACCGTGGCGATGACCTTCCGGGCCAACTACACCATCACGCCCAACCTGTCGTTCCAGGCCTATGCCGAGCCGTTCATCTCGGCCGGCGCCTACACCCGCTACCGCGAGGTGAGCGACGGCCGCGCCGCCCGCCACGACGATCGCTACACGCCGTACGCCTACGCCGACGATGCCGACTTCAACTTCCGCTCGTTCCGCACCACCAACGTGCTGCGCTGGGAGTACAAGCCGGGCTCGGCGCTGTTCGTGGTGTGGCAGCAGGGCCGGCAGGAGCGCATCGAGGACTACGGCGACTTCCGCTTCGGCCGCGACGTCGGCGGGCTGTTCGGCACGCCGTCGCGCAACGTGTTCCTGGTGAAGTTCTCGCGCTGGTTCAACTTCTAGCGGCTTGGGGCTAGCGGCTAGCGGCTAGAGCCCACGGCGGGCGGACGTCAGCGCCGCCGTGCCGCCGCGACCGGGGCCGGCAGCGGCATGTCCACCGCCGCCACGGCGTTGACGATGCCCCAGCCCAGCAGGGTGTCGGGCGCGTCGGCCTGGCTGGCGGCGCTGCGCATCACGGTGAGGACGTCGTCCACGGTGTACTCGGGGTGGGCCTGCAGCACCAGCGCGACGACGCCGGCGGTGAGCGGACACGAGAACGAGGTGCCGCTGGCCACGCCGTAGGCCTGCTCGAAGTGGCGGGCCACCTTCACGTTCACGCCCATCGCCGCGACATCGGGCTTGAGACGGCCGTCGGCGGTCGGGCCCACCGAGCTGAACGGGGCGCGGAAGCCGGCGCGGGTGACGGCCCCGACCGACAGCACCCGGACGCCGTCGGCCGGCGCCCCCAGCGTGTTCGCGCCGGGGTCGAATCCCGAGTTGCCGGCCGAGTTCACCACCACCACGCCGCGTTCGGCGGCCAGCGCCGCGGCGCGCGTGGTGATCGCCGTCTCGCCGTTCATGTCGGCGGCGGTGTAGGAGGTGTAGGGCAGGTCGAAGTCGAGGTAGCCGAGCGACGAGCTGATCACATCGGCGCCGAGGGCTTCGGCCCATTCGGCGGCGGCGGCCCAGTGGTCCTCCTCGACCGGCGTCTCGCTGCGCACGTCCTCGGTGACGGCGAGGATGAAGCTCGCGGCATACGCGGGACCGATCAGCTGCCCCGGGGCATAGCCGCCCAGCGTGGAGAGGGTGTTGGTGCCGTGTGCGTCGCTGCTGTCACGCACGGAATCGCGGCCGTCGACGAAGTCGCGCTCGGCGACGATGGTCATCGCCGCGAACGCCTCGTGGGCGAGGTTGGGGAAGCCGCTGTCGAACACCGCGACGACCACCCCTTCGCCGTGCAGGCCGCGCTGGTGCAGCTCGGGCACGCCCATCTGCCGCACCTGGTCGATGCCGGTGCCGTAGTCGAGGGGCTCGTCGGCGGCGTCGAGCGCGCCAGCCCGTGGCCCCCGGCCGTCGTCGTCGAGCGGCGTCACCGTCTCCTCGCGCAGACGCCGGTAGCGGCGCACGACGTCCACCCGGGACACGAACGAGAGCTGCTCGATTGCCGCGATCTGGGCCGGCGTGGCCTCGACGCTCATCGCGTTGAGCCACCGCGACTGCTCGCGGACGCGCGCGGCGAGTCCCGAGACCGTGGCCACGTAGGCGCCGGCCAGCGGTCGATCCTGGGCGACCGTGCGGGCGGTCGTCGAACCGCGTCGGGCGCGCCGGGCGAGCGCACGCGGGGTGACGCTCACGGTCCCGGACGCGGTCGACGCGTCGCCCTTGTCGGTGAAGTACACCCACACCGGCAGCGCGTCGGTGGCGCGGGCCTGGCGGACGGCGGTGTCGAGCCAGGCGGTGCGTCGCGTCTGACGTGCCTGAGGCGCGGCGGTGCCAATCGTCAGGGCGAGCGCGGTGAGGACGAGCAGGCGGGTCGCGACGAGCGGACGCGGCAGCGGCATGACGGCCACCTCGACGCTACCACGACGCGGCCCGCGCCCTGCCCGGCGCTGCACACCGCGCGTCGCCTTGAACGGCTCAGGTAGCGCGCATGATAATCAGCCGCCGGCCCGACTCCGCATGCGTCCATTTCGCACCATCTGGCTGGCCGTCGCGGTGGCGGCACTGGCGGCGTTCTTCGTCGTCGGCGCCACGCATCACGCCGACACGGTGAACACCGCGCGGGCCCGCGCCGACCAGAGCGGTTACCTGTGGGATGCCGTGGGCATCCACATGATGCGGCACGGTTCGCCCGACGGGTTGATCGGCGAGCGCAACCGCATGCCCGTCTACCCGTGGCTGCTGTCGTGGCTCTACGACCCGGCGCTGTCGCCCGACGACTTCTTCGCCGTCGCCAAGACGTGGAACATCCGTGTGTCGCTGGTGCTGCTGGCCCTGCTCGTCGCGGTGGCGCGACAGTGGCTGTCGCCGCTGGCGACCACCGCCTTCGGGCTGGCCGTCGGCTTCGGCTACTTCGTGTTCAAGGCCGGCTACGCCCAGGTGGAGCCGCTGTTCTACACGCTGTTCTTCCTGACGTTCCTGAGCGGATGGGCGCTGCTCCGTACGGAGACGCTGGGCGCCTCCCTGTGGCGGGCGGCGCTGACCGGCGGCCTGGTGGCACTCGCGCAGCTCACCAAGGCGTCGATGCCGCCGTTCCTGGCGGTGCTCGGCGCGGCCCTGGCCGTGCGCGCCGTCCAGGCGCTGATGGCGCGGGGCGACCGCGGCGCGGCCGTGAGGCACGTGGCGGCCGGAGCGGTGATGGCGGCGGTCTTCCTGGCCGTGATGTTCCCCTACATCGCCAACAGCAAGCGCGTGTTCGGCCACTGGTTCTACAACGTGAACTCGACGTTCTACGTGTGGTACGACGACTGGCCGGCGGCCAGCGTCGGCACCTACAAGGACGGCGACGGCAAGGGCTGGCCGACCACGCCGCCCGACCAGATTCCGAGCGCCGGCAAGTACCTGCGTGAGCACACCGCGGGTCAGATCGCCGGGCGGTTCTGGAAGGGCTTCCTGGAGATGTTCACCGTCTCGTACATCCGCCTCTGGTACTTCAAGGCGGTGTCGATGTACGTGCTGTTCGCGGCGGCGCTCGTCGCCGCGGGGCGGCGGCATCTGGCCGCGCGGGTGCGTGCCGACCCGGCGGTGTGCGTCTACCTGACGCTCTACGCGGTCGTCTACACCGCGGCGGTGGCGTTCTACCAACCGATCTCGGGCACGACGCTGCGCATGCTGCTCGTGCACGTGGCGCCGTTCCTGTTCGCGGTGTCGCGGCTGGCCGAGTCGCCCGGCTTCAGGGACCTCCGTTGGACCGTGGCCGGCGTGCCGCTGGGCGCCGGGCACTTTCACCTGGCGGTCGTCGCCACGATGGCCCTCGACATCGTGTTCGTGTTGTGGCCCCGGCTCTCCACCGAGTTCGCCGGCTACTGATGTGGCTCGGCGCTTACGCCAGCTGCCAGCTGCCAGCCGCTAGCCGCTAGCCGCTAGCCGCTAGTACTATGGCGCGATGTCGCTGGCGCGGAACCTGCGCGATTTCCTGCACGGCGTCGCCTACGGCCGCTACGAGCGCGAGCTGCGCCTCGAGGCCGCCGAGCTGAACGACTACTTCCTGCTGCTCTGCTACATGGAGGTCGTCGGCCTGCCCAACCCGGCGGCGTTCTACCTGCTCGAGGTCTATCCGCACCTGCTCGACCAGTTCCACCTGTGGCACCGGCGCATGGGGATGGACCGCTCGCCGCTCGGCAGCCTGCCGTGCTGCTGACCCCGGCGATGAAGGGGCTGCTCGACCGCCAGGTGCTGTTCTTCGGCGGCAAGGGCGGCGTCGGCAAGACCACCTGCGCGGCGGCGATGGCGCTGGCGGCCAGCCGCGCCGGCCGGCGCGTGCTGCTCGTCTCCACCGATCCGGCGCACTCCACGTCCGACATCTTCGAACGGCCGATCGGCCCCGATCCCGTCGAGATGCAGGCCGGGCTCTGGGCGCTCGAGATCGACGCCGCCACCGAGTCCGCCCGCTACGTCGCCGAGGTGAAGGACCGGGTCCGGGCGCTGTTCGGGCACTCGATCCTGAAGGAAGCCTTCAAGCAGATCGACCTGGCCGCGTCGATGCCGGCTGCCGAAGAGGTCGCGCTGTTCGATCGCATGGGCCGGCTGATTCTCGGCGAAGACCCGCGCTTCGACCTGGTGATCTTCGACACCGCGCCGACCGGCCATACCCTGCGCCTGATCCGCATGCCGGAGCTGATGGAGGCGTGGGTACGGGCGTTGTCGAAATCGCGCCGGGCGATGCTCGGCGCCGAGGGCGACGACAAGGAAGACCCCATTCTCAGGTCGCTCTCGGAGCGGTTCGACCGCCTGCAGTCGCTGCGGGCACGGCTGGTCGGCGGCCGCACCACCGCGTTCGTGCTGGTGTTGATCCCCGAGCGTCTGCCGATCGAGGAGACGGCGCGGGCGCTGGCGCAGCTCGACGAGACCGGCGTCAAGGTCGGCGGCCTGGTGGTGAACCGCGTGCTCCCGGAGACGACGAGCGACGGATTTCTCCAAGCCCGCCGCGCCCAGGAACGCGTATACCTCGACGAGATCGCGCGCCGGTTCGGCGACCGGCCGCGCCTCGACCTGCCGCAGTTCCCCAGGGACGTCTATGGACTGGCCGCCCTCGAGCCGATCGCCGACGCGCTCCTGGCGGCCACAGGAGCGCATGCATGACGATCGCGAAGCCCCAACCCGGCGATTACGCCCAGCCGTTCCAGGCCTACGTGGATGATGCCGCCGCCCAGGGCGACGATGCGCTGGCCATCCTCGAGGGCCAGCAGGCTGCGCTCGACCGGATGGCGTCGTGGCCCGAGGCCAAGGCCGGCCACCGCTACGCCGACGGCAAGTGGACGGTGCGCGAGGTCGTCGGCCATATGGCTGACGCCGAACGCATCTTCGCGTATCGCCTGCTGCGCATCGCCCGGGGCGATGCGACGCCGCTGCCCGGATTCGACGAGAACGCCTATCAGCTCGTGGCCGGCTTCGAGAAGCGCACGCTGGCCGACGTGGTCGCCGAGCTGCGCGCCATCCGCCAGTCGACGCTGCCGCTCATCCGATCGCTCGACGCCGCCGCGCTCGAGCGCGAGGGCACGGCCAGCGGCAAGCGCGCGACCGTGCGCGGCATGGTCTGGGTGACGGCGGGGCACTTCCAGCACCACGCCGACATCCTCACGGACCGATACGGGATGTAGGGCAGGGAACAGAGCGCTGGTCAGCGCCGGCGCCAGCGCCGGCCATGGATCGCCAGCTCCACGGCGTCGTCGGGCGAGTCGACGCGCAGGCCGTCGGCACGCGCGTCGCGCACGAACGCGGCGCTCACGTTGTGGATGCGCATCTTGACGAGGTCGTCTTCGTCCGCGGCGGTGAAGCCGACCCCGCGCATGTCGCGGACGAACTGCGGCCGCACCCCGTGGATGCGGAACGTCACCAGCTCGTCGGCGTCGAGGCTGGAGTAGCCGAGCGTTCTGAGTTCGTCGATCTCGGCCAGCGACACGCCGTGGATGCGCATGCGCACGTAGTCGTCGGCGGTGAGCGCGGTGTAGCCGCGGCTCTTCAGCCCGGCGATGAACTCCGGCGTGACGCCGTGGATGCGCAGCCGCACGAGGTCGTCCACGTCGGTGACAGTCAGGCCGGCCGCGCGCAGATCGCGGATGCGGGCCGGCGTGGCGCCGTGGATGCGCATCCTCACCAGGTCGTCGCCGTCGAGGCCGCGGAACCCCAGCGTCTCGAGCTGGCGGATCCCGTCGGCGGTCACGCCGTGGATCTTGAAGCGCACCACCTCGTCGATCGTCGCGGCGCGCTGGCCGGCGCCGCGGATCTCCCTGACGAACGCGGTGCCGACGTCCATCACCGTCAGGCGCATCGTCTGCTCGCGTGACAGGGCCGGGAAGCCGAGGCTGGCCATTGCCGACGCGTAGGCGGGGTGCGCGCTGAACACGTAGCGGCCGGCGCCCCGACGGTCGATGAACGCGCCAGCGAAGGTGAACGTCCCGGCCTCGCGCGCCAGCGTGAAGCGCACGTCGGCGGCGTCGCCGTCCAGGGCCGCGTCGGGTAGGCCGATCAGGTCGGTGACGCGCACGCCGAAGCCCCAGCGGTCACTGCCGTCGTTCGTCCTGAGGTTGAGCTGGAGGCGCGGCGTCCGGTCGTCGTCGCGCCAGCCGTTCCGCGCGTCGGCGGTCCACTCCCCGGACTCCTGGACGGCGCCAGCCGCCCCACCCTGCTCCACGGTCCGTTCCGCCGCCGGAACCGACCACCCCGTCGCCGCGACCGCCGCCGCCAGCCCGAAGGCCCAGACCCGTGCGCGCATGGCTCCCACCTCGCGCATTGGACGGCAGGGAGCCGCGTCGGGTTGGAACCGCTCAGGTCACGTCAGCCACAGGACGAAGTTCATCAGCAGCTGCAGCGGCATGTAGAGGTAGTGCAGCACGTTGAACCGCGCCCGCTCGGACGCCTGCACGTCGTTCACGAACAGCTTCTCCCTGATGTCCCGCACCGTCTGTCGATCGCTGGTCAGGATGCCCACCTCAAGATCGCCCTGCATCGACCGCCGATTGAGATTGGCCGTGCCCACGTAGGCCAGCGTGTCGTCGGCCAGGAACACCTTGCTGTGCAGCATGGTCTTCGGCGCGAACCGCGTGGGTTCGGTGCCGTGCACCCGGTTGTTCAGCTCGCCGTCCCACAAGCAGACGTCGACGCCCTCCCACAGCAGGTGATTGGTGAGCACCTTCTCGGCGGCCTTGACCATCGGCTGATCCATGTGCCGGGGCAGCACCACCAGGATGAACCGGCCGCCCGGCCGGGTGGCCACGACGTCGAAGTAGTCGGGGCCGCAGGTCGCCGTTCGCCCCGATTCGCCGGCGGCGGCGTTGAGGTCCTTGGCCCGCCGGAGCTGCCACTGGCGGGCCTTGCCGCGGATCAGCAGGGCCGAGAGCCCGTCGCTGAAGAAGGCGTTCTCGAAGTACAGCGATCGCTGCGCCCGGCTGATGATCGTGCCGAGGGCCTTCCAGGTCGGGCTCTCCTTCACGTCGAAGTTGCTGCTCCACACCAGACGCCCGTCGGCGGTCATCGCCGCCTTCTCGTCGTCGCCGAGCTCGCGGAAGTAGCCGCGCAGGCAGGCGGCGTCGTCGTTGCAGAGGTGCCGGGTGAGGTCCCAGTGCTTCACGTCGTGGAACCTGGCCAGGAAGAAGTGATTGAGATCGTTCACCAGCTCGCCTTCGACGAGGATCGCCGCATCCCGCCAGCGGCGCTCCCCGGGCATCCAGTCCATCACCTTGTCGACGATGTTGCCGCCGCTCACGACGGCGCGGCGTTCGTTGCTGGCGATCTTGGTGTGATTGCTGCCCCACAGGAGGGCCGCCGGCTCCTTGTGCACCTCGATGCCGAAGGCCTCGAGGGCCTGGAGGATCCCGGCGTCGGCGAGCCTGCGCTCCAGCCGCTTGAAGTCGTCCAGGTACAGCCTGATGGCGATCGGGCTGCGCTGCGGGTGACGGCGCGCGAGGACCGCCACGTTGGCCAGCAGCCGGTCCTTGCCGGGGAAGGCGAAGGCCTCGCGGGCAATCGGGCCAGTCACGATCGGCCCATCCGCGCAGTCGCCGCCGTTCAGCAGGCGCGGCAGGCCCAGCGTCTCCAGCACCCGATCGATGTCGCACGGCGTGCGGAAGCCGAGCCGCCGGGCGATGAGCACGCCGGCCACGGTGTGGCCCATCCGGTCCGGGAAGAGCTCGAAGTAGGAGAGGTGCACGAACGTCTCGGCGCTGCGAATGGTCTCGAGCACTTCGTCGCGCAGCTCGCGGCCCTCGTCCAGATAGCGGAAGCGGTTGTGGGACCTGAACGCGTAGATGTTGGTGGGGTCGTTCGCCTCGAACCTGGAATCGAGGGCCGCGTCGAGCACGCCGTCCAGCGCGTCGGGGGTGGCCGTCGTCTCCCGGGCCAGCGCCAGCTTCGAGGTCACGTGGGCGAGGTCGTCCGCGTTGGTCTCGTCGTGGGCCCTCAGCCACTCGAGCGTCGGCCACGACTCGAGGACGTAGGCGTCGACGTCGCGGCGCAGCGCCGCGACCTGTCGATCGCGCTTGCCGGGGTCCCGGGTGTCGAGGGTCGCGGCACGCGCCAGCAGGCGGTCGACGGCCCGGTTCACCTCGGCCAGGCGCTGCGCGGGCGTGCGATCCGGCTCGTCGGCCCGGACCGGCAGTCCGTGCAGGAGCAGCAGACCGCCGAGGAGGGCCAGTACCCGCATACGCGGCCTCAGCCGAAGGTCGCGAACTCGATCTCGGGGTTCTGCTGCTGGATGTAGTTCAGGCCCCACTGCGACTCGAACAGCAGCACCGGGCGTTCGTCGCGATCGACGGCGCGCAGGATGCCGGTGGACCGGTTCTCCAGGTCGCTCAGCTGCTTCGCGTCGCACTTCACCCAGCGCAGGGCGACGAAGCCGATCGGGTCGATCTTGCAGTCGACGTTGTATTCCTGCTTGAGCCGGGCCTCGACCACCTCGAGCTGCAGCGGCCCGACCACGCCGAGGATGGGCTCGCGGCGGCCGTGCACCGGGAACACCACCTGGATCAGCCCTTCCTCTTCGAGCTGGATGACGCCGGTGTCGAGCTGCTTGGACCGCGTGTCGAGCAGCCGCACGCGGCCGAAGTGCTCGGCGGGGAAGCGCGGCACCTTGGGATACCGCACCGGCGCGCCCACGTACAGCGTGTCGCCGATGGCGAACTTGCCCGGGTTGGGCAGGCCGATCACGTCGCCCGGATAGGCGCGCTCCACCGTCTCGCGCTGGCCGCCGAAGAAGCGATACGGCCGGGCGGCGCGCACCACCTCGCCTTCGCGGGCGTTGATGAGCGCCATGTCCTTCTCGAACACGCCCGAGCAGACCCGTACGAACGCGACGCGGTCGCGGTGCTTGCGGTTCATGTTCGCCTGGATTTTGAACACGAACCCCGAGAAGCCCGGCGCCACGGTCGGCACCACGGCGCCGTCGTCGGTCGCGCGCGGCTGCGGCGAAGGCGCCAGCGTCTCGAGCGCGTCGAGGATGGCCTCGAGGCCGAAGTTGTCGAGGGCGCTGCCGAAGAACACCGGCGTCTGCCGGCCGGCCAGGTACTCGGCCTTGTCGAAGGTCGTGCCGGCGCCGGCGATGAGGGCGGTGTCGTTGACCAGGGCCTCGTGCAGCGTGTCGCCGAGCATCTCCGCCAGCTCGGGGTCGGCGAGATCGGTGGTGTGCACCGGAGCCCGGTAGCCGCCGCCCGGCACCTGCTCGTAGAGGCGAATCTCGCGGGTGACCAGGTCGAACACGCCGCGGAAGCGGTCGCCGCTGCCGATCGGCCAGTTGAGCGGCGCCGCCTGGATGCCGAGCACGTCCTCGATCTCCTGCAGCAGATCGAACGGGTCGCGGCCGGGCAGGTCGAGCTTGTTGACGAAGGTGATCAGCGGCAGGTGGCGCAGCCGCGCCACTTCGAACAGCTTGCGGGTCTGCGTCTCGATGCCCTTGGCGGCGTCGATCACCATCACCGCGCTGTCCACCGCGTAGAGCGTGCGGTAAGTGTCCTCGCTGAAGTCCTGGTGGCCGGGCGTGTCGAGCAGCGTGATGCGGCAGTTGCGCAGGTCGAAGTCGAGCGCCGCCGAGGTCACCGAGATGCCGCGCTCGCGCTCGACGTCCATCCAGTCCGACACGGCGTGACGCTGTGTCTTTCGGCCGCGCACCGCGCCGGCCAGTTCGATGGCGCCGGCATAGAGCAGCAGCTTCTCGGTCAGCGTCGTCTTGCCGGCGTCGGGGTGCGAGATGATCGCGAAGGTGCGGCGGCGGCTCACCTCGGCGGGGAGCCGCGTGTCGATTTCGCCAGGGGATTCGGTCGATGGAGCGTCGGAGGCCACGTCGTCCTAGGGTACCGTGACCGGCGGCCGCGGGTCGACTCCACCGAATCCGCTACGATGCACGCGTGCATCCGGCGCCCCGGCCCTGGCTGACGCCGCTCGCCGGCGGGCTGCTCGGCGCCGTCCTGTTCCTAGCCACGCTCGGTCCGGCCATCGTCCGGCCCGACAATCTGGGCTGGGTCATGCGCCACGACACCCAGACCTACCTGCTGGCCTGGCACCACTTCCGGCGCGAGCCGTGGCAGTGGCCGCCGGGCAAGGTGCTCGGCGTCGGCCATCCCGTCGGCACCTCGATCGGCAACAGCGACGCCATCCCGCTGGTGGCGCTGCCGCTCAAGCCGTTCCAGGCGCTGCTGCCCGATCCCGCCCAGTACCTGGGCGCATGGCTGCTCGCCTGCTTCGCCCTGCAGGGAGTGTTCGGGGCGCTGCTCGTCCGCACGGTGAGTGCCGACCCCGCATTGCAGGTGCTCGGCGCCGGCCTGTTCGTGCAGACGCCGGCGTTGTTGCACCGCCATGGCCATGTCGCGCTGTGCGCGCACTGGCTGCTGCTGGCGGCGATCTGGATCGCCGTGGCGCATCCAGTGCGGCGTCTCGCCTGGCGTATCGGTGCCTGGACGCTGGTGAGCACGGCGGTGGCGGCCACGCAGCCGTACCTCGCCGTCATGGTGCTGGCCCTGGCCGCCGCCGACCTGGCCAGCGACGCGCTGGCCGATTGGCGCGCCGGCCGCGCGGGAGCGGCGGCGATGGCGGGCCTGCTGCCGCCGCTGGCCGGCACGGCCATCGCCATGTGGCTCGGCGGTCTCTTCCTGGTCAGCTCGTCGGGCGACCTGGAACTGGTCGGCCTCGGCAACTACTCGATGAACCTGCTCTCGCCGGTGATCGCGATGGGCTACTCGTCGCTGCTGCCGGCGATCCCCGTGGCCACGCCGGGCCAGTACGAGGGGCTCGTGTACTTCGGCGCCGGATGGCTCGCGTTGGCGGCGCTCGCCCTGGTGCAGGGGCTGCGCGGCCGCGGCGCCGTGCCGGCGCTGCGGCTCGGCTGGATCGCCGTCGCCGTGCTCCTCGTCTATGCCGTCAGCCCGGTGGTCACCGCCGGCTCCGCGGTGCTGGTCGATCTCACGCCGTGGACGCCGTCGCTGCTGTCGGTGTTCCGATCGAGCGGACGGTTCGCCTGGCTGGCGATGTACGTCGCGTTCCTGACCGCCCTGCTCGTGGTGGCCCGCGCCCTGCCGCGCCGCTCCGCGCGGTTCGTGGTCGCCGCGGCGCTCGTCCTCCAGACCTGGGACCTCCACGGGATGTACTGGAACGTCCACCTCCGCGCCAGCGATCCCGCCTGGATTACATGGGACGATCCATTGAAGAGCGCGGCGTGGGACGTGGCGCTGCCGCACTATCGGCATCTCGTGACCGTGCCGCCCGACATGTGCGTCGGCCCCGACACGCCGAGCGGCGGGCCGCACCTGCCGTTCTCGCTCCGCGCCGGCACGCACGGCCTGACGATGAACTCGGGGTTCGCCGGCCGCTACGACAAGGCGGCCGTGCTCGGCTACTGCGCCGCCATCGACCGGCAGATCCGCGCCGGGGACGTGAGCGACGACACGTTCTACGTGCTGACGCCGGCGCTGCGCGACGTGCTGACGCGCGCCACGCGGATGCCGCTCGTCTGCGCCGTGCTGGACGGGTTCCCCGTCTGCATCAGCGAGGCGAGCTACGCGCGCTGGCGCACGGACGGCGAGCGCGCCGGGTTCGTGCCCGCCGCGCCCTGATCGCGGCCTATTGCCGTCCTGACGTCGCCGCCGCCGGCGGCGCCAGCGTGCTGGTCCGCTCGGCCACCGACTCCACCCTGGCCCGGGAGTAGGCGACGGGGAAGTAGCGGCCGCGCGCCCACAGCTCGAACAGATCGCGGTAGTGCGGGTCGTCGGGGTTGCCCGACTGGCCGGGCGTGTTGAGGCCCACCGTGTTGTCCCAGTCCTGGGTATCGGCGATGATCTTGAGCGAGCCGCCCGACTGCTGGTTGTCGCCGCCGCCGGTGGCGCTCACCGTCGTGCCGTCGCCGCCGCGCGGCAGCGGGCCCACTTCGAGCCGCTTCTTCGTCTCGTCGTTCACCGCGTTCGACAGCGGGTGTCGCAGCAGCGCGTGGTGCAGCTTCTCGGAGCCCCACCGCCACGTGGCGACGTCGGGGCCGAAGCGCTTCGTCCCCTCGGCGATGCCCTGCTCGAAACTGGTCGCCACCAGCGCATCGCGGGCCTTGATTGGATCGGCGCCGAAGCGGCCGTCGGGCGCGTACATCCAATCGAGGATCTTCTTCAGGCTGATCAGGTTGCCAGGCACCACGCCGCGGGCGGCGGCCGGGATCGCCTGCTGGCGGACGTTGGCGTAGAGCTGGCGCGAGAACAACTCGAACACCGCGGCCTCGGCCGAGTCCTTGTCGAGCACGAAGTCCCACTTCAGGAGCCGGTCGCGAGCGGCGGCCACGGCCGGCGTCGTGAACGGCAGGTCGCGCAGCAGCGGGACCAGGGCGCGCGCCGGCAGCGACAGGTCGTCGTTCTGCAGTCGCGCCACCTCGGCGACGCTGAACCGCTTGCCCGAGCCCAGCACTTCCTCGATGCGGCGGGCGCGGTAGGGATCGGCCCACGTCCAGTGGCGGGCGGTGTCGTACGGGTAGTCGTTGGGGAACAGGTAGTGGTTGGCGGTGGCGATGTAGCCGCGCGCCGGGTTCACCTCGGCCGGCAGGGCGGTGATGGGCAGGTAGCCGTCCCACTCGTAGCGGCCGTCGCCGGGCACCGGGAGCAGGCCGCTCCATGATCGCAACGGGGCGATGCCGGCCGCCTGCCAGCCGATGGTGCCCTTCCTGTCCACCCACACCATGTTCTCCGACGGCATGCGGTTGTAGCTGCAGGCGTCGCGGAACTCCTCCCAGGTGCGTGCCTGGTTCATCCGCAGGCTGGCCAGGTACGGGGCGCCGCCGGTCTCCATCCACGCCGCGCGCAGGGCGTAGGCGCGGCGGTTGGCCCGATCCTCGTGCAGCACCGGCCCGTGGCGGGTGAATTTCAGATCGACCTTCGCGTCGGCCTGGCCCTTCACCGGAATCGTGTCGGGCACGACGCGCATCGCTTCCCAGCGGCCCTGGTAGCGGTACTCGTTCGGGTTCGCGGGGTTGGTCTCGTAGACGTACAGGTCTTCGCTGTCCGAGCCGAAGATGGTCAGCCCCCACGCGCCGTGCTCGTTGTGGCCGATCGACACGCCGGGCAGCACCGGCTCGCCGCCGCCGATCACGTTCCAGCCGGGCGCCACCAGGTGCACCCAGTAGCGCAGCGACGGCGCCTCGATGACGCGGTGCGGGTCGTTGG
>CAYUAX010000003.1:3345-117584 GCA_964442845.1 uncultured Bifidobacteriaceae bacterium | reverse complement strand
GCCGTAGACCATCCGGCCGAAGGCGCGCGTCAATCCCGCGGCCACGGCGGCACCGACAGCGATGGCAGCGAGGGTCAACGTGCACCCCTCGCGCATCACCCCGGCGAGCAGCCGTCGCGGGTCGGCGCCGAGCGCGGAGCGGATGCCGAACTCCTGCCGCCGCGACGCCACCGCCGACGCCAGCACGCCGTAGACGCCGATGCCGGCGAGCAGCAGCGCCAGGCCGCCGTAGATGTTGAGCAGCAGCGCCGCGAAGCCCACCGGCGACTCCTCGCGCCGCATCCGCGCCTCGAGCGTCTCGATGTCGTAGACCGGCACTGCCGGATCGATGGCGGCGATGGCGCCGCGTACGGCGCTGGTCAGCGCGCCGGCCTCGCCGCGCGTCCGCACGCCCAGCGTGACCAGGCTGTTCGGCCGCTGCGCATAGGGGAAGTAGAGGTCGAGCTGCGGCTCGTGGGCCATCGCGCCCTGGCTGAAGCGGAAGCGGCCGCGGTGCCGGGCGTCGGCCGCGACACCCACCACGGTGAAGGTCACTGCCGTCGGGCCCGCGCCGGCGCGGAGTTGACGGCCGACCGCATCCTGGCCGGGCCACAGGCGAGCGGCGGCGGCCTGGCTGATGAGGCACACCGACGGCGACTCGAGCGTGTCGGTCGCAGCGATGTCGCGACCGGCGACCACCCGCACGCCAAGGTCGGCCAGCGCGCCCGGGTTGGTGCTGTGGCGCCACACCATCAACTGCTCGGCGTCGGTGGCCAGACGGTCCGTGGGCGCGACGAACGCCACCCACGTGGAACGGGCGAACATGCTCGGGCCCCAGATCATCGCCTGCTCGACGCCGGGCAGCGCCCGCAAGCGCTCGAGCATCTGCGATCCGGCCTGCGCGCGCAGGGCCGGCGTGGTGTAGCGGTCGATCGGCAACTCCAATCGCACGGCGAGCAGCCGATCGGCGCGAAACGCCAGGTCGGTGCGGGTGAGCGCGGAGAAGCTCTGCAGCATCACCACGGCCCCGGCGGCGAGGACGAAGGCCGCCGCCACCTCGACGCCCGCCAGCAGGCGGGCCGCCCGCGACGATCGGGCGGCGCGGCCGCCGCCCACGGCGATGGTGTCGCGCACGCTCAGCCGGGTCGCGCGCCACACCGGCGCCAGACCGAACAGCAGTCCGCAGCCGATCGACGTGGCCAGGGCGACGACGAGCACCGTCGCGTCGACGCCGACCGAGACGTGCGCCGGCAGGTCGAGATCGGCCAGCCGCACCAGGAGCGGCGTCAGCCAGGCGGCCAGCAGTACGCCCGCTGCGCCACCAGCCAGCGCCAGCACGAGGCTCTCGACCAGCAGCTGCCGGACGATGCGGCCGCGCGTGGCACCCAGAGCAATCTGTACCGCCATGTCGCGAGCCCTGGCGGTGGCGCGCACCAGCAGCAGGTTGGCGACGTTGACGCAGCCGATCAGCAGGACGAACGTGGAGCCGGCCATCAGCAGCCACAGCGGCCGGCGCGCGTCGGCGAAGAAGGTGCGGTCGAAGGCCGTCGCGCGATAGGTGAAGTTGGTGTTGGATGCCGGGAAGGCGGCGGCGCTCTGCCCGCCGATCGTCTGCAGTTCAGCCAGGGCCGACGCCGGTGTCGCGTCGCCGGCGAGCCGCGCCACCGCCCACCACAGCCGAGCGCCTCGCGCCGCCAGGTCCACGCCGGCGAAGAGCTCGGCGGCGCGTTCGGCCGGCACCCACACGTCGATACGCGCGCCGCGCCCCACTGCCGCGTCTACGAACGACGACGGCATCACGCCGACGACCGTGAACGGCCGACCCTGCAAGCGCACATCGCGGCCGACCACGGCGGGATCGGCACCGAACTGCTGCCGCCACGTGGCCTCGCTCAGCACGGCCACGGACCGGGCGCCGCTGCCGCGGGTGTGGTCGCCGGCGTCGAACGTCCGGCCAACCAGCGGCGTGCCGCCGAGCAGCGCGAAGTAGCCGGCGCCCACGAAGTTGGCGTCGAGCCGCTCGGCGCCCTCGGTGCCCTCGAGCGCCAGGCCCCAGTTGTCGGTCCACGGCGCCACCGCGGCCAGGCTGCCCGCCTGCGCGGCGATGTCCTGCACGTCGGGATACGACAGCTGGAATTCCACCTCGCCGTCGGGCCGCGTCAGCAGCCCGTCCACGGCCAGCAGCTGCTGCGGCTCGGGATACGGCAGCGGGGTGAGCAGCAGGCCGTGCACCACGCTGAAGAGCGCGGTGTTGGCGCCGACGCCGAGGGCCAGCGTGAGGATGGCGACGGCGGTGAAGGTCGGCGCGGCGGCCAGCGTCCGTACCGCCAGGCGCAGATCGCGGACGAGGTCGGTCGGCATGCGCGCATTGTGACGTCGGCCTGGCGAGGCCGGTCGTGGCGCGGGCGGCTTTCGTGGGACGAAGCGCGGGGCGAGCGTGGAACGCCGTCTAGCGTGAGGCTGCCAGCGCCGTCACCACTTCCCAGTTGAGGCGCACGAAGCGCTGGAACTCGCTTTCGAGCAGCCGCTCCTGGTCGGCGTGCATGCCGTAGCCGGTCGACTGGTCTTCCAGATCCACGCCGGCGCCGATGCCGACGCACTGCACGCCCTTGGCGCGCAGCGGCCACATGTCGGTGGCGTAGGTGCTCATCGACGGCAGCGTCGGCACCTTGTAGATCACCTGCACCGCCGCTTCGACGGTGGTGAAGATCTCGGAGTCGAGCCGCGTCGCCGGAATCGGCGGACGGGCGCCGCCGGCGAACTGGACGTCCACGGCCGGATCGGCGATGGCGGCGCGGATCTGCGCCAGCAGTGCATCGGCGTCTTCCTCCGGCACCATCCGCACGTCGAGCCGCGCCTTCGCCTCCGACGGAATCACGTTCGAGCGGTAGCCGCCGGAAAAGAGGTTGGGCGACACCGACGTGCGCGCCATCGAGGCGTGGCGCGGTTCGTTGGCGAAGAGCCAGTCGGCGGCGGCTTTGGCCACCGCCGGGTCGGTGGAGACGACGTCGCGGTAGTAGCGCGCCTTGTCGGGCCCGGCCAGCGTGGCGAGGCGGCGGAAGTAGCGGCCGGTGGTCTCGTCGATCTTCACGTCGGGCTGCCAGGTGATGAACTTGCCCACGGCGTTGCCCAGGTGCGCGATCGGGTTCGACACCAGCGGCACCGAGCCGTGGCCCGAGATGCCGCGCGCGGTCAGTTCGACGCCGCGCACCACCTTCTCCTGCACCTGCACCGCGGCGTAGCGCACCTGGCCGCCCTCGCGGATGGTGTCGCCGCCCTCGGCGATGCAGAACTCGGCGTCGATCGCCGGGTAGTGCTCGGCCACCATGAAGCCCATGCCCAGATGCGACGCGCCCTCCTCGCCGGACTCGGCCAGCAGGATCACGTCGCGGTCGAGCGGCACGTTCTGCCGCTTCAGGAGCAGCATGGCCATGACCGCCGCGGCCAGGTTGTCCTTGTCGTCGATGGCGCCGCGGCCGTAGACGAAGCCGCCGTCGCGGGTGGCGCTGAAGGGCGGGAACTTCCACTTCGAGGCGTCCACGGTGACGGTGTCGAGGTGGCCCATCAGCAGCAGCGGCCGCTTCCTGCCGTTGCCGCGGAGTCGGGCCACGATGTTGGGCCGCTCCGGGTCCTTGGCGAAGACCTGCACCGGGATGCCGGCCTTCTCGAACACCTGTCGCAGGTACTCGGCCTCGGCACGCTCGGTGGCGCTGGTGTCGAAGCGCAGCAGCGCCTGGTAGTGACCGAGCGCCTCGGGCTCCACCGCGGACCAGTCGGGCGCCGCCGGACGGGTCTGCGCGTCGAGAGCGGCCAACGCGAGGACCAGGGCGACCGTCGAGAGGAAGCGGCGCGGCGGCAGGCGGCGGACGAGCATGGCGCCACTATACGCGCGGTGACCGTCCCAGGGACGAGCGGGCGGACGTCCGCACTACACTGCTGCCATGCGCGCCACTGCCCTGCTCGCCCTGCCGCTCCTCGCCGTCACCGCGGTGCTCACCGCCCAGCAGCAGACGCCGGTCCACCTGCCCGACATCCCGGCGAAGTTCGAGCGACCGACCACCGGCTTCGACTACGAGAAGCGCGTCGTGATGATCCCGATGCGCGACGGCGTGAAGCTCTACACGGTGATCGTCGTCCCGAAGGGGGCCAAGAACGCGCCGATCATCATGACGCGCACGCCCTACAACGCCGCCGGCCGCACCACGCGCGCCCAGTCGGCGTCGATGCTGGCCACCCTGCCGCAGGGCGACGAGGTGTTCGTGGCCGACGGCTACATCCGCGTCTTCCAGGACGTGCGCGGCAAGTACGGCTCCGAGGGCGACTACCTGATGACGCGGCCGCTGCGCGGCCCGCTCAACCCGACAGACACGGATCACTCCACCGACGCCTACGACACCATCGAGTGGCTGGTGAAGAACGTCCCGGAGAGCAACGGCCGCGTCGGCATGCTGGGCAGCAGCTACGAGGGCTTTACCGTGGTGATGGCGCTCGTCAACCCGCACCCGGCGCTGAAGGTGACGGCGCCGATGAGCCCCATGGTGGACGGCTGGATGGGCGACGACTGGTTCCACTTCGGCGCCTTCCGCCAGACCAACTTCGATTTCTTCGCCGGGCAGAGCGCCGGCCGCGCTGCGGGCAGCACCATCATCCGTCCTGGCTACGACGACTACGAGACGTTCCGTCGCGCCGGCTCGGCGGGGGACTACGCGCGCCTGCACGGCCTCGAGCAGTTGCCGATGTGGCGCAAGGTGTCGGAGCACCCGGCCTACGACCAGTTCTGGTCGGAGCAGGCGCTCGACAAGGTGATGGCGAAGCAGCCGCTCACCGTGCCGACCATGTGGATCCAGGGCATCTGGGACCAGGAAGACATGTGGGGCGCGATCCAGAGCTACCTCGCCGTGGAGCCGAAAGACACGACCAACACGCTCAACTACCTGGTGATGGGCCCGTGGCGGCATAGCGGCGTGAACTACGAGGGCTACTCGCTGGGACCGCTGCGCTTCGAGGGCGACACCGCGCTGCAGTTCCGCCGCGACGTGTTGAAGCCGTTCTTCGATCAGTACTTGAAGCCCGGCGCACCCAAGGCCGACACGCCCGGCGTCTTCATCTACAACACCGGCGCCAACCACTGGGACCGGTTCCCCAAGTGGCCGCTGTCGTGCGAGAAGGGCTGCCCCAACCAGGCCAAGCCGCTGTACTTCACCGGCGGCTTCGGGCTGTCGTTCACCGCGCCGGCGTCAGGCACCGCCAAGGACGCCAGCGGCTACGACGAGTACGTGTCCGACCCGGCCAAGCCCGTGCCGTACCTGCCGCGGCCGGTGCGCTTCGCCGACGGCGCCCGCTGGCAGACGTGGCTGCTGAGCGACCAGCGCGCCGTGGCCGACCGCACCGACGTGCTCAGCTACGTGACGCCGGTGCTCACCGAGCCGCTGCGCATCAGCGGCGCGCCGGTCGTGAACCTGGTCGCGTCCACGAGCGGCAGCGATAGCGACTGGGTGGTGAAGCTGATCGACGTCTACCCGGAGGAGATGGCGAGCGAGCCGGCGATGGGCGGCTACCAGTTCCCGGTGGCGATGGACATCTTCCGCGGCCGCTACCGCGAGAGCTTCAGCGAGCCGAAGGCGCTGGCGTCGAACACGCCGCTGCCCTTCCGCTTCATCCTGCCGACGGCCAACCACGTGTTCAAGCCCGGCCACCGCGTCATGGTGCAGGTGCAGTCGAGCTGGTTCCCGCTCTACGACAGAAACCCCCAGACGTTCGTGCCGAACATCTTCTTCGCCACACCGGGGGACTACGTGAAGGCGACGCAGCGCGTGTATCACGCCCCGGGTGCGGCCAGCTTCGTGGAGCTGCCGGTGACGCCGGTGCAGCGCTGAGCCGTTACCCGGTCGGCGAAAGGACCCGCACGCCCTCGACGCCGGCGAAGTGCTTGACGTTCCACGTCAGCAGCTCGACGGCCTTGCCCTTGCGTGCACAGGCGGCGATGGCGGCGTCGTAGACTCGGCCGCCGGCGACGCCCGCGGCAGCGCCTTGTCGCAGCAGGCGCCATGAGTCGGTGCCGCCCAGCGATACGATGTCGGCCGCTGTCCAGTTGCGCTCCAGCACGGCGAGTGCGTCAGCGGCCGCGAGGCGGTGAGGCGGCGGTAGCCGCGTCAGCACCGCGTAACTCTCCAGGATTGAGTGGGCGGCGAGCACGAACGTCTGCCCGGCGTCACGGCGTCGCGCCAGGTCGGCCAGGGTCGCCGCGTGGTGCTCGTGAAACGGCAGCGCCGCCGCAACGAGGCAGCTGCTATCGACCAGCACGCGTATCAATCGTCGTCTCCGGCCTCCGACAGGGGCGTGCGCAGCGCGTCTGTCGCCTGGTTCGCCTCCGCCTGTGTGAGCGTCGGCACGGCCTCGGCGGGCGACGCTACCCAGAACCCGGATCGTTGCTCGAGCGTGACGCGGGTCGGCGCGGGCTCGATCTCGATACGCCCATCGACCACCCGCACTTCGAGCGGCACGCCGGGGCGGAGCCGGGCCCGCTCACGCGCCGCCTTGGGCAGAACCAGGCGGCCGGCTGCGTCCATGGTCGTGACCATGGTAGGTATTATGGCATGAACGCGCCCATTCGGCCTCGCCCTGCGTCCGACGAGCAGCGCTTGTGAGTCCTGCTAGTGGGCAGCGCCCTCGCCGCCGGGTTCGGACGGCCGATGGCGGCAATCCTGGTCGGCACCCCGAGGCTCGGTCTGGTCGTGGTGTTCGCAGCCGCAGGGTTCCTGACACTGACATCAGGCCGCCGGCACCGCCGCCTTCGCCAGCTCCGCGGCCCCGGCCAGGCTGTCGATCTTCCAGCACAGATCTCTGAGGGCGCGGGCCTGGGCATCAGGCAGCACGCCCTGGGCCAGATCGAAGAACTTGGCCTCGAGGTCGGCGTCGCTCATCGGCCGCTCGAGGCTGCCGACCACGTGCTCCACGGTGTGGGTCAGGACGCGGCCGTCCTTGAGCGTGACCTTGGCCTTCACCTGGTGCTCCTCCACCGACGGATCGACGGTGGCGATCACCCGGTCGCGCAGGCCGATGATCACCGGGTCCTTGGCGTTCTCGTCGCTGAAGTCGCGCATACCCGCCGAGCCGCGGACGACGGCCAGCGCCGCCGCGAAGTAGACGCTGAACTTCGTCTCGAGCCCGGTTTGCGGCGTCTTCTTGCCGGTGAGTTCGAGCACCAGCGGATGCACGCCCAGGTCGATGCGCTCGATCTGCGCCGCCTGCAGCGTGTGCTGATTGCGCAGCGTGATGCAGGCGTCGATGGTCGGGTGGATGACGATGCCGCAGGCGAACGGCTTGTAGGTGTTGAGCGAGATCTCGTAGTGGCGGCCCAGCTCGCCGGTGATCTCGGCGTAGTTGCGCGTGGTGCTGAGCACGTTGGCCCAGCCGCTCTTGCCTTCGAGCCCGACCTCGGTGCTGGTGAAGTTCTTCGCCGCCAGCAGTGCCGCCGTCAGGCCGTTCTGCGCAGCGCGGCCGGGGTGGAAGCTCTTGGTCATCGATCCGAACATCTCGCGCAGGCCCACCGGTTGCGTCGCGGCCAGGCCGAGCGCCCAGACCATCTGCTGCTCGGTGAGGCCCAGCGCCTTGCCGCACGCCGCCGCCGAGCCGAACACGCCAGCGGTGCCGGTGATGTGCCAGCCGCGGTCGTAGTGCGCGGGATACACGGCGTTGCCGATGCGGCATTCCACCTCGATGCCGAGGATCATCGCGTGGAGGAAGTCGGCGCCGCTTTGCGGCCGTAACTCCGCCAGCGCCAGCAGCGACGACACCACCGGCCCGGCCGGATGGATCACCGTCTTCAGGTGCGTGTCGTCGAAGTCGAAGACGTGCGAGCTGATGCCGTTCATCAGCGACGCATGCAGGATGTCGAGCCGCTCGCGTCGGCCGAGCACCGACGCCTGCGCCGGGCCCGAGAACGGCGCCAGCGCGCCGATGGCCGCATCCATCGTCTCGTGGCGCGAGCCGCCCACCGCGCAGCCCATCCAGTTGAGCAGCGTGCGCCGCCCTTCCTTGCGCACCGGCTCGGGCACGTCGGCCCAGCGAGCGTCCACGACGTAGCGGGCCAGCGCGCGGGTCACACCGGTGGCGGCCGTCGCCGGACCACCCTCCTGCCCGTCGGGCCTCGCCGCCGGCAGGCCAGCAGCGGCCGTGGACACGGCGGAGGGCGGCGGCACCAGCCCGCCGAGTCCGGCGAGCGACACCGTGCCCATGAACTGACGGCGATCGGGTGGCGTCATACGGCGTTCCTATGGCTTCGGCGCGTAGGTGAACTCGAGGAGGGCGCCGGGATGGGCCACCGTCTCGACGCGCTGCCAGTTGGCGTCGAGCACCGAGCCCATGCTGTCGGTCACCGCGAAGATCCGGCGGCCATCGGGCGCCAGGGCGAGGTCGCGATAGCGGTCGTTCTGCTTGAAGTAGAGCAGCGGCGCGCCGTCCACGCTGCGGCCGTCGGCCGACAGCTTCACCCGGTAGATGGCGCCGGTGCGCATTCCGGTGACCAGCAGCGACTGCCGCCAGCCAGGGATCGTCGGCGAGTCGTAGAGGTCGATGCTGCCCGGGCCGATCGTCGTGCCGCCCAGCGCCCCCAGATCGTAGCCGGCGGGCGCCGTGAAGAGCGTGACCATCGGCGGCACGAAGTCGGGATGCGACCACGTGGACTCCTTGCTCGGCGGCACCGACGGCGGCGGCGTCAGGGCATTGAACTTCAGCGTGGCGCACGGCACGGTCGAGGCCGACCAGTTCGCGTAGACGTAGCTGCGGTCGTCGTTGTAGCCGGCCACGTGCGGCCAGCCGTAGTTCTTGCCGGCCTGGATCAGGTCGATCTCGTCGTCGGTGCTGGGCCCGTGCTCGGCGCCGTAGAGCAGCCCGGTGGGCCCGAAGACCAGGCCCTGCGTATTGCGGTAGCCATAGCTGTGGATGTGGCTGCGCACGCCGTTGAACGTCGGGTTGTCGGCGGGAATCGCGCCGTCGAGTTCGAGGCGCAGGATCTTGCCCTGGTAGGTGAACCAGTCGCGTTTGGCGACCTGCGCCGCGGTGGGCAGGTCCTGCGAATGGGTGGCGTTGCAGTAGTTGGCGAGCCAGTTGGCGCCCTGGTCGCCGCGCGACAGCCACAGCTTGCCGTCGGGGCCGACCAGGATGCGGGCGGCGCCGTGGTCGTCGTGGGCCGGCAGGTTGTCGATCACCGTGAGCGGCGAGCCGAGCGTCTGGCTCTTCTGGTCGTAGGTATAGCGGCGCACCTGCAGGCGACGGGTGACGCCGCTGCCCGCGTCGGCGTCATAGGTGGACACCAGGTAGACCCAGTCGCGACCGCGCGACTTCAGCAGGTCGGGGTGCAGGGCCATGCCCATCAGGCCGTCCTGCACCGAGGTCTGGTAGACGTCGGTGAGCGTGAGCGCCACCGTGCGCGACCCATCGGCCGGGTTCACGCGGGTCACCCGGTAGGCGGTGCGCTCGGTGATCCACAGCTGGCCGTCGGGCCCCCACGTCACCTCCCAGGGGTTAGCGAGGTTGGCGGCGACGACGCGGCTGGTGAACGTCTCGCGGCCCGGCGCCGTCGTGCCGCGCGGGTTCTGGCGCGTGCTCACGGCGGCCGTGACGGCCACCATCAGCAGGAGTACGACCCACGGCTGTCCACGCTGCGCCATCACGAATGCCTCCACGACCTGGCCCGGCCGTCGCGGCCCGGCGGTCGGCGGATTATATGTCCCGGGCGGCGGCGTTGACGTATCGTCTGCGCATGCGCATGTCCGTCCCCGGCCGCTGCGGCGGCGCCCTGCTCGCCGTGCTCGTGCTCGCCGCGCCCGCCACGGCGCAGCGCTACTCCGCCGTCCGCAACGGCGATCTCGTGCTGCTCACCGATCGCCAGGCCGACACCGTGGTCACGGTAGTGCCGTCGGTGGGCATGATCGCCACCGGGATGAAGGTGAAGGGCCACGACGTGCTGCGCTACCAGCGCAAGTCGCTGGAGGAGTTCCGGGCGCAGCCGGGGCAGACCGGCATCCCGTTCATGGGGCCGTGGATCGGCCGGCTCGACGAGCAGGCGTTCTACGCCAACGGCAAGCGCCACGCCTTCGACATGACCCTCGGCAACGTCCGCGGCGAGGTGCCGATTCACGGCTTCCTCACGGGCACCGACAAATGGCGCGTCACGGCGGTGGCGGCCACGCCGGACGCCGCGGTGGTCACCAGCCGGCTCGAGGTCTACAAGCGGCCGGAGTGGATGCGGCAATGGCCGTACGCGCATACCGCGGAGATCACCTATCGCCTGTCGGGTGGCGTGCTCGAGGTGATCACCACCGTGGCGAACTTGAGCGACGAGCCGATGCCGGTATCGGTCGGCTTCCATCCCTACTTCCAGCTCACCGACTCGCCCCGTGACGAGTGGCAGGTGTCGGTGGGCGCGAAGACGCGCTGGCAGCTCGACAGCCGCAAGCTCCCCACCGGCAAGACCGAACCCACCGAGTTGCTGCTGCCGGGGCCGCGCGTCACGCTGCGCGAGTACAGCCTCGACGAGGTGTTCAGCGATCTCGTGCGCGACGGCGACGGGCGCTCGACGACCACCATCTGGGGCAAGCAGCAGCGCCTCGACGTGGTGCTCGGCCCGCGCTACGGCTCGGTGGTGGTGTGGGCGCCGAACCCGTCGGGCAAGGGCCGCGGCGGGCAGGGCGATTCGCCGCCCGCCGAGCGAAACTTCATCTGCATCGAGCCGATGGCGGGCATCGGCAACGCGATCAACCTGGCGCACCGCGGCGTCTACAAGGAGCTGCAGTCGATCGCGCCGGGCGGCACCTGGCGCGAGAGCTTCTGGATTCGCCCGAGCGGCTTCTAGCGTCTAGGCGGCCATCGGTAGCAGGGCCATCGGTTGGTCGTGGTCGAGGCACGCCTCGGCGATGCGATGGAACTCCGCCGCCGTCCGGGCGCGGCGGATGTCGTGCAGGAACGGCCCCGGCACGCCCTCGCCCAGGTAGTTGACGAACTTCTTCATGCGGTCGCACTGCACCTGCTCGGGCCGGCCGGGCAGCGCCTGCGACGCCCACAACGCGCGCACGTAGCCGAGCACGTCGCGTCCGGTGGGCAGCGTCACCGGCTGGCCGCGCAGCTGCTGCCGGATCTGCGTGAACAGCCACGGGCTCCGAATGGCGGCCCGGCCGATCATGAGACCGCGCGCGCCGGTGAGGGCGAGCACCTCGGCCGCCTGCGCCGCCGAGTGCACGTGGCCGTTGGCGATCACCGGGCACGGCATCGCCTCCACGGCCTGGCGGATGCGCGCGTAGTGCACAGGCAGCCGGTAGAGCTGCGCGACGGTGCGGGCGTGCACCGTCAGCGCGTCCAGTGAGTGCCGCGCGAAGATCGGCAGCAGCCGGTCGAACTCGTCCTCGGACGCGAAGCCGAGACGCGTCTTGACCGTGAAGGGGATGCGGACGGCGGTGCGGAGCGCGCCCAGGATCGCGTCGATGCGATCCGGCTCGCGCAGCAGCCCGCCGCCGGCGCACTTGCGGTAGACGATCGGTGCCGGACACCCCAGATTCAGGTCGATCGCGGCAATGGGATACCGCTGCAGCACCTCGGCGGTGCGCACGAGCCCGCTGATGTCGTTGCCGATGAGCTGCGCGATCACCGGCCGGCCGGTGGTGTTGCCGACGATCGCGTCGAGGATGCGCCGCTCGGGCGTCGAGTCGGCCTGGACCCGGAAGTACTCGGTCCAGTAGACGTCGGCGCCGCCGTAGGCGTGCACCAGCGTCCAGAACTTGCCGTCGGTCACCTCCTGCATCGGCGCCAGCGCCAAGGCCGGCATCGGGCCCTGCAGGGCCGCGGCGAGCGGCGTCACGCTTTGTCGATCCACTCCGGCGGCGGCGTGATCGACGGATCGGGCGGGCCGCCGGGATCGGGCCGTCCCGAGCCTTCGAGCCGGCTGATCGCCCGCACCGTCATGTCGTGATCGCACACGATCTGGCACGACAGCCGGACGCCGCTGAGCTGGCGCGCGGCCAGGCGATCGCGCTCGGCCACGGTCTGCCGCGTCGGCTCGCCGGCGATGAACTCCACGCGGCAGGTGGTGCAGCGGGCGTTGCCGCCGCAGGCGTGCAGGATGTCCACCTTGGCGTCCTGCTCGATGGCGAGCACGAGCCGCTTGCCCTCCGGAACCTCGACGGTCCCGTATCCCTCAACTGTCAATGTCGGCATCAGCCGATTGTACAGGCCGCCGGCCGGTTACTTGCCGGCGAGCTTCTGCTGCGCCGCCAGCACGGCCTGGAACATCGCCTCGGTGAGGTCCAGTTCGCGGCGATAGCCCTCGGGGTCGATGAAGGGGTTGAGGCCGCCCTGGCCGAGCCGAGCGTGCTTCTCCTTCATGCGGTACATCGCCGGATGCGACGCCAGCGGCACGTCGGCCTTCAAGCCGCGCGACACCTTGAAGGCGCGGCGGAACTCGTCGGCGATGCCCGGCACGTCCGCGTTGTTGACGAGCTGGAAGCCGGGATTGACGCCCAGGCTGCCGACGATCACCACGTCGAGCGATCGCCCGCCCTCTTCCACCTGCAGCGTCCACGTGGTGCAGCCGCGCGAGTGGCCGGGTGTGAGATGCGCTGTGAGCGTGGTCTTCCCCAGCGTCACCGTGTCGCCGTCGTGGATGACGCGATCGATCGGGTGCGGCTTGCCGCCCGGGCGCATCCGCTCGAGCGCCGGCACGTCCTCGGCCATCGCCACCACTTGCGCGCCCGACAACGCCTTCACCGCGGCGTCGCCTTTCATGTGGTCGCCGTGCGCGTGGCTGCCGAGCAGGATCTTGATGTCCGCGAACTTGAAGCCCAGCGCCTCGACCGACTTCTGAATCGCCGGCACGTTGCGCTCGTAGGAGCTGTTGATCAGGATGTGGCCCTGCGGCGTGGCGATGAGGAACGTCGCCAGGCTGTTGGTGCCCACGTAGTAGATGTTGCCGACGACGCGGTGCGGCGGAAACGCCGTACTCTGGTCGTTGGGGCCGCCGAGGTTGCGCTGGAGCAGCGAAGCCTGGGTCCAGGTCTCGCCGTGCACGGTGACGGTGGGCCAGCCGCCCGGCGGCTCCGGCGCCGACGTCTGCGCGGCCGCGGGGCGCGCGGACCCAACGAGCGAGACCAGCGCGACCAGCGCGCCGGCTCGGGCGACCATGCTGAACGCCACGGGCATCGACGCGATCCTCATGCGTGCCGGGCGATGAACTGCTTGACGAGGCTGCGCGCCCGGTCGGTGGCCGGGCCTTCCTGCGCCACCCACTGGTGTTCCGCGCCCTCGAACAGGTGGTAGTCGCAGGCGCCGCCGGCAGCGCGGTAGGTAATGGCGAACTTCTCCTGCACCGACGGCAGCACGTTGTCGTCGAGGCCGCCCTGCATGATGAGCAGCGGCCCGAGCGCCACCTTCTCCTTGCGCTCGAGGATCTGCTGCGGGTTCGATTCGAAGATCGTCTCCCACGGCTTGAAGTAGACGTTGTGGTTCTGCATCATCTCGGTGCGCTTGTGGGCTTCGGCGTTCTTGAAGCGCGCGTAGGGATCGCTGATCGGCGATCGGGTGGCCACGTAGGCCACGGTGGCGTCGAGCCCCGGCGCCTCGGGCAGTGGGATGGCGTTGTAGCGCGCGTCGCGCGGGCGCATGCTGAGCAGTTCGCCCACGTGGCCGCCGCTCGAGCTGCCGTAGATGCCGATGCGGCTGGGGTCGCCGCCCCACGACGCCGCCTTCCACTTCAGCCAGCGCACGCCGTAGTTGGCGTCCTGCACGTTGGCCGGGTAGGGCGCCTCGGGCGCCAGGGTGAGGTCGATGGCCACCACCAGCACGCCGCTGGCGGCCAGCGCGCGGTCCATCGGCTCCTCGGCGAACCGATCCTTGGCGTTCCACGCGCCGCCGTGCAGGTCGAGCACGGTGGGGAACGGCCCCGGGCCGTCGGGGCGATAGACGCGGGCCATCAGCATGCGGCCGGCGCTGTTCTTGCGCATCGGCACTTCGCTGACGGTGACGGCGAACTTGCCCGCCGGGTCGTAGGCCGGGCGGGCGAAGGCGCGCGGCGCTGCGAACGACGCGCCGACCGAGAACAGCCCGAGCGACTTCAGGAATCGGCGACGATCGTGCGCGTGACGCACCATTGCGGCCTCCATGGGGACTGTCCCCTTCACGCCCTGGTCGGCGAGGGGACGGTCCCCAGCCGTGAATTCTGCTCCATCCCGGCGAAGAACTTCTCGGCGGCGGCCAGGTTGCGCGCCAGGATCTCCGGATTGGGCTCGAGCGACCACACGCCGGGTTCCTGCGAGTTGCCGACGATCAGCCCGTCGCTGCGCGGGTTGATCCCGGCATTGGCGCCGTCGGGCATCCGCGCGCCGACCCGGTAGTTCACCTCGGGCTGCGGCACCACGTGCGTGAGCTGGCCCTTGATCGGCACCAGCTCCTTGTCGTCGAAGAGCGAGAACGAGCCGAGGCCGGTGCAGTTGACGATCACCGGCTCGGGCAGCGTCGCCAGGTCGCGCGGCGAGTCGAACTTGCGGATCACGATGCGCCCGCCGGCTTCGAGGAAGTCGTCGACGAGCGCGTCCAGGTAGGTGTTGGGCTCGATGGCCAGGTTCTCCTGCCGGATCGCGAACTTCGTCGGGAACGGATGCTCGCCAGGCCCGAGCACGTCGCGGCCGCGGCCAGGGCGCAGCGGCTCCGGCACGAGGTCGTCCTCCATCGCCCCGCCGCCTCCGCCGCCCGGTCGCGGGTTCGGGTCGTCGGTGGCGTTGTAGCTGTCGATCCAGTAGATGCCGTAGCGCGGCCCGGCCATCACCTGCAGCTGACGGAACGAGATGTCGGCCGCGGCGCGGAACTGCGCGTCCCAGGCCGGCGTGCGCCGCTCGGGCAGGATGAGCGCGGTGGTCGGCGTGTAGCCGGCCCAGCTCATGTTGGACGTCGTGTCGGGCGGCACGGTGGCGGCGTAGATGGTCACGTCGTAGCCGCGCCGCTGCAGCTGCCGCGCGGTGCACAGCCCCGGCGAGCCGCAGCCGATCACCGCGGCGCGACGCGCGCCGGCCGGCTGCGCCAGGTCGGCCACCAGCGTGCCGCAGCCCCACGACAGCGACATGCCGGCGCCGCCGTGACCGTAGTTGTGGATCAGCGTCTTGTCGTTCAGCTTGTCGGCGCGCAGCACGAAGCCGCCGTCGCGATGCGGCCGCAGGCCGACGGTGGTGCGGATCACCCGCGCCGCCGAGATGCGCGGCACCGCCAGCCTGAGGCGGGGACGCAGCGGCGCCGTGGGCGCGATCTGCGGCGCCCGGGGCGGCCGGCAGCCCGCCAGGCTGGCGCCGAGGACGGCCATCCCGCCCGTCTTGAGCAAGGCGCGTCGATCCATGAGGCCGTCATCCTAGCAGGATGGCACTCAAGTGCCATGGGCCGTGCCTTCGGCCGATTCTCACCCCGGCCCGCGCTGCCTATGCTCGGCAGGTGCGTGTCGCGGTCGTGTGCGTCGGCGTCCTGGTCACGACCATCGCGATCGGATCCGGCGTCGCGGTCGCGGACACGCACGCCATCCCATGGCGCGGCGGCTGGCCGGCCGACCGCACGGCCGGGTGGGTAGCTGACGTCTGGTGCACACCCGAACCGCCGTCCAGGCACCTCGCTGGACCGGTCGCGGTTTCGCCGTCCGCCCCACTGGTAGTCGTCGGCTTCACGGGCGGCCGCGAGCGGCCCGACAGCCCGCGCTCGGGCGTGGTGCGCCTGGGGCGCACCGTGGCCGCCGCAGCCTCGTTCGGCCAGGACGTGACCGTGCGGCTCTACAACAACGCCGAGTGGGAGGAAGCCGGACGCGACGTGCTGGCTCTGGTCGCCGGCAGTGGTCGCCGGGCACCGCCGCGGGTGGTCGTCTACGGCCACAGCCTGGGGGCGGGTTCGATCACCCGATTCGCGCGGCAGCTGCAGGCCCACGACCTCGCCATCGATCTGGCGGTGTACATCGACGCGTTCGGCTGGCGAAACCCACGCGTGCCCGCCAACGTACGCCACGCCGTGAACTTCTACCAGCGCACCGGTCTGCTGCGCGGGCTGCCGCTGCGCGGCAAGCGCCAGCTCGTACTCGAATCGCCGGAGCGCACCACGGTGCTCGGCAGCTACCGACTCACACCCGACACACCGCGTTTCGGCTGGAAGTGGAACCTGCTGATGCCGCTGTTCTACCGGCAGCACCATCGACTGGCCCACGATGGGCGCATCGAGCAACTGCTCGTGTCGGTGGCGCGCCCGGCGCTCACCGGCACCCTGGCCGAAGCCTGCGCGCACGCGGCTGGCGCGCCGCCAGAGGTGCTCCGGTGACGACCCCGCGCCGCGGCCGTCTGCCGCTTGCCGTCGCCGTTGCCGCGGTCGCGCTCACCGGCGGCGCCGCCGCTACCGGGGCGCACCTCCCCCTCGACGACTTCTCGCCGGGCTTCCTGGGCATGTACCGCAAGGTGATGGAGATCGAGGGCGACATCCGCCGGCACGCCGACCGCTACGGCGTGGACGTGGACCTGGCCCGCGCGGTGTGCCTCTACGAATCCGGCGGCAACGCCGATCTGGCCTCGCACGCCGGCGCGCAGGGCTACTTCCAGGTCATGCCGGCGACGTTCCGCGAGCTGAACGTGTCGACCAATATCGAGGCCGGCGTGAAGTACCTGTCGCAGCTGGTGCGCCAGTTCGGACGCGAGGATCGCGCCGTCGCCGCCTACAACGGCGGCCCGGGCCGCGTCGGCCGCGGCGGCAGCCTGCCGCTCGAGACGCTGCAGTACGTCATCGGCGTCGGCGAGTACCGCACGCTCCTCAAGCAGCACGACGCGGCGCTGCGGCATCACGCGGCGCGGCTGCGGCTGGCGCTGGTGAAACGCGGTGACGACTGGCTGAGCCTGGAGCAACGGCTCGGCATCTCGGCGCTGGAGCTGCGGCTCCACAACCCGTTCCTTGCGCAACGCACCCTGCGCGAAGGCCAGCAGATCGCCTATCCGTCCGACCCGCGGACGTCGCTCGTCGGCGCCGCCGACGGCCGCATCACCTATCGCATGCGCCTCGGCGACCACTACATCCGCCTGGCGACCACCCTCGGACTCGACGTGGAGGCACTGCGTGCTGAGAACGGACTGTGGCACACGCAGGTGGTGCCGCCAGGCGTGGTGCTGCGGCTGCCGCCGCGGGGCGGACGCGGCGTCGCCGCGCCTGCTCCTGCGGAGACGAGCCCGGCGTTCGCGCCACAGCCGGCGGCGCGCTCTTCGGCCGCGGCACGCGTCCACCGCGTGCGGAAGGGCGAGACCCTCGGGGCGGTGGCGCAGCGCTACGGCACCACCGTGGCGGAGCTGCAGCGCGTCAACCGGCTGCGCGGCACCACGATCCAGGTCGGCCAGACGCTGCAGGTACCGCCTGTCGCCAGCGGCGGGTAAGTGGCTGGACTAGAGCTTGGACTCTTCGCGGCCCATCACCAGCCACGCCAGCGCCAGCGCCGCGACGACGACGAACATCCAGCCGGTGCCGCGGCCGAGCACCTCGGCCACGCCGGCCGGGCCGGCGAGATGATCGGCGGCGGCGGAGCCGAGGGCCAGCATCGCCGGCACCCACAGCATCGCGCCGGCGCCGTCGTAGACCAGGAACGTCCGCGGCGACACGTCGCGTACGCCCGCGGTCAGGAATACCACGGCGCGGGTGCCCGGCACGAGGCGCGCGATCAGAATCACCGCGTTGCCCCAACGGTCGAACCAGCCAGTGGCGCGGCGCAGCCGATGCGGCGACAGGAAGTGCCCGTCCTGCCAGCGTGCGGCGTGCCACGCCAGCCGCCGGCCGGCCGCCCACAGCAACAGATCGCTGCCGACGACGCCCAGCCATCCGAGCCCGGCGGTCAGGCGCCAGTCGAGCACGTCGGCAGACGCCAGATAGCCCGCCGTCACCAGCAGCAGATCCTCCGGCACCGGCGAGCCGATGCCGGTGAGCAGCAGGAGCACCAGCAGCGCGGGATGTCCCCACGCTTCGATCAACGACGACACGGAGTCGGACATGATGCGTTCAGCGGTGACGAACGACGCCCGCGAACGCGCGCCGGTTACGAGCGGTCGCCCGCCGCACCGGTCATACGCCGGCGTCCCAGCGGCGAGCGCCCGCCCGCTTCCAGGCTAGGCGCGGCACCGGCGGCCGTGAATCGGTCGAACGTCGATCCGCATGGCACCAACGAGCCATGTGCCGCCGACCGGCCCGCGGACGCGGCGGTAGACTGGGCGCAGGATGCAGACTGCGAGCGTCGCCGACGGCGCCGACCGCGCGGTGCCCACCAACGCGCCGGTCGAGCGGCTCGAGCGCGTACTGGCGGCGAGCCGCGCATTCCTCACCGTCACGGCCCTGCTCGCGATCTACGTCGATCCCGCCGAGCCAGTGCGCCTGCGTGCGCTCACCTATGCGGTGCTGCTCGCTTATGCCGGCTACAGCCTGATCGTGTGGCTGGCGGTGCAGCGCGCCACCCGGCTCACGCCGCGTCATGCCTACGCGCTGCACGGCCTCGACATCCTCTGGACCTCGGCGCTCACGGTGGTGAGCCAGGGGCCGATGAGCCCGTTCTTCATGTTCTTCCTCTTCCTGGTGCTGGCCAGTGCCTATCGCTGGGGCTTCCGGGCCACGCTGGGCACCGCGCTCATCACCATCGCGGTGTTCCTGGTGGAGTCGGCGATCGCGCTGGCCGGACCGTGGAATGGCACCGTCTTCGAGTCGATGGGCTTCGACCTCAACAACACCATTCTGCGCATCGGCTATCTGCTGATGACGGGCGGGCTGCTCGGCTACCTGGCCGAGCAGGAGAAGGACACCCGCGCCGAGCTGGCCGCCATTGCCGCCACCGCACGGCAGCCGCCGCTCAGCCTCGGCCTCGGGGGCTTCGTGACATCGCTCGGCCGCACGCTCACCGGCGCGTTCGACGCCACGGCCGCGGCCATCGTGGTGCGCGACGACGCGACGCAGCGCACGCTGCTGTGGCGCGTCGAAGGACGGGGCGACGAGGCGCGCGTGCGGCGTGAGGAACTGGACGCCGATACGGCCCGCGGCTGGCTGTTCGATGACGGCGGCGTCACCTGGCACGCCCAGCGCCCGTCGGCCGGGGCGTCGCTGGCCCCGGTGTACCGGGCGGAGCCCGGGGCGTGGCGCCTCGTGCGCGACGCGTGGACGCTGCCGCCGGTGCTGCTCGCCGATCCACGGTGGCAGTCGGTGACGGCGGTGTCGATGCGCTTCGAGCGCGAATGGCGCGCTCGCGCCTATCTGTTCGGCGGCGGCGAACGGCGGATCGAGCGCCGCGTCCACTTCCTGCGCGCGCTGGCCGACCACGCCACGCCGGCGCTGACCAACGTGTTCCTGACGCGCCGGCTGCGGGTGAAGGCCGGCGCCGCCGAGCGGGCGCGCGTGGCCCGCGAGCTGCACGACGGCGCCATCCAATCCCTGTTCGCCATCGACATGAAGCTCGAGGCGCTGCGCCGCGACGGCGGCCATGGCGTGGACGTGCGCGGGGAACTCGGCGAGGTGCAGGACCTGGTACGCCGGGAGGTGCTGGCGCTGCGCGAGCTGATGCAGGCGCTGCGGCCGGTGGAGCTGGAGTCGAGCGAGCAGCTGCCCGACGTGCTGGCCGGCGTGGTGGAGCGCTTCCAGCGCGAGTCGGGAATCGGCGCGCGGTTCGTCAGCACCGGCAGCGGCATCGCCATGCCGCCGCCCAAGGCACTGGAGCTGGTGCGCATCGCCCAGGAGGCGCTGGTCAACGTGCGGAAACACAGCGGCGCCGGGCAGGTACTGGTGCGGCTGGCGGCGGCGCCGGCCGGCTGCCAGCTGGTCGTAGAGGACGACGGGCGTGGCTTCGCGTTCGAAGGGCGGCTCACCGCCCAGGAGCTGGAGGACAGCCGGTGGGGTCCGGCCGTGATCAAGGAGCGGGCACGGCTGATCGGTGCCGAGCTGGCGGTGGAGTCGTCGCCGGGCGGCGGCGCGCGCGTGGAAGTGACGGTGCCGGGTAAGGCCGACCGCCATGCCTGAAGCGCGCCGCGCCGTCCGCATCGTGATCGCCGACGACCACGAGATCTTCCGCGATGGGCTGAGGCGGCTGCTCGAAAGCGAGGCCGGATTCCACGTGGTGGGCGAAGCCGGGGATGGCGTGGCGGCCGCGCGCGTGGTGCAGGAGACACGCCCCGACGTGCTGCTGCTCGACCTGGCGATGCCCCACGCCAGCGGCATCGCCGCGCTCGAGGCCGGCGGCCTCGAGGGCACCCGCGTCGTCCTGCTCACGGCGGCGCTCGAGCCCGGCGACCTGGTGCGCGCCGTGCGGCGCGGCGCGAGGGGTGTGGTGTTGAAGGAAGCGGCGACGCGCGACCTGATCGACGGCATCCACCGGGTGATGGCCGGCAAATGGCTCATCGCGCCCGAGATGGCCGACGAACTGGCGCGGGCGCTGCGCGACACCGGATCACCGCGGGCGCTGCCCTTCGGGTTGACCGCGCGCGAGCTCGAGATCGTGGAGGCCATCACCGCCGGCGACAGCAACAGCGAGATCGCCCGCCAACTGGGCATCAGCCTGCACACCGTGAAGCACCACTTGAGCAGCGTGTTCGCCAAGACCGGCACGGCCACGCGGCTGGAGCTGGCGGTGTTCGCGATCAAGCACGGCGTGGTCGAGAAGCGCTGACCGCGCCGGGTCGATGGCACCAAGGTGCCACACCCCCGCCCTTCGGCCGATTGCCGCGACCGGCAGCGCATCCTACGCTGGCCGCTGCCGAGCTGGACGCGGCCGCCACCCCCGGCGCCCCGACGCCCAGCGGGAGCAACCGACATGACCCGACTCCGCGTTCTGACGATCGTGGCGATCCTGGTCGCTCTCACGGCGGCCTGCGCCAAGAAGCCGCAACCCATCGCCGTGCAACCCGACCCGCCGGTCGTCACCCCCCCGCCACCGCCCCCGCCGCCACCGCCGCCCGATCCCCCGCCGCCGGCCCCGCCGGCCGCGCTCACCGAGGAGGAGATCTTCGCGCGCAAGTCGCTGGCCGAGCTGAACGCCGAGCAGCCGCTGGGGACGGTGTACTTCGACTACGACAAGTCCGACCTGGGCGACGAGGCGCGCGCGACGCTGGCGCGCAACGCCGAGTGGCTGCGCCGCTGGCCTTCCACGCGGATCACGGTCGAAGGCCACTGCGACGAGCGCGGCACCGCCGAGTACAACCTCGCGCTGGGCGATCGCCGGGCCACGGCCGTGCGCGGCTACCTGGTGTCGCTCGGCATCGGCGGCGAGCGCCTCCTGCCGGTGAGCAAGGGCAAGGAGGCGCCAGTGTGCGGCGAGTCGAACGAGTCGTGCTGGCGGCAGAACCGGCGCGGCGCGCCGATCATCACCGCGAAGTAAGGTCCCGGCCGCCCGCGCCGTGGCGCGTGGACGACCCGGGGACGGTCTGAGTCAGAGACGGTCCCCGGCTTCCGCTACGGCCGCGCGTCGATCGCGCGCAGGTATCCCTGCCTGGCGTACGCGAGCACGCGCGCATCACACGTCACCAACGCCGCACCCGTCAGGCGTGCCGTGGCGATCAGCAGGCGGTCGGCCGGATCCCGATGCGGCGCACCTGGCAGGCGCGTGCTCTCGATGGCAACCGCCGGTGACAAGCTCTTGAGGCGCACGCCAGGCAGCGAGAGCGCGCGCGCCACCCACGTCCGCACCTCGACGGCGAGGTCGATACGGCGCAGCGCGTCGAGCTGCGCGATCTCCCAGACCGACATCACCGAGATCAGCACGTCGCCGCGTTCGGCCGCGCCCTCGACCGCCGGATCGACCCGCGGCGACAGTCTGGCGCGCTCGCCCTCGACGTACCAGAGCCAGACGTGAGTGTCGAGCAGGACTCCGGCGGAGGGGTCAGTCTTCGCCATCCCACGTCTCCAGCGCCGCCCAGGGCTCGTCGAGGGGCGCCACGATGTCGCCCCGCGTGACCGCGGTGCCCCTCAGGCTGCCGAAGAGCGGTCGGCGTTCGCTGCTGGCCGGCAGAAGACGGGCCACGGGCACTCCCCGCTTCGTGATCACGAGTTCCCCGCCAGACCGCTGGACTTCGTCCATCAGCGCCAGGCAACGCGCCTTGAACTCTCCGGCCGGGATCTCGCGACGTGGATGGGGTGACGCGCCCGTCGTCGATTCGCGACGCCTGACTGGCCGGCGTTTGGCGGACGGGTACTTCGTGACCATGACTCCGTGACCATGGTAACACCGGGACGCCGGACCTCTGAGGTAATGGGGAGAGCCTCCCAGCAGTCCCCATACAATCGCGCGATGCGCAGATTCCTCGCGACGGCCGCCCTGATGACGATGGCTCTGGCGGCGCTGCCGCGCGCCGCGGTCGAGCAGGCCGCGAACGCTCCGACGCCGCCGCGCGCCAACCCGGTGATCAAGCTGCTCGAGCAGGGCAAGCCGGTGTTCTCGCTCTGGGCCAACTACATCGGCGTCGGCAACGACTACCACGCCGCGGTCACACTGCAGGCCAACAAGAACTTTGACTTCCTGCTCTACGACCTCGAGCACGACCCGCTCGACGTGGTCGGCCTCAGCCAGTTCCTGCGCGCGCTCCTCGACCCGGCGGCCATCGCCCGCGAGGGCATCAGCGTGACCAAGCCGGTGATCCCGCGCATCCCGCCCAACGGCCGCGAGATCCGTCAGAACCAGTGGATGGTGAAGCAGATCCTCGACACCGGCGTGGCCGGGCTCATGTTCCCGCACATCGAGACGCCCGAGCAGGCGCTCGACGCCGTGCGCGCCACGCGCTATCCGCAGCCGGCCAACGCGCCCAACATCCTGCCCGAGGGCCTGCGCGGCGCCAGCAACGCGATTGCGGCGCGCTACTGGGGCATGAGCGGCCGCGAGTACGAGCTGCGTTCGGACGTGTGGGGCCTGCGCCCCGAAGGCGACATGCTGCTCATCCTCATCATCGAGAACAAGCTCGGCGTGGACAACGTGCGCGAGATCGCGCGCACGCTGCGCGACGCGCACGTCAAGTGCATCCTGTGGGCCGGCGGCGGCGACATGAGCCTGTCGTACGGCCACGACGCGGCGCTCACCGAGGCCGGGCTGCGCAAGGTGATCGCGGCCGGCCAGGAGTTCGGCTTGCCGGTGGGCATCAACGGCACGCGCGACTTCAAGGCGCGCTACGCCCAGGGCGTGCGGGCGTTCTTCGACATCGGCCCGGCCTTCGCCGCCACCGGTCCCAGCCTGACGCCGGAGGAGCGCAAAGCCGTCGGCCGCTGAGGGCGTCCCCCGGGGACGGGCGTTTCCAACCCCGGCGCCCGGCCGGCCGTCCAATCGCCACGTTCTGAAGGGGGCGACGACATGACGGCAGTTCTCCTGGCGGCGGCACTGGCGGTACAGCCGCCCGACCTGAGCAGCGCGGACGCGGTGACCCGGCTGCTGGCCTCGCTGCGCACGGCCGATCCGGCGGTGTGCGAGATGGCCGGACGGACCATCACCAACCAGTGGGGCTGGTGGGGCGACGACGATCCGATGCCGGCGCCCATGCCGATGCCCATGCCGGTGCCCACCCCGATGCCGTTCGGCGGCGGCGGCATGGGCATCTCGGGCCCCAGCCTCGGCAGACGCACCAACACCAGCGTGGGCGCGGCCGCGCTCGGCGCGTTCCGCACCGCCCTGCGCGATCAGAGCCGCTGCGTGCGGCGCATCGCCGCGCGGATGGTGGCGCGCGAGCGTCCGTCGTGGGCGGGCAGCGAGTTCGCCGCGCTGGCCAAGGACGCCGACGCCGGGCGGCGCGAGATCGGCCTGCTGGGCCTGGGTGAACTGGAAGACCCGCGCACCCTGCCCACGATGACGGCGGCGTTGGGCGACCGCGACGTGGCCGTGCGCGCCATGGCGGCGTGGGCGCTGGGCGAGCTGGAGTCGATCGAAGGCATCCCGGCGCTGAGCAAGGCGCTGGCCGGCGACGACTCGCCGGTGGTGCGTCGCCGCGCGGCGTGGGGACTCGGCGAGATCGAGGACGTGCTGGGCCTGCCGCCGCTCGAGCGGGCGCTCAAGGATCGCGCGCCCGAAGTGCGCCGCACCGCGGCGTGGGCGATGGGCGAGATCGAAAGCGCCAAAGCGGTGCCGATGCTGCGCGCCGCGCTCGCCGACACCGATTGGGATGTGCGGCGCACCGCGATCTGGGCGCTCGGCGAGATCGAGGACAGCTCCGGCGTGGACGTGCTGGCGCCGCTGGTGAAGGACGGCGACGTGCGCGTGCGCCGCATGGCGGTGTGGGCGCTGGGCGAGATCGAAAGCGCGCGCGCCGTGCCGGCCATCGCGCCGGCCGTGCGCGATGCCGACCGCGACGTGAAGCTCACAGCGCTGTGGGCGCTCGGACAGATCGAATCGAGCAGCTCGGTGGACGTCGTCACGCCGGCGCTGCAGGACCGCGACACCGAGGTGCGGCGCATGGCCGTATGGGCGCTCGGCCAGATCGAGGACGCGATGGCGGTGCGCAGCCTCACGCCGCTGCTGAGCGACCCCGACGCCGAGGTGCGCGCCATCACCGCATGGGCGCTGGGCCAGATCGAAAGCGGCTCGGCGCTGCCGGCGCTCGAGAAGGCCAAGGGCGACAGCTCGGCCACGGTGCGCCGCGCGGTGCAGTGGGCCATCCGCCAGATCGACGACGACCGGCGGTAAGCTTCGGCAGAGCTGAAGCTCTGCCCTACTCCTGACAGGTGTAGGGCACACTTTAGCGCCGCCGATCATGAGCCTCGAGTCCGTCAAGACGTTCCTCGCTGCACACGCGCCCGATCTCCACGTGATCGAACTCACCGCCAGCACCGCCACCGTGGCGCTGGCGGCCGAGGCGCACGGCGTCGAACCCGGCCGCATCGCCAAGACCCTGTCGCTGCGCGTGGGCGGCGACGTGGTGCTGCTGGTGACCCGCGGCGACGCTCGGCTCGACAACCAGAAGTACAAGGCCGCGTTCCACGCCAAGGCGGTGATGCTCGACGCCGCCGAGGTGGAAGCCGCCACCGGTCATCCCGTGGGCGGCGTGTGTCCCTTCGGCCTGGCGCGGCCGCTGCGGATCTACCTCGACCACTCGCTGCGCGATTTCGACGAGGTGCTGCCAGCGGCTGGAGCGATCAACGCCGCCGTGCGCATCCAGCCCGACCGGTTGGCCGAGCTGACCGGCGGCAACTGGGTGGACGTCACCCGCCCCGCCGGCGCCCCACCTGCGTAATCGCGGGTGCGGGTACATAGGGCGGCTCTTCGGCCTGACGCGCCATTGAAGGGCCGCCGTTCGCGGCCGATTACGGACCCGTGCGGGGTCCGACATTCGCCGCCGTGCTCGACGAGGTCCTGGCCCGTGAGGGTCGGGACGGCGCCACCGCGCCCGTGAAGGCCGCGCCCGAGTCGGCGTGGGCGTGGCGTGCGACGCCGCCACTGGGCTCGGCGTTTCTCTTCGCCCGACCGCTGATCGCCACCGAGCCACGTTGGGCACCGGGGCAGCCACCACCGCCGCACCCGCCGGCCCATCCGCTCACCGACGTGCAGCGGCTCGCGTTCGAACGCCTCGTGCTGCTCGGCGCGACGCTCACCGATCACTTCACCGCCGACGAATTGCGCCACGAGTATCGCCGGCTGGCCCGCCGCTATCATCCCGACGGCTACGGCGACTGCGGGGCCCTCGAGCAGGCGCAGCGGGCACGCTGCTTCGCCGAGGCCGCCGACGACTATCGCGTTCTGCGCGAGGTCGTGGTCACGCGCCACTGACCACGGGCACGCGCGCGGGCATCCCCGATCGCGCCTCGATGGCCTCGCCAGCGGCACACGCGAGATCCTCACGGAACCGCGGCGCGACGATGGTCACGCCGGTGGGCAGGCCGTCGACGACGCCGGTCGGCACCGCGAGCCCCGGCACGCCCAGCATCGGCACGGCGGTGAGGGTGACGCACTCGCGCCACACCTGCTCGGTGCGCGCCGCGTCCTGCACGTCGAAGCCGATCTCGTAGGGCGGCTGCGTGCAGGTGGGTGCCAGCACCAGCGGCACACGGTCGAGGAACTGCTGCCACGCGCGGACGACGCGGGCGCGTTCGGCCAACGCCTTCATGTAGGGCAGGCCGTTCTCCGCCGGCACCGTCTCGAACATCAGGCCGATCGCGCGCTTGATGCCGAGATCGCCGTACTGCTGGATGGCCGGCCACATGAACCCTCGGATCTCGGGCACCTCCGCCGCGAACCACAGCTCCATCGCGCGGGTGAACCCCGGTGTCGGCTCGTCCACGATCTCGTAGCCGGCGTCGGCCAGCCAACGCGCCGCCTGGTCGAGCGCCGCCGCCACCGTGGGGTGCAGCCGCTGGCCGGCGAGCGCGTCGGGTTCCCTGACCACGGCCACGCGGATCGGTCGCGGCACCGGCGGTCCCTCGAGCGGCGCCGGCACCCACCACGGGTCGCGGACGTCGCGGGCGGCCATCGCGCCCAGGGCCAGGCGGATGTCACGGACGCTGCGCGCGATCGGTCCTTGCACCGAGAGGATCTGCGCCCCCGGCGCGCGTTCTGCCGTGGCGCTCGGGTTGAACGCCGGCACGCGGCCGAACGACGGGCGCAAGCCGACGAGCCCGCAACAGTAGGCCGGGTAGCGAATCGACCCGGCGATGTCGTTGCCGTGGCCGATCGGCGCCATCCCCGCCGCCACCGCCGACGCTGCCCCGCCGCTCGAGCCGCCGGGGGTGTGCCGCACCGTCCACGGGTTGAACGTGCGGCCGCGCAGGTCGTTGTCGGTGTCGAGCCGAAAGCTGAAGCCGGGCGTGTTGGTGCGTCCAGCCAGCACGGCGCCCGCGGCGCGCAGGTTGGCCACCACCGGGCTGTCGTCGGTGGCCATCACCTCGCGAAAAGCCGGGATGCCGTTGGTGGTGGCGCAGCCCGCCTGATCGACGTTCTCCTTGATGAGCACGGGCACGCCGTGCAGCGGGCCCGACGCGTCGCCGCGCGCCACCGCTTCGTCGGCCAGCACCGCGGCCTCGAGCGCCGCCGCCGACAGATCGACCGTGACGGCGTTCAGCGCCGGATTCACCTGCCGCGTGCGCGCCAGGCATGCCTCGACCACCTCGCGAGCCGACACCTTGCGCGCCGCGATGGCCGCCGCCATCTGCGTGGCGTCCCATCGCCACAGTTCGCTCGCCGCGCTCATCCCAGGCCCTGCGCCTTCATCGCCCGTCGATACGCCACGGCCACGGCGTCGAACTTCAGGTGCAGCTCGTCGGCCAGGTCGAACGGCACCTGCTCGGGGCGCTGCGACTCGACGATGCGCTGGTCCTGGCCGAAGATCACCCGCTCGAACTCCTGCAGCGTGCTGTCGGGGTCGTCGAAGTCGTAGTTGCGGCCGATGACGCAGTAGCCGCGGCAGCGATCCGCCGTCTCGGGCTGCGACGCGAAGAAGTAGACCATCCCCTTGTCGCCGCCCCACCCCAGGCGCAGCGCGATCGTGTAGGGCAGGTGCAGCTCGTAACGGCTGCGCCGCTCGGGCTGCACGGTGGTGGCGTTGGCGAACACCTGGAACTCGTCGCTGTTGGGCGCTTCGGGCCGCACGATGGTGTAGTGCAGCACGTGGCCCTGCGTGTCCACGCGGTGCTCGGGCACCACCGGCCGCTCGGGATCGCCGAGCAGCCCCGGATGCACCCACGGGAAATGGCCGAAGTCGGTGAAGTTCTCCACCTGACGCGAGGCATCGCTGCGCCACGCGAACGGCCCGGTGTTCACCACCTTCCACGCGCCCGATTCCAGCTCGGGCACCTCCGGCAGCGCGTAGGCCGGCTCGTCATCCGCCAGGCACACCCACACCAGCCCGTAGCGCACCTGGCAGCGAAACACCGGCGTGCGGGCCTTGGCTGGGATGGCTGCGGCGGCCGACTGCGGAATCCGCACGCACGCCCCCGACGCGTCGTAGCGCCAGGCGTGGTACGGGCAGACCAGGCAGTCGTCGGCGATCCAGCCCAGCGACAACGCGGTGCCGCGATGGATGCACAGATCGCGCATGGCATGGATGCGCCCGTCGCTGGTACGCCACACCACCACGGCTTCGCCGAGCAGCGTGGCCGCCACCGGACGATCGGCCACCTCGTGGGCGTAGGCCACCGGATGCCAGCAACGGCGCAGTTTCCCGGGGATTGCGGCGTGCGCGGCGGACATGAGGGCGGTTATGCTACCTCACCGCGATGTCCCTCCCGCCCGGCAGCCGCATTGGCGCCTACGAGATCGTGAGCCCGCTCGGCGCCGGCGGCATGGGCGAGGTGTACCGCGCGCACGACTCGCAGCTCGGCCGCGACGTGGCGGTGAAGACGCTGCCGGCGGCATTCGCCGCCGACCCCGAACGCGTGGCGCGCTTCGAGCGCGAGGCGCGCATTCTGGCCACGCTCAACCATCCCAACATCGCCACGCTCTTCGGCTTCGAGAAGCAGTCGAACGTGCTGGCGCTCGTGATGGAACTGGTGGAGGGCGACACGCTGCACGACGCCCTGGGCCGCACCGGCCGCGGCCTGCCGCCGCGCGAGGCGATCGCCATCGCCCGGCAGATCGTCGACGGGCTCGATGCCGCGCACGAGAAGGGCATCGTCCACCGCGACTTGAAGCCGGCCAACATCAAGATCACCGCCGACGGCGCGGTGAAGGTGCTCGATTTCGGCCTGGCCAAGGCGGTGGCCGGCGAATCGAGCAGCCACCAGACCGAGACGCGCACGCTGTCGCCGGCCGAGACGCGGCCCAACGCCGTGCTCGGCACGGCCGCCTACATGAGCCCCGAGCAGGCGCGCGGCCAGGCGCTGGATCGGCGCACCGACATCTGGTCGTTCGGCTGCGTGCTCTACGAGATGCTCACCGGCCAGCCGGCGTTCGCGCGGGCCACGTCGTCGGACACCATCGCCGCGGTGCTCACCGGCGAGGTGGACTGGACCGTGCTGCCGGCCACGGTGCCGCCGCCGCTGCGGCTGCTGCTGCAGCGCTGCCTGGAGCGCACCACCAAGGCGCGGCTGCGCGACATCGCCGACGCGCGGCCGTACCTGGACGAAGCGGCGTCGCCGTCGGCGCTCTCGGCGTCTGGCACCATGTTGCCGGCGGCGCCGGCGGCGAAGCCTGGCGTCTCGCGACGCGCGCTCTTTGCGAGCAGCGCGGCACTCGGCCTGGTCGGCGCCGGGCTGGGCGCCGCGGTGGCCACGCCGCGCCAGGATCCCGCGCCGCTGCCGTCGTTCCAGCGTCTCACCTTCCGCCGCGGCATGATCCGCACGGCGCGCTTCGGACCGGATTTCCAGACCGTGCTGTACGGCGCGCTGTGGGACGGCGACGACTGCCGCGTCTACACCGTGCGACCGGAGAGCCCGGAATCGTCGGCCGTGGCGCTGCCGACGGCGGCGCCGCTGGCAGTCTCCAGCGGCGGCGAACTGGCGCTGGCGCTGGGACCGCATCGGCGCGGCATCATGACCTACGGCACCCTGGCCCGGGTGCCGTTGGCCGGTGGTGCGCCGCGCCAACTGCTCGAGGACGTGAAGTTCGCCGACTGGTCGCCCGACGGAGGCCACCTGGCGGTGGTGCGCCGCAGCGGCGAGCGCGACGTGCTCGAGTTCCCGATCGGCAACGTCCTCGCCGAACCGTCGGCGCCCGGCGGCGGGTTCAGCTTCCCGCGCGTGTCGCCGCGTGGCGACGCAGTGGCGGTGTTCGAGCTCGAGGTGGCTGGTGGCCTGTGGGGGAAGGTGGCCGTCATCGACAGGTCGGGCCGGCGCCTGGTCGAGTCGGCCCGCTTCGTGAACGTGTTCGGTCTGGCCTGGCACGGCGACGAGGTGTGGTTCACGGCCGCCGACGAGTTGCCCCTGCTCCGCAACGCCGTGCAGGCGATGAATCCGTCCGGCACGGTGCGCATCGTCGCCCGGGTCCCCGGCAACACCAGCCTGCACGACGTCGCGCCCGATGGCCGCGTGCTGATCGCCCGCACCGACGATCGCGGCGGCGTCTCGGTGCGCGCGCCCGGCGAGACGGCGGAACGCGACCTGTCGTGGCTCGATGCCACCTACCTGGCCGCGCTCTCACCCGACGGCCGCCGGGCGCTGCTCTACGAGCTCGGCGTCGGCGGCGGGCCCTACGGCTCGGTGTATCTCCGCGGTACCGACGGATCGGCGGCGGTGCGGCTCGGCGACGGCGTCGCGTTGTCGCTGTCGCGCGACGGCCGCTGGGCGCTGGCGCGCACGACCGGGCCGCATCTCGACGTGCTGCCGACGGGCGCCGGGGCCAATCGCCGGCTCGAACGCCCCGGGCTGACACTGCAGGGCGGGCGGTGGCTCGCCGACGGGCGGGTGGTCGCGCGCGCCCGTGCCGGCCAGAGTCCGTCCCGGTTGTACGTGCTGGATCTCGACGGCACCGCGACTGCACCGATCACTCCAGAGAATCTGTTCGTTGGCTCGTCGGCGTGGGGGCTGTCGCCCGACAGCACGGCGGTGGCCGTGTCCACGCCCGCGGGCCCCCAGCTGTTCCCCGTGTCAGGCGGGCAAGGACGCGCGTTGCCTGGGGCCACGACCACCTCGCGCGTCGTCGGCTGGATTACCAGCGGCGTGCTCGTCTCCGAGGATCCGCTGGGCGGCGGGCTGATCTCCCGCCTGAACCCCGACAGCGGTCGCCGCGACACCTGGGCCGACATTCACCCGCAGGATCCGGCCGGGATCATGAGTCTCGATCTGGCGTTGCTGACCACCACCCCCGACGGCCGCAGCTACGGCTACAGCTGGCACCGCGCCACCAGCGATCTGTTCCTGGTGCGCGGCTGGAGCTGAGCGTCTCGCCCGCCTCCGAGAGGTACTGTTGGCGGGCGGTCTCGCCTTGCTGGTTGCCATATCGATATGGCACTCTGATATGGCATGAAGAAGACGCTGCACATCGACGAGAAGCTCCTGCGCGACGCCAGGACCGCGGTGGACGCCGACACCGATACCGAGACGGTCCGGCTGGGCCTGGAGGCGCTGGTCCGGCGCGCCGCCTACGAACGGCTGCGGGCACTGCGGGGGAGCGAGCCCGGCGCCACCAGCGTTCCACGCCGCCGTACGGCGGCCAGAGCGAAGCGACCGGCGGCCTGACGACGCGATGGTGCTGGTGGACACGTCGGTATGGATCGGCTTCCTGACGGGCCGCGCCGCGTACGGCCGCGCCCTTGACGAGCTCCTCGCCGCGGGCGACGTGAGCGGCCACGAGCTGGTGTTCGGCGAGCTGCTGATCGGCGACAAAGGCGGACGGCGGCAGTTCCTCGACGACTACGGGCTCATGCGCCAGGCCCCGACCGTCGCCCACGCCGACGTCGTGGCGTTCGTTCGTTACCGGAAGCTGCACGGTCGCGGCATCGGGTGGGTCGACGCACACCTGTTGGCGTCGGCCGTCGTGGGCAGACTGACGCTCTGGACCGCCGATCCGCGACTGGCGTCGGTGGCCAACGAGATCGGGGTGGCTCATGACTGACACGTGGAGTTGGGGGTGCCGTGCCAGCGCCGGTGTGCTGGTCACCGCACTCGTCATCGCTGGCTGTGGGAGGCCGGGTGGCGCGGCGATCCAGACGCTGCAACCAGGCGTCGTGACGATCGCCATCACCGGCACGGCCACCGACCCGCTCGATCCCGAGGCGTGGATGTATCGCTATGCCGAGCGTCTGGCCCAGGATCTGAACCTGCGGGCGGAGTGGCGCGTGGTGCCGTTCGACAAGTCGTGGGAGTTGGCCGGCAAGGACGTCGTGGACGTGGTGGCCACCAACCTGGCGAACTTCCCGGACCGGGTGAGCGCGGGCGGCACGTTCTCGGCGCCGTTTCTCTACGAACAGCGGGCGCTGCGCATCCGCGCCGCCGATCGCGCCACCTATCGCACCATCGCCGATTTCATGGGCAAGAAGGTCGGCGCGGTGAAGGGCATGGCCGCGGAGCGCGACCTGCTGAAGCGCGCGCCCGAGGGTGTGCAGATCGTCTCCACCGGCACCTTCCCCGAGCTGTACGACCAGTTCGCGCGCGGGGAGCTCGACGCCATCGCCCAGGCCGAGTACTTCGCGCTCGACGGCCGCGTGATCCCGTCGTATCCGCCCGATATCGCGCTCATCGACCACCACGACCTCAACCCCGGCCAGCGCGAGGAGTCGGTGTTCGTGGTGCGCGACAAGAGCACGGGGCTGCTGGCGGCGGTGAACGCCTTCGTGGCGCGGACGCCGTTTCCCCTGCACCTGGCGCGCTGAACGCCGCATCAGCGACTCCGCGATGCCTCGCTCGTCCGCCGCTCGCGCGTCGCTCGCGTTGACCCAGGCGCAGATCGTCGCCTTCCGCCGCGCCGCGCAAGGGCTCGACGTGCGGCTGCCCACCGGCGCGCGCTCGCTGCGCACGGCCGCCTGGGCCGGCTTGCAGGACAGCATGCCGCGGTCGGCGTTGCTGTCGATTCACGCACGGGTGCGCGGGACGCGTCCAGAGGCCTGGGAGGCGCCGTCGCTCACCCAGGTGTGGGGGCCGCGCTACAGCACCTACGTGGTGGATGGCCGCGACGCGGCGCTGTTCACGCTGGCCCGCCTGCCCGATGGCGGCGCCACGCGGCGTGTCGCCGAGGCACTCGCGGATCGCCTGGCCGCCGCGCTGGCCGGCGGACCGATGCTGCACGGCGACGTGGCTCGGGCACTCGGGGAGCCGGCCAACCGGCTGCGCTACGCCACGCTGACCGGACGCATCCGCATCCGGTGGGACGGGGCGCGGCAATGCACCCTGTGGGCCGTGCCTGCGCCGGCGACCGACGCGCGCGCCGCCCGCCGCGAGCTGGCGCGACGCTTCCTGCACGTGTTCGGCCCGGCCGACGCCGAAGGGTTCGCCGCCTGGGCCGGCCTCGGCGGCGCCGCCGCGGCCGACGCGTTCGCGGCGCTCGGCCGCGACGTGATCCCCGTCAGCACGCCCATCGGCGACGCGGTGCTGCTGGCCGCGGATGAATCCACCGCGCGCCGGCCCTCGACCGCACCGGCGGCAGCGCGCCTCCTGCCCAGCGGCGACACGTTCTTCCTGTTCCATCGGGCCGTCGACCGCGCGTTGCTCGTGGAGCGTGCCGCGCATCGCGCCCGGCTGTGGACGTCGCGCGTGTGGCCCGGCGCGCTGCTCGTCAATGGCGCCATCGCCGGCACGTGGCGACGCGCCCACGACGTCGTCACCATCGAGCCGTGGCGCACGCTGTCGCCCGGCGAACGTGCGGCGGTGGAGGCCGAGGTGGCGTCGCTGCCGCTGCCTGGCCTCGGCGGTCCGATCGACACGCACTGGGAGAGAGGAAGGCAGGCCTGAAGGCCTGCCCTACGAACCCGGCCGCGGTACGTGGCAGGGCTTCAGCCCTGCCGGGTCGTCAAGGCCACGCAGGAACCGGGCGATCGACCAGCCACACGATGAAGTCCGTCTGCGGCGGCACCGCGCCGTGGCGTCGCAGCATCTTGGAGAGCTGCGCGCGGTGGCCGTGCGAATGCAGGCACACCTGCAGGAAGGCCTGCGCCACGGTGGAGCGTCCGCCAGGAATCATCGGGCTCTCGAGGACGCGGCCCAGATCGCCCTCGTTCGCCTCGGCCAGCCACGCCGTCTGTTCGTCGTGGGTCTCGGCGTAGCGCCGCGCCAGTTCGTCGATCGAGCCGGCCTGACGCGACTCGTGTGGATAGTCGAACGGCAGCGACCGCGTGCTCAGCAGCCAGAACCGGTTAGCCAGCAGCACGTGATGCAGCAGCGCGTCGATCTCGGAGTCCGCGGCCGCTGCCGGCGTGTCGCGCACGGCGTTCAGGATCAGGGCGTTGGCATGACCGTTGTGCGCGATCAGGTCGCGCAAGTCGTCGAGCATCGCTCGCATGCTAGCAGAGGCCGCTACGACGCCCGGACCGCTGGCTCGTCGAGCGACGCGCGCAGCCGCGGCAGGCTCTCGGGGCAGGTGCGCTGCACGTAGGCCACCAGCTTCTCACGCACCTCGCAGCGCAGGTCCCAGGCGGCGGAGGCATCGCGGGCGCTGACGAGCGCGCGTACCTCCAACGTGCGCTCCCTGGCGTCGGTCACGTGTACCACGTTGACGCGGCCGTCCCAGTGCGGCGACGCCTCGAGGATACGCGTCAGCTCGTCGCGCAGCGCGTCGATCGGCATCGTGTAGTCCACGTGCAGGAACACCGTGCCGAGGATCTCGGCCGATGAGCGCGTCCAGTTCTGGAACGGCTGCTCGATGAAGTGGTTGATCGGCACCACCAGGCGCCGCTGATCCCAGATGCGCACGACCACGTAGGTCAGGGCGATGTCCTCGATGCGCCCCCACTCCCCTTCCACGATCACCACGTCGTCGAGGCGGATGGGTTGAGTGAGCGCGATCTGGAAGCCGGCCAGCAGGGTGGCGATACTTCGCTGGGCCGCGAACCCGACGATGATGCCGGCGATGCCGGCCGAGGCCAGGATGCTGGCGCCGAACTGACGCACCGACTCGAACACCATCAGCGCCGAGGCCAGCGCGAAGATGCCGATGGCGGCCACCGCCACCTTCTTCAGCACCGTCACCTGGGTGTAGATGGAGCGCGCCCGCAGGTTGTCGGTGACGTCGACGCGGTGCTGGTGCAGCACCAGCACCGCCGCCGCGTCCACCAGCTCGTAGAGCACGTAGGCGACCAGGACGATGAGCAGCAGGCTGGTGGCGTGGTCGGCCACCTGGGCCAGCATCGGCGGCAGCGGCAGGAGCGGCCGGGCCAGCATGAAGCCCAGCACCGGGAGCCCCCGGCGCATGGCCTTGCCGGCGAGCGGCAGCAGCAGGTCGTCCCAGGACCCCGCCGTGCGCGCCGCAACAGCCACCAGGAATCGCTCCGCCAGCCGGCCCGTCCGCACCAGCAGCCACAGCAGTGCGGCGGCGAGGCCGACACGGTAGCCCCACCAGACACCGGTCAGCGCCGGGTCGGCGACGCTCGGCGGCACGGCGCGTGGCAGCAGCAGGAGCAGCACGAAACCCAGCCCGTGGAGCCATGCGACCATCGCTAGCGGCGGCGCCACCACTTCCAGCGTGGTGATGAACCAGCGCCGAGCGCGGGAGGCGCCGACGTCGAGCCGCGCGCGGCGGCCGATCCACCACGACGACGCGGCGTGGGCGCCAGCCACGAGCGCCAGGGCAATGGCAGCCAGCACGGCCACCGGCAGATCCGCTTCGACGATCAGTTGAGTCCACGTCTCCGACACGTTCACCCTCCCGACGGCCGGTGCGCTCGGCGTACCGGTCGAGTCGATGTGACGCCGCCCCGCAACCGCGGGCGGCGCCCCTGAACGTGAGCGGGGTCAGAAGACGCCGCGGCCGAGGTTCTTGAAGGCGGGCCGATCGCGCTGCGTGTGAACCGCCGGGGCGGCGGTCGCACGGCGGCAGGCGGCGATCGTGTGGAGACGGGCGGGCACTGCTGCGACCGTACCGCGCGGGATGAGGGATGTCAACGACGGCCGGCCCGCCTCGCCAACCTTGAACCTGCGTCCGCCGTCCAACGTATCGCTAGCAGTCGGCAGGCGATCGATCCGGGGGCACCATGACGTTTCTGAAGCGTTTGTTCGGCAAGACGGAAGAGCCCAGGGTGCGCGTGCGCGTCTGCGTCGAATGCGGCATGCCGGTGGCCGAGCACAAGACCTGGTGCTCGATTCACCGCGGCGAGCTCGAGATGAAGGCCCGCGCCGGTCAGGCGACCTAGTTCAGCCCGGTCAGCTTCCGGCTCAACTCCCGCAGCTGGCGCCGCGCCTCGGCGTCGGCGGCCTGCGGATGCGGCGCGCGCAGCCGCATGCCCACGAAGTAGCTGCCGCTCGGCTCGCGCGTGGCGATGGCGTTCATCACGGCATCCGCCCCTTCCTCCACCGTGCTCGTCGGCGTCGTCCCGTTGGAGCGCACCATCGTGGTGTCCATGTAGGTGGCCGGGTGCAGGGCCTGCACCACGATGCCCTTGCCCTTCAGCTCCCCCGCCAGGTCGATGGTGAACAGCACCTGCGCCAGCTTGCTCTGCCCGTAGGCGCGGCCCGAAGTGTAGCCGCGCTCCAGCATCACGTCGCTGAAGTCGAGCGGCGACGCCGCGATCGACGACACGTTGATGACGCGCGCCGACGTGCCCTGCTCCAGCAGCGGCAGCACCTGGTGCGTGAGCAGGAAGCCGGCCAGGTAGTTGACCGCGAACTGCAGCTCGTAGCCGTCCGTGCTCAGTTGCCGCCGCGGCACGATGACGCCGGCGTTGTTCACCAGCAGGTCGAGCCGCGGGTAGTCGCGGCGGATGTCGGCGGCGAGGCGGCGCACTTCGTCGAGTGACGCGAAGTCGGCCTGATAGAAGCGGGCGGAGCCCTTGCCCGCGGCGGCGATCTCCGCCACCACGGCCTGACCGCGCTGCGCGTTCCGGCCGTGGACGATCACGTGTGCGCCCTCGGCGGCGAGGCGGCGCGCCAGCTCGCGGCCCAGGCCGTCGGTGGAGCCGGTAACGAGAGCGATGCGTTGAGACGCCGTGGGAGCAGCGGGTTGCGCGGACGTCGTGGTGTTGGTCATGGGGAGGAGGCCGAGGGCGAGCAGAGCCGCGAGCATGGGCCCCGATAGCTTAGCCTTGCCACCCCGATTCGGCGGCTCCGACGTGCGCGCAGCTAGGATCCGCCGCGCCGTGGCGCCGTAAGGACGTCGATGCGCAGCAGCTCGACCGTGGCCGGACCTGCGTTCGTCAGCCGCTCGCGCCTGCCGGCCGTCACCCAGCGTTCCTGCCCCGTCTTCAACGCCGCCGCCGCGCCGTCGGCGGTCAACGTGGCCTCGCCCAATGCGATCAGCAGCGCCGGCGCTTCCGCGCCCGTCGCGATCTCCACCGTCTGCCCCGCCGGCACGCCCACGCGCGTGATGCGCATCTGCGCGTTGGTGAACCGCACATCGGCCGTGTTCGCCGTCACTGCCCCGAGCGGACGATTGTCGCGATAGAACGGCGACCCCGCGCCGGCCGGATCCGTCTTGAACTCCACCCGCAGGAAGTCGCTGGCCTGCGCGCCGAGGTTCTCGGCCGAGTGCGTCTCGTCGCCGCCGCGCGACACCCGGAATCCGCCCGGCGTGGTGGGCTGGCGCGTGACCACGTGCGTCCGCGACCCTTGATGCGTGAAGCGCACCGGCGACGACGCGCTGAGGTAGACGTAGGCCGTCACCGACGGCGGATGCCCGTGCAGCGGCACCTTGCTGTTGGCCGGGTAGCGCACGCGCACCAGGCGCACCCAGTCGTTCTCGAACTGCGTGTGGTACACGCCATGGCCGTCCTGGCCCTGAGCCGCGGGGGTTGGGCCCAGCGCGAGGACGAACGTGGCGGCGGCGGCGGTCAGCGCGAGCGACGGAGTGAGGCGAGGCATGCCGATTAGACGACGCGGCGCACACAGTTGGCCGGCGGTCACTTTCTGATCTCCGGGCGCGAGCCGAGGGTGATCAGGAATCCGCTCGGCTCGGTGACCTCGAAGGCCCTCGCGCCCCAGTCGGAGTCGTGCGGCTCACGGGTGATCGTCACGCCGGCGGCGCGGGCCCGTGCGGCCACGGCGTCGATGTCGGCATCTGCTTCGATATAGAGGCGCATGCCGACGCCCTTCACCCGATTCGTTCCTTTCTTGCCGTCGTCCTGGGCGAGCCCGAGCCGGACGCTGCCGGCCTTGAGCATCACGCCGAGCAGCTGGCCGTCCTGCTCCCAGCGATCTTCCACCTCGAAGCCGAGCGCGCCGAAGAACGCCATGCTCTTCTGGATGTCGTTGACGGTGAGGCTCGGCATGATGCCGGTGCCGGGCAACGTGGCAGCAGTGTCTGACATCGAATTCCCCCCGCAGTCATCATGTCAGATAGGATGCCAACCCAAGCGGAGGGGCCAATGACCGTGTCGTGGACTGGCGTGCGCCAGGTGGCCGCGGTGATGCTTCTGGTCTGCGGCGCCATTGCCGCGCCGGCGTCGGCGCAGAGCGCCGACGACCAGGTGTGGAAGGCGTTTCTGGCCTGGCTGCAGCAGGCGCCGCCGCTGTCTGGCCCGGTCGATGCCATCCGCGGCTTTCAGGAGTCGCGGGTCGCGGGCGGCGCGGTGGCCGCGGATGCGGGGCGCCAGGCCGCCACGGTGCGTCGCCTCATGGCCGAGCGCGGCGACTGGTGGCCGCTGCTGTTCGACAAGGTCTACGCCAGCGACCGGCCCAACTTCAGCCAGAACCCGAGCGCGCTGCTCATCGAGGCCGTCGAGGGGCGGCCGGTGGGCCGGGCGCTCGACGTGGCCATGGGCCAGGGGCGCAACGCGCTGTTCCTGGCCCAACGCGGCTGGACCGTCACCGGCTTCGACGTCTCGGCGCAGGGACTGTCGGTAGCGCGCGCCAACGCCAGCAAGGCCAAGGTGCCGCTCAATGCGGTGAGAAGCACCTTCGAGGACTTCGACTACGGCACCGCCCAGTGGGATCTGATTGCGCTGATCTACGTCCCCGCCGGCGCGCACGAAGGGGCGGCGATGGCGAAGCTGGCGCGCGCGCTGAAGCCCGGCGGGCTGCTGGTCATCGAGAGTTTCGCGGCGGAGCGCGCCTCCAGCGGACGGCGGCCGGTGGACATCGACCCGGCCGAGCTCAAGGCGTCGCTGTCGGGCTTCGACGTGCTGCGATTCGACGATCGCCAGGCGATGTCGGAATGGGAGCCGGCGCCGACGCGTCTGTGCCGCGTGATCGCCAGGAAGCGCTGACGCGCGCAGGCGGCGTAGCGCTACTTGCCAGCCGCGACGCACATGCCGACGTCCTCGGTACCGCCCTTGCTCGTGATCGAGGGCTTCAAACCGAACCGCTTCTGCAAGTCGGCGGCGATCTCCAGCAGCTTCAGCACCGTGGGACGCGCCGGCTTGCCGAGGTGCTCGATCTCGAGCTCGTAGGAGACCTTGTCGGGCGAGTGGTCTTCGACGATGCGGTCCATCGACAGCTCGTAGATCGACACCTTCTCGGCATCGCGAAGCTGCACGCGATACCGGTAGTCCACGACCGTCAGGAACGGCTCGAGGTTGCCGAGAGCCACGGTGGGGTGGTCGGCCGCCATCGCCTTGACGGCCGAATGTTCCGGGTGCTTCCCGGCCAGCAGGTCGGCGGCGGTGTACGGCGCTCCCTCGCACAGACCCTGCTTGTCGGCGTCCGCCAGGTTGCACTCGCCGCTCTCGGTTCTGAACCAGGTGGCGTCGATACGGCACGGGTCGCTCTTGTACTGGACCTTCTGCCAGTCCCTCTTCCAGGTCGCGCCAATCAGGTCAGCCAGGCTCGACTTGGCGGACATGCCCACCGGTGACGAACGCGTCCGATGGCGAAACACGTGGCGCGCCTTGGCCAGCGTTCCTCCCTTGACGTCGTCGTCGTAGTAGTAGTCCACGAACCGCCGCGGAACACCGGACGTGCGAACGTTGGCCCGTAAGCCGTAGCGCTCCGCGTTATCGGGGAAGTAGGCCACCACCTGGTCGTACTGCGCGGCAGTGAGCTCCCACTTGGCCTCGATTTCCATTCCCTCCCAGCCCTTGGGCCAGGTCTCGGTCTGAGACGTCTGGGATGCGTCGAGCACGAACCCCGCCCACACGACGGCGAACCCGGCGACGGCGACTCTCGTGGCTGAAACCATGGCGATCCCCCTGCGCGGCCCCGCGGCGTGTCGGGGCACGCTGGATAGACGGACGGCTGGGGGCTATTCTCTACCCGGCGTCGCGAATTTCCGGTCGCCGTCCGTCTATCGTCGCAGAGCGCAATCGGGAGGGATGCCGATGACTGGGCGGACGCCTACGCTTTGCCTGGTGGCGATACTGGTGCACACCGTGATGCTGGCCGGACAGGCCGGGGTGCCGCTGCCACGCATCCGCGACGTGACCTTCGCCGGCGACGCGGTGCGCGAACAGGCCAACCTGAGCGCCGTCCTCATTCAGGGCGATCTCGTGGTCGTGGCCGACGACGAGCTGCGTGGCGTGCTGGTGGGACGGCGAACGGCACCCGACACGTTCACCTTCGGGCCCACGGTGCCTCTGGAAATCCGGCCGATCGGCGACAACCCCGACCGCGAGTTCGACCTCGAGGCGCTGGCCCGCCACGACGACGGCGTCGTGGCGGTGGGCTCGCACTCGGCCCGGCGGGTCAACGTGGGCGGCAGCGGCGGGTTGAAGCGCTCGCAGGCCGAGAACCGCAAGCGGCAGCTCGACACCTTCCGCGAGCCGAGCCGCGACGCGCTGGTGCGGTTCGCACTGGACGCCCGCACCGCCACGATCACCGGGCGGCCGGCGCTGACGAGCCTGCGGCCGATCATCGACGGCGACGCGATCCTGAAGGCATTCCAGACCACGGCCGGCAAGGAAAACGGCGTGGACATCGAAGGCCTGGCCATCGACGGCCAGACGATGTGGGTCGGGTTTCGCGGCCCGGTGATTCGCAACGCTTATGCGGTGGTGCTGCGCGCCTCGAACATCGACGCGCCCGTGGCCGACACGTTGTTGTTCCTGCCGCTGGGCGGGCGGGGCATTCGCGACTTGGTGAAGGTATCAGACGGCTTCCTGGTGCTGGCCGGGCCAGTCGGTGACGGGGATCAATCCGAGGCCTTGTACTGGTGGAACGGCGAAGACTGCATCAACGGCACGCCCACCGGTTGCGAGCTCGCGATGCGCGGCGAGCTGGTTCGGCGGGAACTGAAGGTCAAGAACGACCTCCTGATAGGCAAGGCCGAGGGCCTTGCCGTCGTGGCCACGAGCGAGACGGCCATCGACGTGCTGGTGGTCTTCGACGGAGTGCCAGGGGGCGCGCCGGGGATCTACCGCGTGCCACGGCGCTGACGACGAAGAGCGAGCGAGTATGGCAACGCTCCAGCAGTTGATCGCGTCTCGGGGTGCGCGCAAGCCGTTCGAGGCCGCACTCACTCCACGCCGCAAGACGCGGCGCAAGACTTCACCCGAAGTCCGGCTCGCTCGCCGGGCCCTACGCTTGCTCTCCCGGATCTCCCCGGCTACGACCTACGTAGTCACGGACATCCAGGTCGGCGCATCGACACCACGACGTCTCGACGTTGTCTACGTCGAGCAACGCGTGCTGGGTCTTCCGGTCTACGGTGCCCGTCGGTCCGTGGCGTTCGTGGGTCGTCGAACGTATGTCACCGGCCGCCCCTGGGCCGCTACATTGCCCCCACGGCTCACGCCTACTATCACGCCGGAGGAGGCCGCCACACGCGCCGCCCGGACACTCGGCGCGCGTCGACGCGCTTTGGTCACCCGATTGTTGTCTGCCGGGCCCGGACCGGAGCGGACGTCAGTCGTCCTCATCGAGCGTGATGTGCGGGCGACTCTGCATCTCGCGGCCTACGGTCGCCGCCGTCGACGCCTCGTCTGGGTGGTGCGGCTCACGATGTCGAACGGCGACGCATTCGAAGTGCTGATCGACGCGGTCTCCGGCGACACGGTGCGCCGGCGTCCGCTGGCCGACCACGCGGCGGCATGCCTGTTGATCGACGAGTTGGCTGGGGGGCCTGGACCTGCAGCCCCGACCGCTACTCTGACGTTCGATCGTGCATGGATCGATGGCGCCGCGCGCTCCTTCCAGTGCATCGACGGCCATGACAGACCGCGACCACCTCAACCCAACGCCTCCGGCGACTTCTGTGCGACCAAGCCCGCCGCGTTCGATCAGCTCGCCGCGCACGCACTGGCCTTCGCCAACCTCGGACTCAAAAGGCTCGTCTCGGCGGGCGCGCTCTGGCCGCGTCGAGCCGACATCAAGATCGTTCATCAGGCATCGACCGTCGCCGACGACGTTGCCTTTGCCGTGCCGTCTGCGGAGCGGCCAATGGTGCAGGTCGGGTTCTCGTCACGTTCGTCGCCAGCGCGGCATGCGGCGTCCGACCCCTGCGTCTTGCTGCACGAGATCGGACATCTTGTGCTGTGCGCAGGCATCGGTGGCGGCAACGTTGTCGCGCCGTTCGAGCCGGACGGCGAGAGCGCGGCGGTCAACGAAGGGCTCGCGGACTACCTCGGACTCACCCTGTGGAACGCCATCCGTGGCGATGCAAGAATCGCCGGCGGCGAGTTCATGAACTTCGGTGGCTGGGTCTTCGCCGGCCGTGGGCGCAACTACGCTCCGTTCCTGGGCCCAGGGGCCAGCGTGCCTCCGGCCGGCTCGACGCCGCATGCCCGAGGCATGTCCCTTTGCGTCGCGCTGCTGCGGACACGCATCGAACTGCAGTCGTCGATGTCGACGGCGGCTGCGGATGCGGTGATGTGGCGATGCCTGGTTGATGGGCTTCGCCTGATGCCGCACGAAGGCGGATTGCCTGAACTGTGTTGCGCCGCGAAGTCGCTGCAGTTGGCAATCCCGAGCGAGCATCACGCCATCCTGTCCCATGAGCTAACACGGGTGACCCTGGCAAGGCCGTGCCCTCACCTGACGTCTGCGTAACGACGAGGCCCTATGATCACATCTGTTCTTCTAGTCGTTGCCCTGGCAGCCGCCGTGCAGGATCCGCCGGCGCAGGGGTCGTCGGCTTCGCCCGCGGCGTCACCGACGTGGCAACCGTACTTCGCGCTGCATGTCGAGAACGACAGCCTGCCGGGGGCAGGCGCTGACGATTCGTACACTCAGGGCCTCGAGTTGCACGCTGCGGCGACCAGGGACTGGCCGGTGATTGCCCGTGCCACGCGGGCACTATGGCGGTGGCTGCCAAACACGAGCAGCGTCACGCCTTTGACCACGAACAGTCTGGTCGTTGGGCAGACAATGTTTACCCCGCACAACCTCATCACGTACTTCCCAAGTTCGCAGGATCGGCCTTACGTCTCTCACCTCTACACGGGCTTCGAGACGACACTGGCCCGTTTCGAAGAAGCGTGTGACTTCAACGAAGAGGGCGCTCTCGTGAAGTGCTACAAGCCAGCGCGACTCACGGTTACCGCGCTGGCCGGATTTGTCGGACCCGCCGGCCTCGGGCGCGACACTCAGTCTGCGTGGCACGTGCTTCGGGAGAACCGTCTGGTAAAGGGCTGGCTTGTGAGCCAGTCCGGCACCGAGCCACAGGTGAACGTTCGCGCCGCCTACGACCACATTCCGCTGCGCAAGGCGAAACGGGCCGATCTGACACTGTCGGAGGAGGTGTCGCTCGGCACGACGCAGACCTTCGCTGGCGGCGGGATCACGCTGAGGGTAGGGCGTGCGCTCACGGGCCTTCCGAGCACGCAGATCAACACCCGGGCAAAGACCGAGAAGACGGCAGAGAAGTTCGAGTTTGGCCTTCAGGCTGGTATACGCGGCCGCTACTACGGTCGCAATGCCTTCATCGCTGGGTCGTTCCGCGACCCGTCGCAGGTGGACACCGTCCGGGGCGTCGGTGAGATCAGCTACGGGGCCGAGGTGCGTTGGAAGCAGTGGCGGACGACGTACTTGGTCGTGCGGCGGTCGAAGGAATACTCACCGGTGCCGGATGCCCTCCCCAAGGCCCATCAGTTCGTGGCTATCAATGTGTCACGAGAGGCCTGGACCGGCGAGACGGGCGAGCCATGGAAGAAGCTCGATTGGCTGAAGTATGGGGCGCGGGCCAATCTGAGGTTTGGCCGCGGCTACAGTTCGGCCGATCCTGCGCGGCCGCTGGAACACGATCCAGCGCTGGCGGGCAGCCTCGGCCTCGAGCACGCAGTGACGATCAAGGGTTTGCGTCTGTCGCTCGGATATGAGCAGGCTGGTGTTGGCCGCGAAGAGGGCCCGCCCGGTGACACCGGCTTCCACTCCGATGTTTTCCTGACCGCTCGCGCGTTCACGGTCGGCTGGGAGCCGACGCCGGTATCGAATCGCCACAAGCTGCAGATACGAGCCGGCGGTGGACCCGCGGCAGTGCAGCTGCAAGTCATCCCCGATACGCGTACATTGCGTGAGCCTGAGCCAAGTGAGCACGTCGAGCGGGGAACCGCATGGCTCGGCGGGCTTCGCTACGCCTTCCGCCTTGGCCGTCCGCTGTCGCTGGTGTTCGATGTCTCACGAAGCCGCATCACTTCGAGTGAAGGCGTGATCCGCCGTTCCGATGTGACGGCTGTAACGTTCGGCCTTCAGTTGCATCCGTGGTCGCGCGACACCGGCCGATGATTGATCCCGGACTCGACCTCGTCTAGTCGCACCCGGCCCCCGGACCCGGCGCCCATCCTCCAGCACCGAGCAGGTCTGCGACGTTGCAGCCGAACCGGCTGCTGACGATCAGTACGGCCACCATTCCCGCGCTGGCCGGGCAATCCGGGCATGCCTACATCGCCCATACAGCCGGCTACGGTGGGCTGGCGGGCAAGGCTGTGGCGCTGGAGCCGGCGACGGGGTTCAGCTTCGACACGCCGTTCGTGCCGATCCCGCACTAGCGACGCTCGCCGCGGAACCGGGGCCACGGCCGCTCTCGTCTATCCCATGGTACAGCCCGGACCATGCTGCTGCCCATCCACATCGCCGCCGGCGGACTGGCCATCGTGCTCGGCGCCGTGGCGCTGCTGGTGCGCAAGGGCGGCACCGTGCATCGTCGCATCGGCCTGCTGTTCGTGATCTCGATGCTCGCGATGGGGCTGAGCGGCTCGGCGATTGCCCTCGAGCACGGCGTCGGCGACGGGAACGTCACCGGCGGCTTGATGGCGTCCTACTTCGTGCTCACCGCGCTGACCACGGTGCGTCCGGCCTCGACGTGGACGCGGTGGGCCAACGGCGGCGCCTTGGCGGTGGCCGTCTTCGGGGCAGTGGTCTCATACTCTCGCGGGGTTGAGGCGCTCGGCGCCCCGCGCGGCATGCTGAACGGCGTCCCGTTCGCCATGCTCTTCTTCCTCGGCACGGTGCTGGCTCTGGCGGCCGCCGGCGACGTGCGCGCCATGAGGCAACCGCTGAAGGGCGGCCCACGCCTGGCGCGGCACCTGTGGCGGATGTGCTTCGCGCTCTTCATCGCCGCCGGCTCGTTCTTCTCGATCCGCGCCCGCGTGGCCGCGGTGCTGCCCGAGCCGTTCACGATGCCGCAGGTGCGCGTGCTGCTGATCCTGCTCCCCTTCGCGGCGATGTTTTACTGGCTGTTGCGGGTGCGCAGCCGGCGGCGGCCGTTGCCGATCGCGAACACGGGGGCGGGCGCCCTGCCGGCCCCGCACTAGGATCAGGCACTTCGCGGCAGCGCCCGCACCTTCGGGCGCGCGGTCCGCGCCTTCATTGCCTGCCAGAGGTCCCACTTGGCCTGCAGCCTCAGCCAGATCTCTGCATCCCAGCGCGTCAGCGCTTCGAGCAGCAGAGCGGTGTCGGCGCTGACCGCTCGCCGTCCCTTGACGATGGCGTTCAGCCGCTGGAACGGGATGTTCATCCGTGCGGCGGCTTCCACCTGCGACACGCCAAGCGGCTCGAGAAACTCCTTCAACAGCATCTCCCCGGGGTGCGTGGGCGGACGATTGGTCGGCAGCATGGTTGGTCCTCAGTCGTAGTCCGTGCACCGGACGTCGTCGGCATCGTGCCCGTCGAACCGGAAGATCACCCGGTACTGCTCATTGACGCGGATGGCGTGATACCCAGCCCGGTCCCCCACGAGGGAATGGAGCCGTCGGGTTGTGCCCAACTCGCACCCATGCGACGGTCAAGTGGCATCTCTGGACTTCACCTTGTCAGCAGGCCTGCAATCCCACCAGGTCGCCCCCGGTTCGGTTGGTGCAGAGCCAACGTTAGGCCCAGCTGCCACCTAGGAATCGGCCGACCTGACGGACGAAATCCCACACATCGCCTTGCTGAGCGCCACGTTCCTGAATGACCATGGAAGCTGCATTGGCCCATGCCCACTTGTTTCGCTTTCTCAAGGCAGCGTCGCTGAGCCACTCTTCCAGCTCGCCCACTGGAACCACAAATAGTCCGCTCCTGGCGAGATCGCTGGCAAGCGATCGAAGTGCGACCGCGATATCTGCAGGAAATGCTTCGATGCCGCCTCGCTTGAGGGCCCGCAGCCTGTCGAGGTGACTTGCGATGCGGTTCAGGTCTCGGCGGGTCTGGATATCTCCGTCAGGCGCCCAAGCGTCGTCATCATCTACCACAGTCCTCAACTGGGAGCGCAGCTCATCGAGTGGGAGCCTAGGCGGCAACGCCTTGATCATCTGCATGATCCCAGACGATTGCGCGATCAGTGCATCCACATCGGGGCTAGAGGCGAGAGCCTCCAGAATCTGGCGCAGCCGCTTCGGATCGGAGACGATATCTAGGTCGGCGATTACTGCAACCGGTATTCGTAGCGTTCGATACAAGTTGCAGGTATCAGCGATTCCTCCCGTGCCGCCGACTGTCGCCAAATGCACGTCCGTGCGAAGTTCGCTAGACAGGGTTTCCCAGACGGTCTGGTAGACGACGCGGTCGCTATCAGCCTCGACGACCACTACACCCTGCGCGAAGATACCGTCGAGCACAGATTCGGCGCGGACAGTTGGTTTGGCGAGCGCTTCTGTTAGCACTTCAGCCGGCACGTGGTGCGCCTGAAACTGGCCCCCTTTTCTACTCATTCGAATAATTTGAATGGACTTTGTCGCTTGCACTACGCCCCGCAGAATCTGGCTGCTGTGTGTTGAAACAAAGGTAACCGTCTTTGGATCGGTACCGTTTTGTCCGATGAAACGACCGAGGTTGTACGCCTGTGGCGGATGAAGACACATCTCCGGTTCGTCAATCAGGCACACCGGGCGGCGACCAAGAATGAGGGCCACGCAGACCGATACGTATGATTTGAGACCGTCGCCTTCCGTTTCAAGTTGCCGGTACGCGGCCATCTTCTTCGGAGATAGACGCTCTTCTGGTGTCGGCAGTACGCCTGTGTCGCTCACTCTCAGACAAACACCGGTTCCGCGCGATGTATCAGGCCAGACGGCCTTACCGAATGACTCCAACATCTCGTTAAAGAGGCGCTCTCTGGCATCATCGTCCAGATACAATGCATGTAACTCTTGCTGTGGCGGAGTTGTATGGAAATCGATCATGCCCACTTGGGCTAGGCCAGTCAGACGCCTGTCGAGGAAGAGGCCAGTGACTAGCAGTCTGCCGAAGTAGTTCAGAAACTCGCTCCGCCGTCGAACGGACGCGTCAGATGAGCTGTTGTATGTGCTATACCACTGCTGAGCTTGCTGCGGCTGTATCTGGCTGACTGCCTGACCGCTACCAACGTAGGTCTTCAGGGGTCTCCAGTGTTCTGTACCGTTGTCATCTTGAAACGGCTCGATGTAGCCCTCGTCGCGCAAGTAGCTCATGAACGGCTGATAGTCCGTTCGACGGATTGTGACCTGTTCTGCAACAACGAGACTGCGTGGTTCGCCGCAGATCCGCTGATAGAGATCCTGAAGTAATTGACTCTTGCCCGAAGAGTTTGGGCCGACGACTAAGATCAGCCCAGAGCACTGAACGTCGCCGAGCACTGGAAGAGAGACACGTTCCAGCGGCTTGTATTCGCTAAGCGAGTCCACCCTGTCCTCCAGTGCGGTTGCGGACGATTGCGCCTGCAAGGCCAGCAATCCTTAATCGGTCGAATTGTAGAATGCTTCGCGACAGTTAGTATGCTGCGCTGATCGTTGGGTGGGCCAGTTGATACGAACCGACACTGGCTGCGGATGAGGCCCGGCTGTGATTCCTAATTGATGCGGTGATCGACGGGAGTGTGTCGAAACTTAGCTTCGGGCTATCGTTCTCGACGCCGGTGCCGATCCGATATCGACCCCACGGAATCGAACCTGTGGCAACTGGCGTTGACCGTTGGGTTCCCCTGACGGTGAGGTTTGTGCGGCGGCACCAAATGGGCGAGGATGGGCCCTCCCGGAGGAGCCGCATGCCTGCCACCCGTCCTCGCCCGGTCGCCTCGCGCCGCCCCGCCCTCACGCTGGCCACGGCCGTGCTGGCCGCCGGCGCGTGGGCCGCGCTGACCGCCCAGTCCCAGAATCCCTTCGGCATGCCCAGCGCCGACAAGGCCCAGCCGGGCAAGGACATCCAGGCGGTCACTGGCTCCCGCGCCCAGGGCTGGCTCGGTCAGGGACGGTCCGAGGTGGTGGCCCGGCACGGCATCGTGGCCACCAGCGACCCGCTGGCCGCGGAGGCCGGGCTCGAGATCCTGCGCCAGGGCGGCAACGCCGTGGACGCGGCGGTGGCGGCCGCCGCCATGCTCGACGTCACCTCGCAGAACGACACCGGCATCGGCGGGGACCTGTTCGCCCAGGTGTGGGTGGCCAGGGAGAAGAAGCTCTACGCGCTGGCCGCCGCCGGCTACGCGCCGCGCGGCTGGACGCCGGAGTTCTTCGCCTCGCTCGGCGAGAAGCGCATGCCCGGCGGGGGCGTGAATTCGTCCACCGTGCCCGGGGCGATTGCCGGCTACGACGCGCTGCTCACCCGCTTCGGCACGCTGGGCTTCAAGGAGACGTTCGAGCGCGCCGCGCGCGTGGCCGAGGAGGGCTGGGGCCTCACCGAGCGCCGCCACGAGGATCTGCTCGGCGCCACCAAGGGCCTGGCCGCCGACCCGGATTCGAAGGCCATCTTCCTCGACGGGGAGAAGACGCCGGCGCTCTACAGCATCATCCGCAATCCCAACCTGGCCAAGGCGCTGCGGCTCATTCAGCAGCAGGGCAAGGACGCGTTCTACAAGGGCGACATCGCCAAGGCCATCGTGGCCAAGGTGGCGAGCGGCAAGGGCGTGATGTCGCTGGAGGATCTGGCCGAGTACCAGCCCGAGTGGGTGGAGCCGGTCACCACCAACTACCACGGCTACGACGTGAGCCAGCTGCCGCCGCCCGGCCAGGGCTTTGCCGCGCTCGAGATGCTGAACATCCTCGAGGTGTGCGTGCCCAAGCTGGGGTTCAACCTGACCACGCTGGGGCCCAGCGACCCGATGAAGTGGCACCTGCTGGTGGAGGCGAAGAAGCTGGCCTACAGCGACCTGCAAGCCACCAACGCCGATCCCAAGTTCGCCACCGTGCCGCTGGAGCGGCTGCTGTCGAAGCAGTACGCGGCCACGCTGTGCGACAAAATCGACCCGGCCAAGGCGCACGCGCCGCGCACGCCCGGTGGCACCGACGGCGGCACCATCTACCTGACCACCGCCGATCGCTGGGGCAACATGGTGTCGCTGGTGCACAGCGTGTTCAGCGAGTACGGCAGCCGTGCGTCGGTCGGCCCCTACGGCTTCATCCTGCACAACCGCGGCACCGCGTTCTCACTCGACCCCAAGCACCCCAACGTGGTGGCGCCGCGCAAGCGCCCGTTCCACAGCATCATGGCCGGCTTCGTGATGAAGGACGGCGCGCCGCTGATGGCCTTCGGCAACATGGGCGGCAGCGTGCAGCCCGAGACGCACGCCCAGCACATCGTCAACATGATCGACCACGGCATGAACGTGCAGATGTCCACCGACGCCGCCCGCTTCACGCACAACCAGAACAGCAACATGCTGTCGCTCGAGCACAACCTGTTCGCGCTGGTGGGCAAGGCGCTGGAGGCCAAGGGCCACCAGGTGCGCGGCGTGGACGGCGGGGCCGTGGGCGGCTACCAGGCCATCCTGTTCACGCGGGATCCGCGGATGCCGGCGCCGATCTTCGACCGGCGCAGCGTCACCGAGGACCATCCGGTGAACGGCGTGTACCGCGCCGGGTCTGACCATCGCAAGGACGGGCAGGCCGTGGGCTGGTAGCTACTGGTCCACGCGGAACGAGATCTCGCCCAAGTGCACCACGTTATTGCCCGGTGTGTTGTTGCTGTTCACCCTGACGCGGCCGGCGATGTTGGCGTTGGGATAGTTGCGCGGGTAGATGAGCAGCAGCGCTGATCCTGCCTCACTACTCGACGTGAAGCTCGTCGCCACCGGTATCCCCATGATCCGTCGCGGACGCAGTTCAGGGGGCAGCACGAACACCGTGCCGGTCACGGAGCCGGTCGTGATCTGGGCCGAGCCTCTGATATGGACGTAGCCGTCGTTGTCGCGCCACACCTGGATGCCGTCGATGCCGAATCCGCCGGTCAGCCAACGCGCGGCGGTCGATCCGCAGAAGATCAACGTCGGCGGTGCCGCAACGCCCTCGCAGATGTCGTTGGCTTGATTGGGGTTCGGGGCGATGTCCACCGGCGCGGTGCCGGCGGGACGCACCGGTAACCCTGGAGACGCGGCGAAGAAGGCGAACGTGCCCGAGTTGCCGGAACTGTCGGTCCACGTGCCCTGGCCGTTGGCCGGGCTGACGAGCGCCGACACCTGCGTCCCCTGCCCGCCGGGTGACGACACGATCGTGAAGTTGAGGCCCACGGTGCCATCGGCGTTGAACACCGCCATGCCGACCACGCTGCCTTTGGTGGCCGCGCCGCACTGATCGTCGGTTCCGGCCAGCGTGAACCCCGACACGGCGCTGGTCAGCGTCAGGGTCACCCGGTTGCAGTACGGCTGCATCTGCCAGTTGAAGGTGCCGAACACCTGGGCGGCGGCCGGAGTGGCCATGGCCCAGCAGCCAAGCAGGAGGACGAGGCGGCGCAGAAGAGTGCCCATTTCCTTGTAGTGTCGGAAGCGGCAGGAACATGTCGACGACCGTGGCCTACCTGTGGGCGGCGCCGAACTCGGCGCTGGGCTTGCTGCTGGGGCTCGTTGGCCTCGCGGGCGGCGGGCGGGCGTCGATTCACACAGGCGTGCTCGAGGTCGAGGGGCCACTCCTGGCGTGGGGGCTGCGCCACCTCACGGTGCTCGAGGGCGGCGTCGAGGCCATCACGTTCGGACACGTCGTGCTGGGGTGCGACGCTGCGACGCTCGCCGGCACCCGCGCGCACGAGCGGGTGCACGTGCGTCAGTACGAGCGCTGGGGGCCGCTGTTCATCCCGCTGTATCTCGGGGCGTCGGCGTGGGCGTGGGCGGCAGGGCAGGATCCCTATCGGGACAACGTGTTCGAACGCGAGGCCATGACGCAGGGCTGAGACGCAGTCAGGCGTCGGGTCAGGGGATTCGACCATCCCCCGATGCGTCTACGCCCGTCGAGCACACCATCAGCGCCATACAATTCGCCCAGCACGGCCGGCGCGCTCGGGCCTTACGACGGCGGCACGAGGACGTCGAGAAACGGCGCGCCGCTCAACGCGAACTCCAGGTCGGTGCGCAGCGGCTGCGCCTTGCTCAGGAACGGCTTCTCGAATGTCTCGAAGTACTTCTTGGTCACGGCGGTGTCCGACGACCAGATGTCCCGCGGGTCGATGCCCTTGTTGGCCAGCGCCGTCTTGTACTTCCGGGTGTTGCGCACGCGCTTGGCGAGTTCGACGAGCAGCGCGCCGTCGGGAATGGTCTGGTAGAAGCTCCGCTCGGTGGAGACGATGGCCTGCGCGGTGGGCTTCTTCCCCGCCGCGGGCTTCGGCAGGATGGCGTCGAGGATGGCCCGCACGCTGCCGGCCGCAGCTGGGCTGCCGGCCAACGGCGCCGGCGGCGTGGCGTTGATGCTGCCGTGGTGGCCGATCTTCAGGAAGTCGAGCGGCTGGCCCAGCCGGGCGCGATGCTTCTCCCACATCACGTTCCAACTGCCGTTGTGCTTGCCCCGCTTGAACTCGCCCTCCCACTCGGCGTCGCCCACGAACAGCAGGCGGTGGCCCTGCCATTCGATCAGCAGCACGACGCTCAGGTTGTTCTGGATCGACGTGTCCTTGGCCGCGAACGCCAGGCCGCCCGACAGCATGCGCGAGCGGAGCATCGCGAAGTCGCTGGGGCTGATGTTGGCCGGTTGCAGCCCTGGCCCGCCCGCCGCCGCGCTAGCCCCCGCGGCGCCATTCTTGCGCTTCCGCTTGCCGCCGCCGGCGGCCAGCGCCTGCAGGCCGTTGGCCAGCGCGTCGTCGTCGCCCAGGTAGTAGCCGTCGATGTTGTCCTCGGGGGCCAGTACGTGAATCGCGGTGTCCGGCGGCAGATCGAGCTGGTGCGGGTCGCCCGCGCGCATGAACCGCGGCGTGATGCCGTGGCGCTGTGGCAGCGTCTCCATCAGCATCTCGTCGGCGGCGTCGTTGCTCACGCTGTAGAGCGAGGCCAGCAGTTCGATCTCCGGGCTGAGCGGCTGGCCGCTGTCGCGCAGTCGCCGCATGGCGCGGGTGGCGAGCGCGTGCAGGTTGTTGACGCCCTCGGACTGCGGGTGCGTCGGGTCGAGGACGGCGCTCAGCCAGATGTTGCGAACGTCCACGTCGGCGAACCAATCGGGGTCGAAGCCCTTGATGTGGTCCTCGTGGCGATGCGTGGCCACCATCAGGTCGAGTCGGCGCTTGCCGGCCGCGGTCACCGGCAGCATGGTCTTCAGCTGCGTGACGGCCACTTCGAGCGGCGCGGCGCCGCTCTTGGTGCCGCAGTCGAGCAGGATGTGGAAGCCCTGGTCGCCGCCGGGGATGCGGATGTAGATGCAGTCGCCGCAGCCGACGTTGTAGGACCGCACTAGCAGCTGATCTGCCATCGCCGTTCCCCCGTGGCGGCCTCGACGTCGAGGTGTGCCTTCTCGGACAGGTGCATGTGCGGCGTGAGCCGGAAGCGCAGCATCCCGCCGTCGTCGTCCACTGTCATCGGCCGCACCAGGCCGCCCAGCAGCCCCGCCGGCGAGCCAATCACCGGCCCGACGTGCCGGGCCTGGATGCGCGTGGCCAGGTAATCGAGCAGCTCGGTCCGTCGCGCTTCGCCTTCCGCAACTGCCGCCGCCCAGTCGTCGGCCACCTGGCCGGAGCGGCTGCGCCGGCCGCCGTAGGGCTGCGACCCCGGCTTGCGCATCCACGACAGCACGGTGCCGGCCTCGTCGAACACCAGCGTGCCGCCGCAGAGCATGGTGGTCTGGCGGCCGTCGTACTCGCCGAAGCGCCCGCCGTCGAGCCGCACCTCCTCGCGCCAGGCGTACTGCAGCACGATCTGCCGCGGCAGCGGCAGGTTCTGGCGCGACCGCTTGCGGGCGTCGTAGAGATCGGCCACGAAAAAGTCGCGGTGGGCGGGAATCAGCAGATCCTCCCGGTTGTCATCGAGGAAGCGGTAGGCCGCGGCGCGCGACCGGGCGATGCCGCCGATGTCGGGACTCACCGCCAACCGCAGCCGGTCATACAGGTAGCGCGGCGTGCGCAGCGCCTTGGCATCTACGTCCGTCAGGATCTCGCGGCCGACGAAGGCGTCGATCAGGATGTCGTAGTAGCCGTTCGGATCGAGCGGCTCGAGCAGCTGCTGCGAGCGGCACACCGCCAGCGCGTAGTCGCGAAAGCTCACCTCGGCCGGTGGCAGCAGGTCGAGCGGCTGGATGGTCATGCGCAGCATGCGATCGGCGGCCCACCAGAACGCCTTGATCGGCGTCGTGTCGTCCTCGGACTCGAGATAGCGGCGGCCGATCCGCTTCAGCACGTCGAACATCGCGCCGGTGAGCACTTCCGACAGCGTGTGCACGCTGGTCTCGTTGGCCAGCGCGCCGAGCTTGCGGCGATTGATGGCGCTGCGCAGATACGGCCGGCCGGACACCGCCTTGCCGAACCCTTCCGCCAGCGACGACAGGGTGGTGGCGTCGGCGAACTCGCCCTTGGACGTGGTGGCGATGCGCTGGCGCAGCGCGCGGTTCTGCAGCGCCATCAGGATGGCCGTGAAGTCGCCGACGAACTCGTGGAAGGCGCCGGCCTGGGGCGTGACGCTGTCGTGCAGCAGCGGCCGGATGCCGTCGAGCACGGCGTGCCCGAACTCGTGGTGGACGATGTCGGCCGACAGGCACGTGTAGAACGGCGCATTCGGGTCGCCCAGGTAGTAGAACTGCAGCGACTTGCTGGCCCGGTCGTAGTAGGCGTTCTCGGCGTAGCCGGCGTGCGGCACCACGATCAGCCGGTTGCCTTCGAAGGCCCAGGGCACGCGGCGGCCCAGCGCTGAAGGCTCCTCGAAGAACGACAGCGCGCGCTGCAGCAGCGCCCTGATGGAACTGGAACTCGTCGGTGGCCTTGGCGTCGAGCACCTTGCCGCGGACCCCGACGAACGCCTGAGTGTCCTCGTCCCATTTCGCCGGCGGACGGAGGGTGTCGGTGTCGCCGTCGTAGTCCACGACGGCGAAGCGCGAGCTGGTCGGGCCATCGGTGAGCCCCGGTTCCCACGCCACCAGCACCCGCTCGGCGAGCGGCGTGCCGCCGCTGTCGCCGGCCGTCGGGTCCTGCACCCAGGTGAGGAATGGCAGCAGCAGGCCGCTCTTGGCCTTGAACTCGCCCGGGAGGGCGCGCGACAGCGAGTACAGGTCCACCCGCTCGTCGGGCGAGATGTTCACGCCGGTGATGGACTTCCGCTTCGGTGCCGTCCGCTTTCGGGCCTTCGACATGCGGGCCCTCCTTGGGTGCTTCAGGCGATAACGCGTCGAAGCGAGCGAGCGAACATCAGCCCGCCCGCAGACCGCCGGATCACTCGGGCCAGTCCATCTTCCTCAGTAGCGCGGCGTAGCGCGGGTCACGGCGCAGCGATTCGAACGCCTCGAGGGATTTCAGGTTGATCGGCAGGAAGTGGTTGTGCTGCTGGAACGACCGGTCGAGCCACTGGAAGGCTTCATCGAGCGCCCCTCGTCGCGCATAGGTGGCGGCGATGTACACGGCACCGCTCTCCGGGTGCTTCGCGATGAGGGTGTCGAGAAGGCGCTGTGACTCCTCGGCATGGCCGAGTGCGTATTCAGCCTGGGCGTGACCCGCGAGGACTTGCGGATCTTCGCGCCGCGCGGCCCGAAACGACACCAGAGCGGCCGCCGGATCGCCCGCGGCCAACTGGACAGCGCCGAGCAGGGCGACGCCTTGGCCCTCGCCCTGCTCCAAGGTGCGGGCGCGCTGCAGGGCTTCAACAGCTTGCGGATATCGGCCTTCCTGTCCGAGGTAGACGCCGTACAGCCCCCACGCGATGCTGGAGAGCGGGTCGAGGTCCACCGCCCGTTTGGCCGCCACCACGGCTTCGGCCCGCCGACCCAGGCCCGCCAGCACCGTGCTATAGCGGCGCTGGGCCACGCTGTCTGCCGGGTTCATTGCCAGCCCCTTCTCGAGGTCGGCGAGGGCGCCACGCCAGTCCCAACTGAAGACGAAGCGGAGGTAGCCCCTGGCGATGTAGCCCGCTGGCTGCGCCGGTGCCAGCGCCACAGCCCGCTCGGCGGCGGCCAGGGCCTGCTGTCGACCCGTGGGCTCGCTGTCGCGGGCCGAGATGTTGTACCGCGCCATCGCCAGCTCGGCGTGAGCCGCGGCGTAGGCAGGGTCCAGCTCCGTGGCCCGTTGGAACGCCTCGGCAGCCGGGCGGTAGTTGAAGCCCAGCGCCAGCTCGTAGGCCTGCCGGCCGATCAGGTACTGCTCGTAGGCCGCCACGTTCGCGGTCCGCTGCGACGTCGCCGCCGCCCCTGGAGCCAGCTCCAGCTTCAGCGCCGCCACCACCTGGCCGGCGATGTCGTCCTGCACCTGGAACACGTCGGCCAGCTCGCGTTCGTAGGTCTCGGACCACACCTGCGCGCCGGTGCTGGCGCGAATCAGCTGCGTGGTCACGCGCAGGCGGTTGCCGGCCTTGCGAACGCTGCCTTCCAGGATGTGCGCGACGTTCAGCTTCCTGGCGATCGTCGGGATATCGTCGGCGGTGCCTTTGAACGAGAACGACGACGTGCGGGCGATCACCTGGAGCTGCGGCGTCTTGGCCAGCAGGTTCAGCAACTCTTCGGCGAGCCCGTCGGAGAAGTACTCCTGGTCCTTGCGCTCGCTCAGATCGACGAATGGCAGCACGGCGATGGAGTTCTGGGACGGACCGCTGCGCTCGGTCGGGGCTGCGGGCGTCGCGGGCGCTGCCGCGGTGGCGTCCGCATCGCGCACACCGGCGGGGTCGCGTGTCGACCACCAGGCACCGGCAAGCGCCAGCGCCAGCACCAGTGCCAGCGCCGCACCCAGGGGCAGCAGCGGGCGTCGCGCGCCCGCCGCGGCCGGCGCCGCGCGCCGGGCCGCCGCCGGCACCTCGGCCGAACCGCTGTCGCGCTTCACGCGCTTCAGGTCGGCGCGGACATCGGCGGCCGACTGGTAGCGGGTCTCGCGATCCTTCTCGAGCAGGCGATGGATGATGCGCTCGAGTTCCGGCAGCACCTGCGGGTTGCGGTCGCGCACCGCTTCCGGCGCCTGGTGCATCAGCGCCTCGAAGAACAACGCGTCAGTCGGGCCGTCGAACGGCCGGGCGTGCGTAGCCAGTTCGTAGAGGATCACGCCGAACGACCACAGGTCGGATCGCGCATCCACGGTTTCGCCGCGCGCCTGCTCGGGCGACATGTAGCCCACCGTGCCGACGGTGCTGCCCACGGCGGTCATCATCTCGGTGCGCTGCGCCTCGCCGGGGCGTGACGGCGTCGGCGCCAGCAGCGCAATGCCGAAGTCGAGCACCTTCACCCGGCCGGTCCGCGTCACCAGGATGTTGGCGGGCTTCAGGTCACGGTGCACGACGCCGGCGGCGTGCGCGGCGACCAATGCGTCGGCGATCTGAACCGCGAGGTCCAGTAGCAGGGCGCTGGTGGCGGGTGGACGGATCGGCCCGCCCTCCACGAACTCCATCACCAGGAAGTTCGGACCGACGTCGTAGAGCTGGCAGATGTGCGGGTGGTTCAGGGCGGCGACGGCCCGGGCCTCACGCTCGAAGCGCTCGGTGAACGCGTCCTTGGCCACCTTGAGGGCCACGACGCGGTCGAGCCGGGTGTCGCGCGCCTTGTAGACGTCGCCCATGCCGCCCGAGCCCAGCGGCGCGACGATCTCGTAGGGACCGAGGCGGGTTCCAGCGGCCAGTGGCATGGAGCGCCGCGCGATTGTACTCGCGGGCGCCCCGCTCGGGGCCTTACTGGCTGATCAGCCCGGGCTCCAGGCCCTCGATCTTGTCCTCGGCCGGAGCGGGTGCGTCGTCCAGTGCGATGTCGGCCATCATCACGCGCAGGTTGGCCGGGTTGGTGGCGTAGAGCAGGCCCACCTTGCCGCTGATGATGCCGCCGCGCACCAGACGCTCGATCTCGCCGTCGAAGGTCTGCATGCCGTCGAGCGCGCCGTCGCGCATGGCGTCGAGCAGCGAGCGGCCCTCGCTGTCGCCCTTCTCGATGTACTCGCGCGTGCGCAGGGTGGAGGTGAGGATCTCGAGCAGCGCCAGGCGGCCGCCGCCCTTCTTGGGCACCAGCTTCTGCGAGATGAAGGCGCGGAAGGTGGCGGCCAGGCGGATGCGGATGGCCTGCTGATCGCCGACGTCGAAGGCGCCGATGATGCGATCCACGGTGCGCGAGGCGTCGATGGTGTGCAGCGTGCTGAGCACGAGGTGGCCGGTCTCGGCGGCGGTGAGCGCGATCTCCATCGTCTCCCGGTCGCGCATCTCGCCCACCAGGATCACCTTGGGCGCCTGGCGCAGCGCCGCGCGCAAGGCCAGCGCGAACGTCGGCGTGTCGCTGTGCAGCTCGCGCTGGTGCACGGTGCCCTTCTTGTGCTCGTGCAGGAACTCCACCGGGTCTTCGATGGTGATGATGTGCTCGGCGCGCGACTCGTTGATGAGGTCGATCATCGCCGCCAGCGACGACGACTTGCCCGAGCCGGTGGGCCCGGTCACCAGCACGATGCCGCTCTTGAACGCGGCGATCTGCTTCAGGTACGGCGGCAGGCCCAGCTCCTCGAGCGTCGGCACCTTGGTGGCGATCACGCGCATCACGATGGCGAAGGTGCCGCGCTGCCGGAACACGTTGACGCGGAAGCGCGCGCGCGTGCCCAGCACGTACGACAGGTCGCAGGCGCCCTGCTCGCGCAGCGCCGTCACGGCCTGCGTGTGCGCCGCCACGAGGTGGCAGGCGATCACGGCGGTGTGATCGGCGGTGAGGGTGGTGAGGCCGTTGACGGGCACGCCGGTCAGCTCGCCGTGCTGCTCCACCTGCGGCGGCCGCCCGGGCGAGAACACCAGGTCGCTGATGCCCGCGCCGAAGTCGAGCATCCGGTTGACCAGGGCGTCGGTGGGAAAGGCGGCGGTCTGCTTGGCGATCGGTCCGAACAGCTGAGCCAGCTCGTCGGCAGCCGTGGTGGGGTCACTCGCGCGCGTGGTCATCGGCCTCCGGAAGCCTGGCCGGGGGACGGCGAGGTGTCCGGTTGATCTATCGGCCGCGGCGCCAGCCGACGAGAGCGCCGAACTGCGCGCCTCGACACGGCCGATTCGGAGGGACCGGTGTCCAAAGGGGGCATGGCGAGACGCACCGTGCGCATCGGCGTCGGGCTCGTGGCGGCGCTCGTCGTCACCACGGCCGCGCCGGGGGCGCGCCAGGCGGCGCCCGCGCTCCAGGACACCCCGGTCGAGGCCATCGATTGGAACGCGGGCTGGCCGGGCGGCGGGTCAGCGATGTTCACACGCCGGCAACTGGCCGTGCAGCGTGAGGCGGCCGAGCGGCTGCGGCGCTTTCCCGACAGCCCGCACACCGTCGGCTGGCTCACGCAAGCCAAGCGCCTGGGCGACGCCCTGGCCGTGCTCGAACGCGTGGCCGAGCGTCAGCCGAGCCGACTCGACGAGGCGGTGAAGGGCCTCGACATCTCCGAGATTCAGCGCGACCAGTCACAGGGCTATCGGGCGCGGCTACGTGGCGTGATCGACACCGCGCGGCGCGCCGTGCCGACGCTCGACCGCGAGCGCGCCGCCGCCCTGGCCCTGACCCTGTTGACGCTGGAAGGCCTTGCCGACGACCCGCAGAACGCCCGCGACGACTACGACGCCAGGTTCGCGCGGGTGGCGGACGCCTATCGGGGCACCGAGGCCGTTCGGCTGGCGGAGATCGATCGGCTGCCGCGCACCCGACTCACGCTGGCGTATCTCGAGTCGCTCGAGCAGATCGCCGCCGCGGCCCCCGGCACCGTGGTGGCCGCCAAGGCGCGGTACACCAAGGGCTTCCACCTGGCGCGCAACTGGAACAACTTCGTCCTGGACGGCGCCAACCCCGATCCGACCGACGCCTTCTTCGAGGTGCTGGCCATCGTCGAGGACCTGGAGAGCGGCCGCTATGCGCCGTGCCCGTGGGTGGAGCGGGCGCCCGAGCTGGTCACCGGCTACTTCATGTTCCAGCCGAAGCTCACGGCGCAGAGCGCGGCGCGCATGCTGGAAGGGGTCCGGCAGTTCGTGCGGACGCATCCCGCCCTGTTCGCCCATCCGCTGCCGATGCGTCGCCTCGACGGACTGGTAACGCGCTTCGTGCCCATCGTGGCGTCGTTCCTGCCCGATGGCCTGACGGTGGTGCAGCAGCAGTTCGCGGAGCTGGAGCGGATCGCTCCCGACCCGGCCGCTGCCAAGCTGCTGCACGCCGCGTGGCTCGACACCGGCCAGAACGCGTTCATCGGCGGCGTGGTGCTGGCGCCGCGCACGGCCACGCACGAGGCGGAGGTGCGGGCCCTGCTGGCCGCGGCGGCCACCTCGACCGACGCGCGCTTCGCTCGACCGGCGCTGGCCCGGCTGGCCGAGCGCGAGTTCGCCGATCCGGTGTCGCTGCCGGCCGCGCGCGGCCACTTCGCCGAGTATGCGCGGCGATTCGCCACGGCACCCGACGCCTGGGTGCCGGCGATCCGGTTGGGCCAGGTGGCGCAGGCCGAAGGGCGACGCGAGGCCGCCGTCGCCGCGTTCGTCGCCGCCGCGGAGGCGCATCCCGACGACGCGTTCGTCCGCGCGCTGGCGTTGGCCTACGCCGGCCGGGTCCGCGAACAGGACGCGGCCTTCGACGCCGCCGCTCGACACTACCGCGCGGCCCTCGACGCCTGGGCCGTCGAACTCGGCGACGTGCTGTCACTCGACCTGCCGCTGCCGCCCAACCGCACCCCGGAGTTCCCCGCCAATCCGCTGGCCGTGAACCGCGCACAGGTCAGGCGCGCCACGGTCGAGCAACGCGCGGCCGACATTGGCCGCACCTTGGGGCAGCCGGGCGCCGTCGACCTCGAACGCGGCCGCTGGCTGTACGGCGAGGGGCGATCGAGCGAAGCGGTCGCGGTGCTCGACGACGTGGCGCGTCGCTTCGCGGCGAGCGCCGTGGGCCTGGAAGCCCGGACCACGCTGCGACGTGCCCGGCTCGATGCCGCCGTGGCGCGAGGCGGATCGGGCGCGGCGGCTGCCGAGGTCGCGGCCGCGCTCGGCGATCTGGACGCTCTGGCGCGCGAGCCGTTCGACGCCACCGCCGGAACCGCCGGCGTGGTCGCGGCGACCCTGCGATATCTGAACGGCCCGCCCGACGACGCCGAACGGGTGTTGACGGCGGCGCTGACGCGCTGGGTGCGCGAGGGCAGCAGCGCCGTGCCGGCGCCGGCCGCCGGCACGCTCGAGGCCGACGTGCTGGCGGTGCGCGACGCGGTCTTCCTGCCGCTCGGGAACGCTCTGCTCGGCTCGCAGTGGAACGCTGCGGAATGGCCCGCCGCGCTGCCGCGCTACGTCGTGGCGCTCGGCACGCTCTCGGTGAAGACGGCCGACGGCATCGCCCGCGACGTGCCGGTGGCGCGGCCACCGGCCACGCTCGCCAACGTGGTCTTCATGACCCGCGACGACGTCCAGTACCTCACGCGCACCATCTCGCAGGTGGGCGGCACGGCGCGGCGCACGCCCACCTCGGCGATGCAGGTGCCCAACCAGCCGGTCGGCGGGTCGCGATCGATCGTCCAGTGGTGGAGCCGGTTCTTCCCCGCTCGACCCGGCCACTGGGGCGGATTCGAGATTCTCACCGACCCGGCGTTCTCGTCGATCGAGTTCACCGACGCCGCGCGCACGCGGGCGCTGGTGCCCATCGCCGTCGGCTACTCGGGGGCCACGGTGGTGCTCCAGAAGATCGACGGCGTCTGGACGATGCGGGAACTGGTGAACTTCTGGATCACGTAGGGCGGAGCGTGCCTACTTCTGCGCCTCGCGCTCCTTGGCGCGCTCGCCCGACAGGATGTTCTGCATCGCGTAGTTGCCTTCGTGGCAGGCGTACTCGTAGATCATCTCGTCGATGCGCGTGAACGGCAGCTCGCCCGAGAACGGCGCCATGAACGTGGCCGGGTCCTCCACCGTGAACTTGTAGTTCACCGTGTCGGGCCCGGTGCGGGTGAAGCGCTCGGTCACCTTGATGGCCGGCGACGCGCCGCGGTAGACCCACAGGATGCTCGGCTGGCGCAACTGCGTCGGGTGGATGCCGGTGGTCTCCACCACCAGCGTGTCGCCCTCCCAGCGGCCGATGGAATCGCCGAGCCACGGCGTGACTTGCGCCGGCGCGTGCGTCTTCGCGCCGATGCGGATGATGCGCACGTCGTGCACCATCTCGCTGAGGATCATCAGGTGATCGCGCGTCTGCACGATGGTGTAGTTGTTGTTGTAGAAGTAGTTCGGCAGCATCGGCGGACCGGCGTTCGAGCCGAACGACAGCAGACACCGGTCGGACAGGGGCCGCACTTCGGGGTGATCGAACTCGCCGAAGCGCTTGGCCTCGGCGGCCAGCGCGTCGCGCCGCGCCTGTCCCTCGGGCGTCAGGGCGGGAATGCGGCCGCTGGGCGGGTCGGTGATGATCGAGCTGCGCGCCACGCCGTCGATGCGAATCACGTTGGCGCCGGGGTCGAGCCAGAAGCCGTTGTAGCCGCCCACCGCGCCGCCGGCGGCTTCCGAGATGCGCTCGACGAACGACTTCTCGCCGGGCGCCGCCATCCGCGAATCGCCGCCCTTGGACGGGGCCGGACGGTTGGGGTCGCTGTCCTGGGCGCGGAACTCCTCCACCGTCTTGGCGCGCGCCTCGATGGCGGCGGCCTGCTCGTCGGTGAGCGTGGCGCCCTGCGGGCCGAGGCGTTCGATCGGCGTCTGCGTTTCGTTGGTCCAGTTGCCCTGCAGATCGGGCACGCCGTCGGGCGTGCGTGGCACCGCCCACGCGGCGCCGGCGCGGGTGGGCGGCGCCGTGGGCTTCGGCGCCTGCGCAGAGAGCGGGCCATGCGCGACTACCAGGGCGCCAACGAGCGCCGCGACCACACCGCCGAAGAGGTGCCGTGCCCGTCGGTCCATGGGATGTGCCTCCCTGGCGGGAGATTCTAGCCAGATCCGCGACGCGTGGATCGGTGGCGTCAGTGCGGTGCCACCACCCGCCGCACGGCGTCCACGACCAGCGCCGGCGCGTCGTTCTGCACGTAATGGCCGCTGTTCGGCGCCACCACGTGCCGCGCGGTGGCCGAGGTGGCCACCAGTTCGCGCTGCAGCACGTTCCAGCGGTCCAGCCAGGCGCGGGCGTCGGCGTCCTCGCCTTCCTTGATCCAGTGGCTGCGGGTGAGCACCGCCAGCGGCACGGTCAGCCGCGGCGGGGTCGGGCCGAGGGCCTCGGTGAAGGCGACGAACGGGATCGCCTCGGGGGCCGGGGCGGGCGGCGGCGCCGGCGGCGGCGGCAGCTTGGGCAGGTTGGCCAGGCGCGGGATCTGGCCGGGATGCGACGAATCCACCAGCACCACGCCGGCCACGTCGCCGGGACGTTCGACGACGAAGAGCTGCGCGATCAGGCCGCCCATCGAGTGGCCGACCAGCACGTAGGGCGGCGCTTCGCCGGCCGCACGCAGCGCGGCAGCCAGCAAGGCGACGTAGCCGCGCGGGTCGAGCCCGGCGGGGGCCGGTCCACTTTCGCCGCGTCCCGGCCGATCGTGGGCGCAGGTGCGCGTGATGCCGGCGATCGGCGCGTGGACGGCACGCCAGGTGTCGAGCGTGTTGAGCGCGCCGGCCTCCAGCACGACCATGGGCCCGCCGGCAGCACGCTGGCCGCCGCAGCGGAGGCGAAGGGTGGTGCCGCCGGCGTCGATCCGGCGGTCGGTGAGCGTCTGGGCCGACGTGGACGACGCGGCGACCAGCGACAGCACGAGGACGGCGGCAAGGCGCACGGGCCAGAGCCTACTACGGCTGTCGGGCCGAGACCGCTGGCGCCGATAAGACGACACGAACCTCGATGCGCCCCATGTCCCTCGAGCTCGGCCGCGTCGCGGCCCTGGTCTCGGCGCTGGCGCTGCCCACCGGGGCCGCGGCGCAGACCACGCTCGTCAGTGCCGCCGCGGCAGGCGGGCCGGCACTGGGCGGCGCGTCGGGCCAGTTCGCCGTGGCGCTGTCGGGCGATGGGCGCATCGTGGCGTTCGAGTCGGCCGCCACCACCCTGGTGCCCGGCGACGTCAACGGGCTCGCCGACGTGTTCGTGGTCGATCGCCTCACCCGCACCACCACACGCGTCAGCGTGGCCACTGGTGGCGGCGAGGCCACGGGCGGCGCGTCGGGCCTGGGCGGCATCGCTCTGAGCGGCGACGGCCGCGTGGTGGCGTTCGAGTCGGCGGCCACCAACCTGGTGCCCGGCGACACCAACGGCCTGAGCGACATCTTCGTGCACGACCGCGCCACCGGCACGACCACGCGCGTGAGCGTGGCCAGCGGCGGCGCGCAGGGCACCGGCACCACCGGGATGCGCTCGCGCCGGCCGTCGGTCAGCGCCGACGGACGCTTCGTGGCGTTCGACTCAGACCTCGCCACCCTGGTCGCCGGCGACGCCAACGGCAAGGCGGACGTGTTCGTGCACGACCGCGTCACCGGCGCCACGACGCGCGTGAGTGTCGCCACCGGCGGCGCCGAGGCGGTGGGCGACGCGCTGGGCAACATCCGCCCGTCGATCAGCGCCGATGGGCGGCTGGTGGCCTTCGTGTCCGACGCCGCCAACCTGGTGAGCGGCGATACGAACGGCTTCCTGGACGCCTTCGTGCACGACCGCGTCACCGGCGAGACCACGCGCGTCAGCGTGCGCAGCGGCGGCGCCCAGGCCACCGGCGCGGACACGTTCAGCGTGGCGCTGTCGGCCGACGGCCGCTACGCCGCGTTCGATTCCGAGGCCAGCGTCGTGACGCCCGACGGCAACGGCGATCGCGACGTGTTCGTGCACGACCGCGTCACCGGCGACACGGTGCGCGTGAGCGTGGCCACCGGCGGCGCCGAGGCCGACGGCCCGTTCGGCAGCCGCGGGCCGTCGATCAGCCGCGATGGCCGCTACGTGGTGTTCGAGTCCGACGCCGCCAACCTCGTAGCGGGCGACACGAACGGCGTCAGCGACGTGTTCCTGCACGATCGCGCCACCGGGCGCACCAGCCGCGTGAGCCTGTCGTCGCTCAACGCCCAGACGGCGACGCCGTCCGGCGCGTCGCCGATCTCGAGCGGGATCGCGGCGCTGAGTGCCGACGGCCGCGTGGTGGCGTTCTCGTCCACCGCGGCGACGCTCGTGGGCGGCGACACGAACCAGCTGCGCGACGTGTTCGTGCGCGACACGCGCATGTTCGTGCGCGGGCTCGTCAGCATCACCGAGAGTGGCGATCAGATCGCCCAGCCGGCCACCGGCCGGCCCGCGGTGAGCGGCAACGGCCGCGTGATGGCGTTCACCACCGATGCGCCGGGCGTCGTGGCCAGCGACCTCAACGGCCGCGCCGACGTGTTCGTGCACGACGTGAACGACAACAGCGTGTCGCGCGCCAGCGTGGCCGACGGCGGCCTCGAGGGCGGCGGCGGCAGCAGTCCGGCGCTGAACGACGACGGCTCGATCGTGGCGTTCGAGTCGTCCGGGACGGCGTTCGTCCACGACACGAACCAGCGGCCCGACGTGTTCGTCCACGACCGCGGCTCGATGCGCACCACGCGGGTCAGCGTGTCGAGCACGGGGGCCGAGGCCGCCGGCACCAGCCGCTTCCCGGCGCTGAGCGCCACGGGGCAGGTGGTGGCGTTCGTGTCGGACGCGCCCAACCTGGTGAGCGGCGACACCAACCAGCGCTGGGATGTGTTCGTGCACGACCGCGGCAGCAGGCGCACCGCTCGCGTGAGCGTCGCCAGCGGCGGCCGGCAGGCGGCCGGCGATCCGGCACCGAGCCCGCCCTCGATCAGCGCCGACGGCACGCGCGTGGCGTTCGCGTCCACGGCGCCCGATCTGGCGCGCGGCGACACCAACGGCGAGTCCGACATCTTCGTTCACGACCTCACCACCAGGCGCACGATTCGAATCGATCTGCGCGCCACGATGGGGGCGCGGTTCGTGCAGCCGCGCGATCCGGCGATCAGCGGCGACGGCCGCCATGTGGCATTCAGCGCCGACCGTCAGTCCGCGTGGGCCTTCGGGCTGCCCGGCGGGCGCGACATCCTCGTGGCGGACCTCACCACCGGTCAGATCCGCGTCGTCACCGCGGCGGGGGGCGTCGCCGACCTGCCGGCCGTGGACGGCAGCGGCCGGCACGTGGCCTACGACCGCGCGCCGGCGAGCTGGGTGACCGTGCCGCCGCGCAATGCGTTCGTGCACGATCGCGCGGCCGGCGCGACGAGTCAGGCGAGCGTGGGTGACCAGATCGGTGCCAGCGGGTCGAGCGTCGCGGCGGCGATCAGCGCCGATGGCCGCGTGCTGGTCTACCGCTCGACGGGCGCCGCGCTGGTGCCCAACGACGTCAACGGCGTGGCCGACGTGTTCGTGCGCGTGACCTCGCCGGTGGTCAGCGACGTATCTCCCCGCGTCGGGCCGGCGGCCGGCGGCACCACGCTGCAGATCACCGGCGCCGGGTTCACGGCCGGCACCACGGTGACGATCGGCGGCGTGCCGGCATCGGCGGTCGTGGTGGTGGACGGCACGCGTCTCGACGTGGTGACGCCGCCCCTCGCCGCAGGCCTCGTCGACATCCTCGTGGCGGTGCCGGGCTTCGACCCCGAGCGGCTGGCCTACGCGTTCACCGCTCAGCCGTAGACGGGCGGACGCGGCGCTGGAGTAAGCTGCGCGGTGCCCGCCCGCGACGCCTCCCGCGGGCCGCCGGGCGGAAAGGCCGACCGCGATGCGAGAGCCTCTGGATGCGGTGCGCGACCATCTCGTGCGGGTCCTCGACTGGGAGGACGCGCACGTCGGCTTCGACAAGGCGGTGGGCGAGCTGCCGGCGCACGCGCGCGGCGAGCGGCCGTTCGGATTCGAGCACTCGCCGTGGGAGCTACTGGAGCACATCCGCATCGCCCAGGACGACATCCTCGACTTCTGCGTGAACGCGCAGTACTCGCACGACCTGGCGTGGCCGGGCGACTACTGGCCGCAGTCGGCCGCGCCGCCCGACGACGCCGCTTGGGAGGCGAGTATTGCCGCGTGCGTGCGCTCGCGTGCTGAGCTGCAGCGCCTGGCGCGCGAGGTGGACGACCTGACGGCCGCGGTGCCTACCGGCAAGCCCGAGCAGACCTACCTGCGGGCGATCCTGCTCGCCGCCGACCACGTCGCGTATCACGTCGGGCAGATCGTGGCCGTGCGTCGCGCCCTCGGCGTCTGGGGTTGACGGCCAGCTCGCTGCCGCCGTGCCATAATCCGCGCCGGTCATGGCCCTGGCTCCGGGCACGAAGCTCGGTCCGTACGAAGTCGTCGCGCCCCTGGGTGCCGGCGGCATGGGCGAGGTCTACCGGGCCCGGGACACGCGTCTCCATCGCGACGTCGCGATCAAGGTGCTGCCCGGGGCAATCGGTGGCGACGCCGGTGGCGAGCGCGTGTCGGAGCCACCCGAGGCAAGGCTGCGCCGGTTCGAGCAGGAAGCGCGCGCGCTGGCGGCGCTGAGCCATCCCAGTATCCTGGCCATCTACGACACCGGAGACCACCGGGGCGTGCCGTTCCTGGTCACCGAGCTGGTCGAGGGCCAGACCGTGCGGCGCGCCCTCGAGCCCCCCGGCACGCGGGTGCCAGTGCGCCGCGCCGTCGACATCGCGCTGCAGATCGCGCAGGCGCTCGCCGCCGCGCATGCCCGCGGGATCCTCCACCGCGATCTCAAGCCCGAGAACGTGATCGTCTCGAGCGACGGCCGGGTGAAGGTGCTCGACTTCGGGTTGGCGCGGCTGGTCGACCATGACGCTCAGCAGGCCATCGCCTCGACGGCGGCAGGCACGAGCCCTGGAACGGCGCTCGGCACGCCCGGCTACATGGCCCCAGAGCAGATGCGTGGCCAGGCCGTCGACGCGCGAGCGGATCTCTTCTCGCTGGGCTGCGTGCTTTACGAGTTGGTCGCCGGGCGTCGGGCCTTCGGCGGCGAGACCGGCGCCGATGCCATGTCGGCGGTGCTCAAGGACGATCCGCCGGAGCTCGGCAGTGGACGCTCCGACGTGCCACCCGCACTCGAGCGGATCATCCACCGCTGTCTCGAAAAGGATCCGGCGGCGCGATTCCAGGGGGCGGCGGATCTCGCCTTCGCGATCCAGACGCTCACCGGCTCGACCAGCGCCAGAACGGCGGTCGCCGACGAGCCGCGGCCGCCGGGCGGGATGGCGTTGCGGGAGCGGGCTGCGTGGGCCGCCGCCGTCGCTGGCATTGGCGTCGCGTTGGCCGCTGCCGGCGGCTCGTTCGGCACCGCTGCACCTGAAGGGGGAGCGGCGGGAGCGGCGATTCAGGCCGAGGTGAGCTTGTCGGAGTCGCCGACGGGCTTCGTGTCACCAGACGGCCGCTATGTGGCGTACGACAACGCCCAGGGCGTATGGCTCAGGCGCCTCGACGAGCCCGAGCCGACGCGGCTGCTCCAGGAAGTCGGAACACAAGGCGTGATGTGCTGGGCACCCGACAGCCAGTCGTTGGCCATCCACGTCAACGCCCGCATGCGGGTGGTGTCGATTCCTGGCGGCGCCGCTCGCGACGTCGGCCCGACGGCCTGGATTCCGACGGCGTGCGGCTGGAGCCCCGGCGGCGACATCGTGTTCTCGAGCCAGTTGATTCCGATGATCGCCATCCGGGTCGCCGATGGCACGTCGCGGCCCCTGACCCGGACGCGGTTGAGCGGCGACGTGGGACGGTATGACTTCGGCGGGTTCCTGCCGGACGGCACGCGCTTCGTGTTTCGGGTCGCAGGAGGGAACGCGGGTGGTATCTACGTCGGGGATCTCGACGACAGAGACGATCCGATTCTACTGCCCGACACGCAGGGCACCGGCATCCCTCTCTACGCGCACGGGCATCTGCTGTGGGCGACGGAGCGCGTGCTGTGGGCCCGCCCATTCGACGCCGCCAAGCTCGCCTTCACCGGCGAGGCGCGGTCGCTGTCACCGCACTTGGGCGGCAACAACCGTCACGGCTTCTCGACCTCGATGACGGTGCCGCCGACGATGGTGGTGTCGAGTGATGCCACAATCACAATACAGGCGACCCTGGAGGTGCGCGACCGGCAAGGACGCTCGAAGCGAACGCTGGCTCAGGACGCGGTGTCGTTTTCAATCGCGCCGAACGGCTCGACCATCGCCATCGCTCGAGCAGGAGGCGTGTGGGTGGCCGACCTCGAGCGCTCCGCGCCGGTACGGATGACCGGGTCCGGCACCGTGTTCCACGGCGGCGTGGCCTGGGCTGCCGATGGCCGATCGGTGTACTTCACGCGAAATGTCGACAACCAGCCGGCGCTGTTCCGACGAGAGCTTCGCACTGACGCGTCGGACGAGACGTTGTTCGAGAGGACCAGCACCGTTTCGGTCAACTCACAACGGGTGCAACCCACCGCCGCCGGTCTGCTGGTCAGAGCGATCGCCCGTGTGCCGGGCGCGTCGTACGACCTGATGCTCCTCACGCCGGCCGGTGAACTTCAACCCTGGGCGACGACGAGCGACAACGAGGCCGGGCCGTCGGCATCGCCCGATGGCCAGTGGGTGACCTACGACTCCGATGCCGGCGGAGAGTGGAACGTCTATGTGAGGCGACTGACGGACTCGGTCGCGCCGGTGCGGGTCACACCGGCCGGCGGCCGCAACGCCCGGTGGCGGGGCGACGGCCGCGAGCTGTACTTCCTGGCGCCGACGGGTTTCGTGACGGCAGTGACAGTCGAGCGGGCTGGGGACACCTTGCGCTTCGGCGAGCCGACGCCGTTGTTCCAACTGCGCCGTAACGTGTGGTTCGGCGACAACGCGGTGCTGTATCCGCAATTCGACGTGACGCCAGACGGCCAAACGTTCGTCGTGAGGGTTGCGCCCGTCAGCTCCCAAGCCGCCAAGCTCATCGTCAACTGGCCCGCGTTGCTCCAGCGACCTCCTACCTGACCGGCAGGTGGCCGACGCGCGAGGCGCGAATCGGGCGGCCAGGCATCCTGACGCCGATCGGCACGCGCTGGCCGAAGAGCACCGTCTTGTCGTCGATCTCGCCGCCGCGCACCACCGGCACGCCGTTGACCAGCACGTGCACGATGCCCTTCGAGAAAGATGCGGCGTTGGTGTAGGTGGACGTGTCGATCACAGTGGCTGGATCGAACACTGTGATATCGGCGAAGGCGCCGACGCGGATGCGCCCCCGGTCGCGCATCTCGGGCACGCGTGACTCGAGACGCTGCGCCGGGGCCAGCGTCATGCGGCGGACCGCGTCGGACAGCGTGAGCACCTGCTCGTCGCGCACGTAGTGGCCGAGCACGCGGGCGAACGTGCCCGAGGCGCGCGGATGCGTCGGCCGGTCCTCGAAGTCGCGACCGCCGTCGCTGGCGATGAGCGGCGTGGGATCGGCGATGCCGACGCGCAGCATCGCCTCGGTGTTGCCGTGCGCGATCACCGATCCGCCTTGGGCGCGGTAGCGTCCGAAGCTCTCGCGCGTGAGCCGCTCCCCCGTCGCCGCCCATTGGAACGTCGCAAAGCGGGCGTCGGGCCACGACTCCCAGCCGTCGTAGAGTGCCGACTGGATCAACGTGGCGCCAGCCGTGTAGGGATACACCTCGGTGGTCACGTCCGTGCCCGTGGCGCGGGCGGCGGTCACAGTGTCGAGCCAGGCGCGGATGTCGTCGCCGGCGGTGCTGTTGATGTGCGCGATGTGCAGCGGCGCTTTCGTCGTGGCGGCGAGGTCGAGCATCGCCGTGAGGCCGCCGGCGGCGCCGCCCATGTGCGCGAAGACGAGAGCGCCGTGGCGGGCGGCGGTGTGGAACACCGCGGCCAGTTCGTCGGCCGAGGCGCCCGGCGTGTAGGCCGGGCCGGTGCCCACGGCCACGCCTCCGGCCGCCAGACCGGCGTCCAGCAACGCGACGATTCGCGCCACCTGGTCGGGCGTCGCCGGGCCGCGCCCGGCGCCCGTCGGCAGCAGGAAGCCCTTGTCGCCCAGCACCTGCATCCGCGCGCCGATGTGGCTGGCGGCGACGCCGAAGTTGATCAGCCGCGCCGGTCCCATGCCGCGATACCACGCGTCCACGTCCTGCGCGCCGATCTCCAGCTCGAACGCGCTGGTGACGCCGTCGCGGGCGGCGTAGCGGTGGCTCTGGTCGCCGTGGGCGTGGCGGTGCAGGTCGATGAACCCGGGGGCCACGACCAGCCCGCGGGCGTCGATGGTCTCCCGGCCTGCCAGGGGCTCGGGGCTCACGGCCGCGAGGCGGTCGCCGCGGATGCCGACGTGACGCACCGCATCCAGGTTGGACTCAGGGTCGATCACCCGGCCGCCGGCGATCACCAGGTCGAAGGGTTCGGCTGGGGCCTGTGTGGTGGCGGTCACCACAGCCGACAGGCCGAGCCCGGCCAGGACGAGAACGCGCAGAATGTGGATGGGCATGTCGATCGGATTGGACGACGGCGGCCCAGGCGTCTGCGGCGCGGATCTGTGCGCGCCGAACGGCCCGGACAATGAACGCGCCACGGGGTGGCGTCGTCAGTGCTGGTGCCAGGCACTCAACACTGTTCAGTGCCTGGCACCTGGACACCACCGGGACACCGAGACTGGAGTGGCGGTGATGGGCGTGCAGGAACTGGCGGTGGTCGGGTTGGTCGGATCGGGCGTCGGCGCGGCATTGGGGCTGCCGCTGGTGTGGCCGCGCGCCGATCGAGGCGCCGACCCGCGGGTGCTCGGCGGCGCGCTGCTGCTGATGGCCGCCGTCGGCGCGCTGATCAGCGCCCGGCTGGCCGGCCTGGCGCCGGCGACGCCGGCCGTGGATCACGCCGTGAACCTGCTCGGACTCGTGGCGTTTCCGCTCGCGGTCGTCTACACGCGTCAGGCCGCCGGGTGGATGCGGGCGTTCAGCGGATGGCTGGCCGTGCCAGCAGCGGTCTACCTGTTCGTGCTGGTCGCGCGGGCGGCGCTCGGGTTGGATACCCGGGTGCCGTTCGTCTGGCTGCTGCCGGTGGCGCTCGGCGCGACCGCACTCAGCGCCTGCGCGGCGTGGCGGCCGCGTGATGCGGACACCGACGCCCTGGTGCCGCCGGCCTGGGTGGCCGGCTTCCTGGCCCTGGTCAACGTCGCGCAGATCGCGCGGATGGACCTGGGCCATGTCCCGGCGGTGCGGGCCGTGGTGCCGCTGGTCTTCGCCGCCGGATTCGTGGCGCTGGTGATGTGGGTGAGCGCGCGATCGGTCGCGCGGCGCCTGACACCGGTGGTCGCGGGCAGCAACGACGCGCCTCGCTACGAACGGTCGGCCCTCGACGAGAACGGCGTCCGCGACCTGCGCGGGCGGATCGACGAGGCGCTGTCGCGCGATCGGCTGTTCGCGCGGCCCGACCTGACCCTGGCGCAGCTGGCCGCGGCTGCGGGCGCCACGCCGCACCAGGTGTCGGAAGCGCTCAACCGCTTCGGCGGCTTCGGCTTCCGCGACTTCGTGATGCGGCGGCGCGTGGACGACGTGAAGGCCCAGCTCGTCGATCCGGCCAGCGACCGCTACACCATCGAGGGCATCGGCGCCTCAGCGGGCTTCCGCTCGCGCTCCGCACTCTACGACGCGTTCCGCCGGCTCGAGGGCACGACGCCGACGGCGTTCCGCGCCGATCGGCGCGCTACGGGACGATCGTCGCCGTCTTGATGTAATCCATCTTCGGGAACGCCTTGGTCAGATAGGCGTTGCCCTCGGCCACCACGCGGGCCTGCGGCGGGCCGCTGCCGCGCGGCGCGCCCTCGCCGTAGCCGGTGAAGATCTTGTCCACGTTCTCGATGCCGCTCACCACTTCGCCGAAGGGCGCGAAGCCCATCGAGTCGAGGTTGGTGTTGTTGCGGAAGTTGATGAACACCTGCGTGGTGCGGGTGTCGGGCGTGGCGCCCATCGCGAAGGTGATGAAGCCCTTCTTGTTGCTTTGCGTGACCTTGTCGGGCGGGATGCGCGCGCTCTGCCACACCTTGGCCACCGCCGGGTTGCCGTGGATGCCGAACTGCACCATGAAGTTGGGCACGGCGCGGAAGAACCGCACGTCGTCGTAGAAGCCGTTCTTCACCAGGTTGTAGAAGCGGTCGGCGCCGTTGGGCGCCCAGGCACGCGTGACGCGGATCACGAACTCGCCGGCGCTGGTGTCGAACTTCACGTTGTAGACGTCGGGCGCCGTCTCTCTGAACGACGCCGTCGCCAGCAGCGACCGGCGCGGCGCCGTCTGCTCGGCCAGCGCCACGGTCGTGGCCACGGTCACCAACATCAGGGTCAGGGTGTGCATCACGCGCGTCATGGGCATCCTCTCGGGGTCTCTACGATACCGCGATCGGGGTACCCTGTCGGCGAATGACCATCGGCCGGGCGCGAATCGTCGCGATGCTGCTCGTCGTGGGCCTGGCCGCCTGGCCGGCCGAGGCGTTTGCGCAACCGACCCTGCCCTCGCCCGACGGAGCCGTCAACGACTTCGCGAGCCTGCTCAGCGACGACGACGAGGCCCGGCTGACCGCGCTGGTCGAGGCCGTGGAGCGGGAGACCACCGCCGAGATCGCCGTGGCCACCGTGCCGACGCTCGACGGCTTCACCGTGGAGGACTACGCCAACCAGCTGTTCGCCGCCTGGGGCATCGGCCAGCGCGGCAAGGACAACGGCGTGCTGGTGCTCGTCGCGCCCAACAAGCGCGAGATGCGCATCGAGGTCGGCTACGGGCTGGAGGCGGTGCTGCCCGACGGCTTGGCCGGTCAGGTCATCCGCGAGACGTTCCTGCCGGCCTTCCGCGCCAACGACTACCCGCGCGGCATCATCGAGGGCACCGAGCGTGTGGCGGCCATCGTGCGGCGCAACCAGCCGCTCACCGAGGCCGAGCGGCAGGCGCTGGCCGCGGCCGAGGCGTCGTCGCGCACCGATCCCAAGCTGGCCTACGTGCTGGTGCCGTTCCTCAGCATCTTCGTGATCATCGGCACCGTGTTCGCTGGTGCCGGGGCGCGCGTCCGCGCCGGCTTCCCGATGCTGTTCGGCGCCTTCTTCGCCGGCCTGCCGCTGGCGATGGCGGCGCTCACCGACATCCCGATCGCGTTCTGGATCCTGCTGGGCGTGGCGATCGTGTTCCTGGTGGTGGGGTGGCGCGTCGGCGGGCGCGCGGGCTTTCGGGGGTCACTGCGCGGCACGAGCGGGTCGGGGAAGAGCGGCTGGGTGTGGGGCGGCGGCAGCGGCTCGTCGAGCGGCGGCGGCTCGGGGTCGTCGGGCTCGTCGGGAAGCTTCGGCGGCGGACGCTCGGGCGGCGGCGGCGCCAGCGGGCGCTGGTGACCGGCTGATCCGCGAGCACCGGCAGAGCTGAAGCTCTGCCCTACGACAGCACTCCGCCTACGTGCCGCAGAACGTGCGGTACGGGATGGCGTCGGGCGCGGCCGGCGTGCTGAGGTCCGTACTGGCCGTGGCGTAGTCGTACGGCGCCGACAACGCGGCCAGCAGGCGCTCCAGGGGCCGCAGATCGGCGGCGTCGGTCGCAGCCGCAAGCGCGTCTTCCACCTTGTGGTTGCGCGGGATCACGGCCGGGTTGCGGCGGCGCATCAGCGCGATCGACTCGTGGGCCGGCTGCGGCTGCAGCGCGCGACGCATCTGCCACCGGCCGCGCCACTCGCGGAACGCCGCATCGGCGGTGGCCATCGCCTGGGTGGCCTCGTCGTCGCTCAGCAGGCGGAACGTGTTGGTGAAGTCGGCGCCGGTGTCCTGCATCCAGGCGAGCAGCGACTCGGCCAGCGCGGCGTCGCCGTCGTCCGCGGTGAAGAGGCCCAGCTTGGCGCGCATTCCGGTCAGCCAGTGGTGCTTGTAGCGATCTTCGAACGCCAGGATCGACTGGTTGGCGCGCTCGATCGCCCGCGGCCGGTCGTCGTCGAACAGCGCCAGCATCGCCTCGGCCAGCCGGGCCAGATTCCACTGCGCGATCGGCGGCTGGTTGCCGTAAGCGTAGCGGCCCTGCTCGTCGATCGAGCTGAAGACCGTGGCCGGATCGTAGCGATCCATGAACGCGCACGGGCCGTAGTCGATCGTCTCGCCCGACAGCGCCATGTTGTCGGTGTTCATCACGCCGTGGACGAAGCCCACCAGCTGCCACTGGGCCAGCAGCTGCGCCTGGCGCTCGGCGATGGCCGCGAAGAGCGCCAGGTGCGGGTCGGGCGCGTCGGCCAGTTCCGGATAGTGGCGGGCGATGGTGTAGTCGGCGAGGGCACGCAGCGCCGCCACGTCGCGATGCGCCGCCGCCCATTCGAACGTGCCCACGCGCAGATGGCTCGACGCCACGCGGGTGAGCACGGCCCCAGGCAGCGGCTGCTCGCGCTGCACCATCTCGCCGGTGGCCACCACCGCGAGGCTGCGCGACGTGGGGATGCCGAGCGCGTGCATCGCTTCGCTGATGACCAGCTCACGCAGCATCGGACCGAGCGCGGCGCGGCCATCCCCGCGGCGCGAGTACGGCGTGCGGCCGGCGCCCTTGAGCTGAACGTCCAGGCGGCGGCCGTCGGGCGCGATCTGCTCGCCGAGCAGGATCGCCCGGCCGTCGCCGAGGCCGGTGAAGTGGCCGAACTGGTGCCCGGCGTAGGCCTGGGCGAGCGGCCGCGCGCCCTCGGGCAGCGCGTTGCCGGCGAAGATCGCCGCGCCATCGGGGGAATCGAGGGCGGCCACGTCGAGGCCGAGCGCGCCGGCCAGCACGGTGTTGAACACGGCGTACTGCGGCGCGCGCACCGGCGTCGGCGTCACCGCGCTGTGGAAGATCGCGGGCAGCGCCGCATAGGTGTGTTCGAGCCGCCAGCCCACGCATCGACTGTACCCGGTTGTAATCAGCTCTGTCACGTTTACAACGGGGTGAGCCGCAGGAGTTGTCACCGTGACAGAGCCGATTACAAATGGTTAAGCTCTCGGCCGTGACGACACGCATCCCGCTGGCGCTCCTGCTGCTCACGCTCGTGGCACCAACCGGGGCGGCCGCGCAGGGCGCCAACGCCAAGCCCGCGCCGGGCTCGCCCACGGCGGATCGCCTGCCGATCTACGAGATCGACCCGACGTGGCCGCCGACGTTGCCCAACGACTGGATCTGGGGCGACATCCGCGGCATCTTCGCCGACGACGAGGACCACCTGTGGGTGATCCACATGCCGTCGAGCCTCACGCCGCAGGAGATCGGCGCCGCGGTGAAGCCGCCAATCGCCGATTGCTGCATCCCGGCCCCGCCGGTGCTCGAGCTCGACGAGCAGGGCAAGGTGCTGCGCGCCTGGGGCGGCCCGGGCCCGGGCTACACCTGGTACGACCAGGAGCACGGCATCTACCTCGACCACCACGGGGACGTCTGGACCGGCACCAGCAACGGCATGCACGTGATGAAGTTCACGCAGGACGGCAAGCACCTGCTGACCATCGGCGAGCCGGGCGTGAACCAGGGCAGCAACGATCCCGATCACCTGGGCGGCCCCGCCAACTTCTACGTGGAGCCGAAGACGAACGAGATCTTCATCGCCGACGGCTACATCAACAAGCGCGTGGTGGTGTACGACGCGACCACTGGTAAGTACAAGCGCCACTGGGGTGCTTACGGCAAGGTGCCGCGCGACGACGAGAAGTACACCTACCCGGTCGATCCGAAGAGCCCGCCGCAGCAGTACTCGACGCTGCACGGCCTGGTCGGCACCAAGGACGGCCTCATCTACGTCTCGGATCGCCGCGGCAACCGCATCCAGGTGTTCCGCCAGAACGGCGAGTACCTGATGGAGCGCTTCGTGCGGCCCGAGACCGGCGGCTCGGGCAGCGGCTTCAGCCTGCAGGTGTCACGCGATCCCGGGCAGACGCTGCTCTATCTGATCGACGGCACGAATCAGCGGGTGTGGATCCTGCGCCGCCGCGATCTGGCCATCCTCGACCGCTTCGGGCGGCCGGGACGTCAGGCCGGCGAGTTCATCCGCGCGCACATGATCGCCATCGACTCGAAGAACCGGATGTACACCGGCGAGGCCGGCAACGGACGCCGCATCCAGCGCTGGATCCTCAAGGGCACGCGTCCGGCATCGAGCGTCACGCCGCCGGTGGCGCAGCACTAGCCGCTGAAGCCGTGATCGCGGGCGAAGACCACGGCCTGCGTGCGCGACCACACCCCCAGCTTGTCGAAGAGGTGCGAGAGGTGATTGCGCACCGTCTTCTCACTGATGCCGAGCCTTTCGGCGATCTGCGCATTGCTGAGGCCTTCCGCCAGCAGCGCCAGCGTCTCGCGCTCGCGCCGTGACAGGGTCGCGAAGGCGGCGCCGCCGGTGGCGGCGTCCGCCGGCTGGCCGGTGAAGTCCAGCACCGCCTCCTGGAAGCGTCCCCACGCCGGCTCGTGCTCGAGCAGCACGTGGTTCTTCGAGTCGAGCTCGACGAACTGCGCGCCGGGGATGCCTGCGGCGAGCAGCCGGCCCTCGGAGAGCGGCGCCACCGCGTCCGCGCGCGCGTGCAAGACCAGCGTCGGCGTGCGCACCTGCGGCACCAGCGCCGACACGTCGGTCTCGGCCCGGGCCCGCAACAGCTCACCGGCCATCTCCGGCGCCACAGTCTTGCGGCACAGATCGTTGAACCAGCGCATCTGCTCGTCGGTGCCCTCGGGGATGAACCGCGACGTGAACACCTGACGGAACGCCGGGTTGTCGCTGCCCCACAGGCTGGCCAGCTCGATGATCGCCTTGTAGATGGCGCTGGCGTCGTCGCGCCTGAGTGCGCCCTTGGTGAACCCGCCGCACAGCACCATCCGCGACACGCGCTCGGGGTGCCGCAGCGCATAGGCCATGCAGACGGCGGCGCCGTGCGACATGCCGAACAAGATGAACGGCTCGGCGATGCCTGCAGCGTCGATCACCACCTCCAGGTCGTCGACGCGGCGGTCGAACGAGAGGTCGCGGTAGTCCCAGTCGCTCATGCCGCAACCGCGCTCGTCGTAGCGCACGTAGCGGAAGTGCTCGGCGAAGAACCGGGTCCAGTGGCGCCAGACCGGGCTGTCGAGGTCGTACTCGAGGTGGGTCAGCCAGGTGGCGGCCTTGACAAGCGGCGGCCCTGAGCCCGATTCGGCCCACGCCAGGCGGACGCCGTCGGCGGCCTGGTGGTAGCGGACGACGTGGCGGGTGGCGGCTTTCCTCACGCGTCTCCGATTGGCTGAGCAGGCACCGGGACATTCGTCGCGGTGCACGGCGGGAATTGTAGCGAAGTCGGGACATTGGGCCGATTGGCCGACGCTCGGCGGCTTCGGCATCCTGCCGACCTGGAGGGTCCAATGGTGACGCGTGTGCTGTTCCTCATCTACGGCGTCGTGGCGTACCTGCTGTTCCTGGCCACGTTCCTCTACGCCATCGCGTTCGTCGGCGGGTTCGCCCCTCGCGCCCTCGACGGTCCGCCGACGACTCCGTTCTGGACGGCCCTGACCGTCGACCTCGGGCTGCTCTCGATCTTTGCGATCCAGCACAGCGTCATGGCCCGCCGGTGGTTCAAGGCCTGGCTGACCCAGACGGTGCCGTGGGCCATCGAGCGCTCCACTTATGTGCTGTGTGCCAGCCTGGCCCTCGACCTCATGTATTGGCAGTGGCAGCCGCTGGGCGGCGTGGTGTGGGACGTCGAGCACCCGGTGGCGCGCGGCCTGCTCTGGGCGCTGTTCGCGGCGGGCTGGCTGCAGGTGCTGGTGATGACCTTCTACATCAACCACTTCGACTTGTTCGGGCTGCGCCAGGTGTGGCTGCACGCGATGGGGCGGCACTACACGCACGTCCACTTCGCCACGCCGGCGCCGTATCGCGTCGTGCGCCATCCGCTGTATCTCGGCTTCATCATCGCGTTCTGGGCGGCGCCGACGATGACGGTGACGCACCTGATGTTCGCGCTGGCGACGACGGCCTACATCGTCGTGGCGATCCAGTTCGAGGAGCGCGACCTGGCGCACGAGCACGGTGCGTCGTACTCGAACTATCGCCGGACGGTGCCGATGCTGATCCCGGGCGCGGGCACGCGGACGCCGGCGGCGGCCGACCCCGAGCGCGCCTGAATCGCTACGGATCGATCAGGACGCCCGGGTTGAGCCGCCAGTCGGGGTCGAGCCAGCGCTTGGCGGCGCGCATCGTGTCGAGCACCGCGGTGTCGTACTGCACCGGCAGGAAGTGCTTCTTGATGCGGCCGATGCCGTGCTCGGCCGACACGCAGCCGCCGCGGGCGACGATGGCGGCGGCGAACTCCGGGTAGATCGCCTTGGCGCGCCGCAGCTCCTCGTCGTTCCTCGGCAGGATGTTGACGTGGAAGTGGTTGTTGCCGGCGTGGCCGAACACGGCGTGGTCGAGTCCCGCGTCGGTCAGCCGAGCCGTATAGAGCTCGTAGACCCAGCGCAGGTCGTCGTTCTGCACCGCCATGTCGGTGGCGATCTTGTGCAGCGTTGGATGCTGCTGGCGCCGCTCGGCGATCAACGCGTTGATACGTTCCGGGACGGCGTGGCGGAAGACGCGGATGTCGCGCAACGACTGCTCGTCGAACCCGGCCAGTCCGGCATCGACATCCGCCCCGACGTCCTCGAGCGCGGGCAGGAGGTGTTCGAACGGCTCTTCCGTGGCCGCGTCGTAGGCAACCTCGACCATCACCGAGCAACTGCCGGGCGGCGCCAGCGCCAGCACGCGCAGCACCTCGGGCTTGCCGGTGTCGCGCGCCAGTTCGTGCGATCGCGCGTCCATGAACTCGATCGCCGTCGTCTGCAGCAGGCCGTTGTGGCGCACCCCTTCGATGAACGAGAAGGCTTGCGCCACCCGGGCGAAGAACTGGAGCAGCACGAGCCGCGACGTATCGGCCGGCGTCAATCGCAGCGTCACCTCGCTGACCACGCCGAGCGTGCCCTCGCTGCCGACGAACAGGTCGAGCACGTCGCCGCCCGGCGTGAAGCCGTAGCCAATCGAGTTCTTGGTCGGCGGCTTGGGGATGGCCGGCAGATGCGCCACCCGCGTCGTCGCGCCATCGGCCAGCGTCACGGCATCGCCGTCGGCTGCGTCGGCGCCGCGGCGCAGCTCGAGCGTGCGGCCCGACGCCAGCTCCACCGTGAGACCCACGACCCAGTCGCGCGTGGCGCCGAAGCGGTAGCCGCGCGAACCGGCGGCGTTGGTCGCCACCATGCCGCCAATCGAGGCGTTGGCCTCGGTGGGGTCGAGCGGCAGCATCCAACCGCGCGCGTGCGTCGCCAGGAGCGCCTGCAGGTCGCGCAGCGGCGTGCCGGCGAGCACGCGGACAGTGGGTGGATCGGCGGCCAGATCGAGCGCGACCACGCCACGCAGCCGCGCCGTGGACACCAGGTGCGTGGCCGGCTCTGGCACGGCGCCGCCAGTCACGCCGGTGCGGGCGCCGCTCACGGTCACCGCGTGGCCGCCATCGGCGTGCCAGCGCAACACCTGGCGCAGCTCGGCCACCGTGGCCGGCTCGGCCACCGACGCCACGGCTGGCGCGGCCATGCGCGATTCGTCGTGCAGCAGATCGGCGACGTCGGCGGCGGCGGGCGCGAGCCGCACGGCGGCCGGCATGGCCGTGACCGGCCCGGTCAGATCCCGCGCCTGCAGGACGTGCCCCATCGTCAGTAGAGGATACGCGTGCGCACGTTCATCGGCAGCGCCGAGATGCGGCTGTGCACCTCGTCGGACAGCTCGCGGTTGACGTCCATCACCAGGTAGCCGATGTCACGCGACGTGCCCAGCTGCTGGGCGTCGATGTTGGCGCCGACCTCGGACACGATGTTGTTCACCGCCGCCAGCACGCCGGGCACGTTCTTGTGGATGTTGAGGATGCGGTGCGTGCCGGGCATCTCGGGCAGGTTGACCTGCGGGAAGTTGACCGCGCCCTCGGTGGAGCCGCGATCGATGAACTGGGTGAGCGCGTACGCCACTTCCAGGCCGATGGCGCGCTGCGCCTCCTCGGTGTTGCCGCCGACGTGCGGCGTGAGGATCACGTTGTCGAGGTCGGTGAGGCCGACGTCGAACTCGGCCACTTGGGGCGTCGGCTCCTTGGGGAACACGTCGAGGGCGGCCCCGGCCAGGTGCCCGCCGGCCAGCGCCTCGCGCAACGCCGCCACGTCCACCACCTTGCCGCGCGACAGGTTGAGCAGGTAGCTGCCCGGCCGCATGCGTTGGAGCTGTGCGGTGCCGATGAGTCCCACGGTGCGCGGCGTCTCGGGCACGTGGAGCGAGACGAAGTCGGCCTCCTCGAGCAGCCGATCCAGCTCGGGGACCGGCCGGGCCAGACCGAGCGGCAGCTTCTTGAGGATGTCGTGGAAGAGCACCCGCATGCCGAACGCCTCGGCCAGCAGCCCCACCTGCTGGCCGATGTGGCCATAGCCGATCAGGCCGATGGTGCGGCCGCGCACTTCGTGCGCGCCGGCCAGCGACTTGTCCCAATGGTGGCGGTGCAGCGCCCCGCTCTTGTCGCCCAGCCGGCGGGCCAGCGCGATGAGGCAGCCCATCGTCAGCTCGGCGACGCTGCGCGTGGACGCGTACGGCGCGTTGAACACCGGAATGCCGCGCCGCGCCGCGTCGGCGATGGCCACCTGGTCGGTCCCCACCGAGAAGCAGCCGATGGCCAGCATGCGGCCGGCGTGCTCCAGGTGCGCTTCGCGCACCTTGGTGCGCGACCGCACGCCGAGGACGTGCGAGGCCGCCATCACCTCGCGCAGTTCGTCGCCTTCGAGCGCGCGCGGAATCACCTCCACCGTGTAGCCACGCTCGCGCAGGGCCTCGGCGGCGGCGGGATGGGCGTTCTCGAGCAGCGTGATGCGGATGCGGTCGCGCGGAAACGAAGTCTCGGCCATGTCGGGTCGGGCCGCCCTCACCAGCGGACGCCCGCGAGGAATTCTACGAAGTCGCGGCACACCAGGTCGGGCGGCTCGGCGAGCGTGGCGAACTGCGCGGCGGTGAAGCTCGAGGCGATGGCCACCACCGCCATGCCGGCGGCGTGCGCGGCGGCGATGCCCATCGGCGCGTCCTCGAACACCAGGCAGGCGTCGGCCGGCACGTCGAGCTGGCGGGCGGCCTCGAGGAAGACGTCGGGGGCCGGCTTGCCGCGTCCCACCTGGTCGCCGCGCACGACGGTCGGAAAGGCGTGGCCGAGGCCGACCTCGTCGAGCGTGTGCGCCACGTTCAGCGCCGGCGCCGACGTGGCCAGCGCCACCACGATCCCGCGTTCGTCCAGATACTCGAGCAGCGCCGTCAGTCCAGCCACCAGCGTGAGGCGGCCGCGCGACAGGTCGCGGTAGAGGCCTTCCTTCTCGTGTTCGTAGGCCAGCCACTCGTCGCGGTCCATCTCTCGGTCGAAGAGCACCGGGAAGATCTCGCTGTTGCGGCGGCCGTCGAGCTTGGCGCGGTCGGCCGGGGTGAGCGGCGGCAGGCCGTGGCGCGCCGCGAACGCGGCGAAGGCCTCGGCGTGGAGGGACATGTTGTCGACGATGGTGCCGTCGAGGTCGAAGATGACTGCGCTGGGAACCCGGAGCTGAGGCAAACCGCCATTATTGCATTCGACGGCTGAAATCGTTTACAACTGCGCCCCTGGGCGCCGCCGGCGAGCCGCCGGGCGTGCGTCGTGAGGTGATGTCGCCCATGCCGACTTCCGCCCGCCGTACCCGCCGCCGCTTCCTCTCCACCGTGGGTCTGGCCGCGGCGGGCGTCGCCATCGTGCCGCGCCACGTGCTGGGCCGCGGCTTCCAGGCGCCCAGCGACCGCCTCGGCATTGCCGGCGTGGGCGTCGGCGGACGCGGCCGCGCCGTGCTCACCAATTTGTCGAGCCAGCGCCTGGTGGCGATGTGCGACGTGGATTGGGGCTACGCCGACCGCGGGTTCGCCGGCCTGACCGACGAGATCGCCACGGCCGAGAAGCGCATCGCCGCCAACGAGATCGAAGTGCGGCCGCCGGCCTCGGCGCGCAACGAAGGCGGCCCCCGGCCGGTCACCTTCCGGCAGATGACGCCATTGGAACGGTCGCGGGCCATCGCCTACAAGGATCGCCAGACGGCGCTCGTCGCGGCCCTGCCGCAGGCGGCGCGCTACCAGGACTTCCGGCGCATGCTGGAGGAGCGCAAGGACATCGATGCCGTGGTGGTGGCGACGCCCGATCACCTGCACGCCGGCGTCGCGCTGGCGGCGATGGACCTGGGCAAGCACGTCTACGTCGAGAAGCCGCTGTGCTGGTCGGTGGCCGAGGCGCGTCAGCTCGCCAGGCGCGCGGCCGAGACCAAGGTCACGACCCAGATGGGCAACCAGGGCCACTCGCTCGACGACGGCCGCACCGCCGTCGAGTACATCCGCTCCGGCGCGCTCGGCCCCGTGCGCGAGGTGCACGTGTGGACCAACCGCCCGCTCGGATTCTGGCCGCAGGGCGTGCCGCGGCCGGCAGCCCTGCCGCCCAATGGCGAAATACGCTGGAACGGCCCCGGCATCACGGCGCGGCTCGGCGCGGCGCTGACCGGCAACTACCCGCTGCCCGAGGGCCTGGCCTGGGACCTGTTCCTGGGCCCGGCGCCGTTCGTCGAGTACCACCCGGTGTACCACCCGTTCAACTGGCGCGGCTGGGTGGACTGGGGCTCGGGCCCGCTCGGCGACATGGGCGCCCACCTGCTCGACCACGCCTACTGGGGCCTCGACCTCGGTTTCCCCACCACCGTCGAAACGGTGTCCACGCCGTTCAACGGCGTCGCCTTCCCGCACGCGACGACGACCTACTACGAGTTCCCGGCCCGCGGCGCGCAGCCGGCGGTGAAGATGACCTGGTACGACGGCGGTCTGCTGCCGCCCAAACCGGAGGAGCTCGGCGAGGACGAGATCCTCAGTCCGGGCGGCGGCGCCCTGGTGATCGGTGCCAAAGGCAAGCTGCTCTACGAGACCTACGGCGCCAAGCCGCGCCTGCTGCCGCGGCCGCTTCACGACGCGGTGGGCACGCCGCCGCGCTCGCTGCCGCGCATCCCCGACGAGCTGCACGAGATGAACTGGGCCGACGCCGCCCGCGGCACGACCACCGCGTCGTGCACCTTCGACTACGCCGCCCGGCTCACCGAGGTGATGCTGCTCGGCATCGTGTCGCTGCGCGCCGGTCGGAAGCTCGCCTACGACGGCGCGGCGATGCGGGTGACCAACGACGCGGCGGCCAACGCGTTCCTCAGTCGCGTGCCGCGCCAGGGCTGGACGACGTCGGCCGGCCGGTAGAGCGGCGCCCTGCGTTCCTGCCTCACGCCAGGCGCTTGCTCGAGCGCAGCGTCGCCAACGCGATCAGCACCAGGCCGCAGGTGAGCAGCGCCGCCATCTGCGGCCACAGGATCTCGAAGCCGACGCCCTTCAGGAAGATGCCGCGGACGATCACCAGGAAGTAGCGCAGCGGGATGGCGTAGGTGACCCACTGGATCCACTCCGGCATGTTCTCGATCGGGAAGATGAACCCCGACAGGTAGATCATCGGCGTCAGGAAGAAGAACGTCGTCGTCATCGACGCCTGCTGCTGCGTGGCCGAGATGGTGCTCACGAACAGGCCGAGGCCGAGCGTGGACAGCAGGTAGATCAGGCTGCTCGTGAAGAGCAGCGCGAAGCTGCCGCGCATCGGGATCTGGAACCAGTACACGGCCACCACGGTCACGAGCACGACGTCGAAGAGACCGATGAGCGCGTAGGGCAGGAGCTTGCCGACGATCAGCTCCCAGCGCGCCAGCGGGGTCACGTTCAGTTGTTCCAGCGTGCCCACCTCGCGCTCGCGGACGATGGCCATGGCGCTGAGGTTGGTGGTGACGACGAGCAGCAGCAGGGCGATGATGCCCGGCACCATGAAGTCCCGGCTCTCCAGACGCGGGTTGAACCACACGCGGATGTCGGCGTCCACCGGCGCGGCGCGCAGGCCGCCGGGCAGCCGCTCGGCCAGCCGGTCCTGCGAGTAGCCGGCGACGACGCCGCGGGCGTAGCCAAGGGCCACCGTCGTGGAGTTGCTGTCGGTGCCGTCGGCGATCACCTGCACGGTCACGGCTCGGCCGGCCGCCACCGCCTCGCCGAAGCCGGCGGGCACGGTGAGCGCCATCCAGGCGCTGCCGCGTTCGAGGTGCGGCTCGATGTCGCCGCTGCCGCTCACCACGTCGACGATCACGAAGTTGGCGCTGGCGTCGAAGCGGTCGATCAGCCGGCGGCTCTCAGCCGATCGATCGCCGTCCACGACCAGCAGCGGCACGTCCTTGACGTCGGTGGTCGCGGCGTAGCCGAGCACCGTCAGCTGGATGATCGGCGCCATGATCACGATGCCGAACAGGCGCGGATCCTGGCGCAGCTCGATCAGTTCCTTGCGCAGCAGGTGCAGGACGCGGCGAATGCCGGCCACGACCTCAGCTCCACTCGCGGCGCAGCCGCAGCGCCGCCAGGTTGAGGACCACGCCGGCGAAGATCGCCAGCGCCAGCAGGTCCTGCCAGAACACCAGCAGGTCGGCGCCCTTCAGCACCACGCTGCGCAGCGCCACCAGGAAGTAGCGCGCCGGCACCACGTAGGTGATGGCCTGCACCGCCGCCGGCATGCTGGTAATCGGGAAGATGAACCCCGACAGGATGAACGTCGGCAGGAAGCTGGAGAGCAGCGCCAGCTGGAAGGCCACCTGCTGGGTGGGCGCCACCGTCGAGATGAGCAAGCCCTGGCCCTGCGCACCGAGCAGGAACAGGCCGATCGACAGGCACAGCGACCACCACGAGCCGCGCTGCGGCAGGTCGAACAGCGCCATGCTCACCAGGATGATGAGCAGCGCCGAGGCGAAAGCGATCACGGAGTAGGGCAGCGTCTTGCCGAGCACGAACGCCATTGGATCGACTGGCGCCATGCGGATCTGCTCCATCGTGCCGCGCTCTTTCTCGCGGACGACGGCCATCGCCGTGGAGATCACCGCCGTGATCATCGAGATGTAGGCGATGAGCCCCGGCACCAGGAACAGCGTGCTGCGCAGCTGCGGGTTGTACCAGACGCGCGGTTCGAAGCCGATCACCGCGCCGGCGGGAGCGCCCGGCACGGTGGCGAGCAGCAGCGCGCCGGCCTCGGCCACGATGGCCCCGGCGTAGCTGACCACCGCCGAGGCGGTGTTGGCGTTGTCGCCGTTGACGATCACCTGCACCCGCACCGGTACCCGGCGGGCCAGGTCGCGGCCGTAGCCGTCGGGAATCACCAGCGCGGCGCGTGCGTCGTTGGTGTCGATCAGGCGGTCGAGCTCGGGGCCGCTGTGCGCCGGGCCGGCGTACTCGAAGTAGCCGGAGTTGACGAAGGCCGAGACCAGCGCGCGGCTGGCCGTCGAGTCGTCGCGGTCGTCCACGGCCAGGCGGATGTTGCGGATGTCGAAGTTGAGCGCGTAGCCGTAGAGCAGCAGGAAGAACGCCGGAATGAAGAGCAGGATGAGCAGCGTGCGGCGATCGCGGGCGATCTGCCGGATCTCCTTGACCATCACCGCGCGGATGGTGGCGATCACGCGGCCTGGCCTCCCCGGTCCACCACGTCGAGGAACACGTCTTCGAGCGACGGGGTCACATAGGCCACGTCGCGGATCTCCAGGCCGTCGGCGCGCAGCGCCGCGGCGACGGCGTCGGCCCCGACGCCCCCATGCTTGAGCACGGCGTGCACGGCGGTGCCGAAGATGCTGGTCTTCTCCACGTCCGGATGACGCTCGAGCGCGGCCATCGTCTCCACCGGCCGGGCCGACTGCACTTCGAGGATCGGCCGATCGGCGAACACCTGCTTCAGCTCGTGCGCCGAGCCGAGCGCCACCAGCCGGCCGCGATGGATGATCGCCAGGCGGTGGCAGTGTTCCGCTTCGTCCAGGTAGTGCGTGGTGACCAGCACGGTGACGCCACTCGACGCGAGTGTGCCGATCAGGTCCCAGAACTGGCGGCGGCTCACCGGATCGACGCCGCCGGTCGGCTCGTCGAGGAACACGATGGGCGGCTCGTGCAGCACGGCGCACCCCAGGGCGAGGCGCTGGCGCCACCCGCCCGAGAGCGCCTTGGTGATGGTGTGTTCGCGTCCGCGCAGGCCGGCCATGTCGAGCACGAACGCCCGCCGCGCCTCGAAGCGCTCGCCGGTGAGCCCGTAGACGCCGCCGAAGAAGCGGATGTTCTGATCCACGGTCAGCGACTCGTAGAGCGAGAACTTCTGCGACATGTAGCCGATCTGCCGTTTCACGCCCTCGGGGTCGCGGGCCACGTCCACGCCGCCGACCAGCGCCGTGCCGCTGGTGGGCGTCAGAAGGCCGCAGAGCATGCGGATCGTGGTGCTCTTGCCGGCGCCGTTGGCGCCGAGGAAGCCGAAGATCTCGCCGCGGCGCACGTCGAACGACACGTCGTCGACGGCGACGAACGCACCGAAGCGACGCGTCAGGCCCTTCACCTCGATGGCGTGGGCCGACATCTAGCGCCCCACGATGCGGGCCAGGCGCGCTTCGGCCAGGCGCAGGTCGGCCAGCACGCGCGTGCGGTCGAGTTCGGCCTGCAGCACGGCGAGCTGCGCGTCGAGCACGTCGAGCGTGGTGGCCACGCCGGCCTCGAAGCGGTCACCGACGACGCGCTGTGTCTCCTGCGCGGCGGTGACCGCCAGGCGCGCGGGGATGAGCGCCGCCTGCGTGGTGCTGAGGTCGAGCACCTGCTTGCGGACGTCGGCGCGGATCTGCTGTTCGGTGTCGGCACGGCGCTCGGTGAGCGCGGTGACGGCGAACTGCGCCTCGGTGCGCTCGGCGGCGTTCCTGCCCCAGTCGAAGAGCTGCCACGAGACGTTGAGCGACAGGTCCCACGACTCCTGCCATTTGTCCTGGCGCGGGAAGATGCGCGGGTTGGGGTTGGCCCAGTCCACGCCGGTGGCCAGGGCGACCACCGGCTTGCGGGCGGTGGCGATGGCGGCGATGCGCTCCTGCGCGGCGGTGGTGCGGCCGGCCAGGGCGCTCAGCTCGGGGCGCTGCTGCAGGGCTTCGCCCACCAGCGCCTGAGCTGAGCGCGACGTCGGCGGCGGCGTGTCGAGGCCGTCGGCGGTGTCGATGGGGGTGCCCTCGGCCAGGCCGAGCAGGCGATCGAGGTCGATGGTCACGGCGTCGACGCGTCCGCGGGCCTCGATGAGCAGCAGCTCCTGGCGGGCGCGCTGCGCCTCGCTGCGCGACACGTCGTTGGGCGGCAGCAGCCCGGCGTCGACGCGGGATCGGACGTCGGCCAGTGAGCGATCGGCGGTCGCCAGCGCCGCCTCGAGCACGCGCACGGTCTCGCGTGCGGTGACCAGTGCCCAGTAGGCGCGCGCGGTCTCCAGGCGCAGGTCGAGCCGCACGGCCTCCAGGTCGGCGCCGGCGGCCGAGGCGTCGGCTCGCGCCGCCCGCTCCAGTGCGTCGGTGCGTCCGGAGGTGTAGATCGGCCACTGCAGCTCCAGCCGGGTGCGGAAGTTGTCGGGGATGTCGGGGTAGATGACGCGCAGCTGGCCGTTGGGCTGCGGCACGCCGAACTCGTCGATGTGGTTGGTGCGGGTGTAGCCGCCCAGCGCGGTGAGCGTCGGCACGTCGGCCTTGCTGCGCACCACCACCGCCGCGTCGGCGCCCTGCTGCCGGGCGCGGGCCTCGCCGACGCGGTGACTCTGCTCCACCGCCTTGGCCTGCGCCTCGTCGAGGGTGAGCCGGAGCGGCGTCTGCGCCGCCGCCGTGCCAGCGTGGAGCAGCGCAAGAACCGCAGCCATTGTCACCGGTGCCAGGCACCGGGTCGCCGGTGCCAGGCACCAGCGACGCGATCTGTCTCGAAACGGGGCGGTCATGACGCGGCTCCGACGGGCGCGGCGGCGTCTTCCAGGTCGGCCAGCCGGGCGATGAACACGTCCTCGAGGGACGGGGTGATGACGCGGCCGTCGAACGGCGCCAGGCCGACACCCGCCGTCATCTCGCGTAGCTGGCGCTGCGCCTCGTCGGCGGTGCGCGCCGACTCCAGCCAGAGGTGCAGGCGCTCGCCGAACACCTCGACGTGCGGGTGACCGGCGGTGCGCAGTGTGTCGCGGACCCGCCGCGCGTCGTGGGGCAACGCCTCGATCCACAGACCGGGCAGCGACGTGCGCAGCCAGCCCGGCGCGTCGAGCGCCAGCGTCCGCCCGTTGTGCACCAGCGCCACGCGGTTGCAGCGCTCGGCCTCGTCGAGGTACGGCGTGGCCATCAGGATGGTGATGCCGCTGGCGAGGAAGTGCGACAGCAGCTTCCAGAACTCGCGGCGCGACACCGGATCGACGCCGGTGGTCGGCTCGTCGAGCAGCACCACCTCGGGCTGGTGGACCAGCGTGCAGGCCAGCGCCAGTTTCTGCTTCATGCCGCCGGAGAGCTGATCCGCCAGCCGCGCCCGGAACGGCGCCAGCTGCGTCATGTCGAGCAGGTGATCGCGGCGCGCGGTGAAGTCGTGCACGCCGTGGATGCGCGCGAAGAACGCGATGTTCTCGTCGATGGTCAGATCGCCGTAGAGACTGAAGCGCTGCGACAGGTACCCGACCTTGTGGGTGAGGGAGCGATGATCGCGCACCGCGTCGAGGCCGAGCACGCGCACCTGACCGGCGTCGGCGTGCAGCAGGCCGCAGATCAGGCGGATGGCCGTGGTCTTGCCGGCGCCGTCGGGCCCGATGAGCCCGAACATCTCGCCGCGGCCGACCTCGAAGGTGAGGCCGTCGAGCGCGGTGGTCGGACCGTAGCGCTTGGCGACGCCGGTGAGCGCGATGGCCGGCGTGCTCATGGCTGCGTCGCCGGGGCCGTCGCGGCCGGCCCGGGCGCGAGGTCGAACGTGGCGTCCACCGGCATGCCTTGCTTCAGCACGCCGCCGCGGTTGTCGGCGCTGACCCGCACGCGATAGACGAGCTTGGCGCGCTCTTCGGCCGTCTGGACGTTGCGCGGCGTGAACTCCGCCTTGGGCGAGATGTAGGTGACGGTGCCGGGCAGGCCGGACCCGCCGGCGTCGGTGAAGAGCGTGGCGGATTGCCCGAGCTTCAGCCGCGGCACCGCCGGTTCGGGCACGTAGACGTCGGCCCAGGCGCGGTCGAGGTCGGTGATCACGACGACCGGCGTGCGCGGCGCCACTACCTCGCCAGCCTCGGCGAGCTTCTCGGTCACGATGCCGCCGACCGGCGCTACCAGTGTCGTGTCGCCGCGCTGCTTCTCGAGCGTAGCGATCGCCGCCTGCGCGGTCGCGATACGGGTCTGCGCCACGCCGATCTCCTCCACGCGGGCGCCGGCGTTGACGCGGGCCAGCGCCGCCTGCGCGGCGACCACGCGTTCACGGGCGGCGTCGAGGCGGGCCGCGGCGACGTCCACGCGCGTGGCGGCGTCGTCGCGCTGCTTCTGCGCGCCGCTCTTGCGTTCCAGCAGCAGCTCGAAGCGCTTCAGGTCGGCCTCGGCGGCGGCGACTTCGGCCTGCGCGGAGGCGACCTCGGCGCGGGCGGCGCTGACCTGCGCTTCGGCCTGCCGCACGTCTTCCGGCCGAGCGGCGGCGCGGACCAGCCGCAGCTGCGCTTCCGCGGCAGCGCGTTCGGTGCGGGCTCGCGCGATGGCCAGATCGACGTCGGTGGCGTCGAGAGTCAGGACGCGCGCCCCGACTTCCAGGCGATCGCCCTCCTTCAGGTCGAACGTGGTGATGCGGCCGCCGACCTCCGGCGCGAGACGCACTTCGGTGGCCTCGACGTGCCCAGAGGCGCGCAGCACGTTGGGATCCTCGGGCTGCTGGCACGCGGCCGCGCCGAAGGCGGCGATGACGGCGAGTGCGGCGGGCGCGAGCGCGGCGGTGGAGAGGCGCGCGCGGCGGCGGGGGCCGGAGCGGATCGGGATCATTGCAAGGGGTCCTTGGCGGAGGCATCGAGCATCCGCAGCGCCGTGTGCTGCATGTGGCCGACCAGTTCGTGCGACGGCACCGGCACGAACAGCGGCAGGTTGAGGCGGCCGTGCTGCGCCGCGGCGCGCTCGCGCACGGCGTTCATCATCATCGGGCCGAGGATCGACATGTAGGCGAGCACCGGGTGGACGCGGCGGAACTCGCCGGACGCGGCGCCGGCGTCGAGGATGGCGCCGAACGCGCCGAAGATGGCGCGCATCAGCGACAGCGTGTCGGCGTCGAGGTGCGGTGCGCCGGCCGACATCTCGCGCATCATGAGCGGCGGGAACCACGGCCGCGCGTCCTTCTGCGTGGCCAGCGTCTGGACGAACGCGGCGATCTTCTGCGGCGGCGTACCCGGCCCCTGGGCGATGGCCGTCACGTGCGTGCCGACCGCGCGCAGCATGTCGCGCACGATCTCGCGATAGAGGCCCAGCTTGCTGCCGAAGTGGTAGTAGAGCATCGCCTTGTTCACGTGCGCGGCAGCGGCGATGGCGTCGACGCTGGCGCCCTCGAAGCCGCGACTCGAGAACTCCGCGGCGGCGGCGGCGAAGATCAGGCCGCGGGTGTTGGCGTCGACCGCGGCGGCGGGACGCTTGGTGCTGGGGGCCGGGCCCGGACGTCGCGTGCGCGGCCGACGCGGCGCGGCGCCGGTGGCGCCGGCGGGGCGGGCCGCGCGGGGGGTGCGGGAGGTCCGGGTGGTGCGTGGCATCGCGTCGTGATTTAACTAACCGTTTGGTTAAACAGAATCTTGGGTCAGAACCGCGACGGAAGTCAACTCGTCCCAAGAGCGGCCAGATGCTGATGGAGCGGGCGGTGCGGACCTGCGAACCGGTGAGGCGTGGAGGCCCCCGCCACGCCGACGGCGTCACAATGGGGTATGCGGGTCATCGTCGCCGGCGGGTCGGGATTCCTCGGACAGGCGCTGGTGCGCTCGCTCGCCGCGGCCGGTCACGACGTGTCGGTGCTGACCCGCCGCGTCCGGGGCCGCGACGACATCGCCTGGACGCCCAACGGCTCGACCGGGCCCTGGGCCCGTGCGCTCGTCGGCGTGGACGCCGTGGTGAACCTGGCCGGCGAGGGCATCGCCGACCAGCGCTGGACGCCGGCGCGCAAGCAGGCGCTGGTGCGCAGCCGACTCGACGCCACGTCGTCGCTCGTGGAGGCGGTGCTCCACCTGCCCAAGCCGCCGCGCGTGTTCCTGAGCGGCTCGGGGGTGGGCATCTACGGCCCGCGCGGCGACGAATACGTGACGGAGGCGACCTCAGCGGGAGGCGACTTCGTGGCCGCGATGGCCACGCAGTGGGAGCAGGCAGCCGCTCCCGTGGCATCGCGGTGTCCGCTGGTGCTGCTCCGCACGTCGATGGTGCTGGGGCGCGGCGGCGGCGCGCTGGCGCGAATGCTGCTGCCGTTCAAGCTCGGCGTCGGCGGACGCCTTGGCTCGGGCCGGCAATGGATGCCGTGGATTCACCTCGACGACTGGGTGACGATGACCGTGCGGTTGCTGAACGACCCCGCCGCGACCGGGCCGTTCAACGTCACCGCGCCGGCTCCCGTGCGTAACGACGAGTTCACCAAGGCGCTCGGGCGCGTGCTGCGCCGGCCCACGGTGCTGCCGGTGCCGGCGTTGGCGCTGAAGCTCGCCTTCGGCGAGTTGTCGGATGTGCTGCTCACCGGCCAGCGGGCGATGCCGGCCAAGGCCGACGCGCTCGGTTTCCGGTTCCGCTATCCGCGCATCGACGAGGCGCTGGCCGCCGCCGTCTCCTGATGTCATCAGCTCTGAGTCATCAGCTCTGAGTCATCGACTCTGAGTCACAGACTCTGTCTCGAAGACAGACAGAGCCGACTACATTTGACCGTGAGCATGGACGAGCCGTTCGAAGCGCACCGCGCCCACCTGCGCGGCGTGGCCTACCGCATGCTGGGCTCGATCGCCGAAGCCGAGGATGCCGTCCAGGAGGCTTGGCTGCGCCTGCACCGCGCCGACACGGCCGGCGTGGTGAACCTGCGCGGCTGGCTGACGACGGTGGTGGCCCGCGTGTGCCTCGACCTGCTGCGGGCGCGCAAGGCGCGGCGCGAGGACGCGCTCGAGGTCGCCGGGGCCGACCCGGTGGCGCCGCCGCGGGCGCCGGGCGTCGACCCGGAGGAGGAGGCCGTGCTCGCCGACTCGGTGGGCGTGGCGCTGCTGGTGGTGCTCGACACGCTGGCGCCGGCCGAGCGGCTGGCGTTCGTGCTCCACGACATGTTCGACATGCCGTTCGACGAGATCGCCGCCATCACCGGCCGGTCGGCGACGGCGGCGCGTCAGCTGGCGAGCCGGGCGCGGCGGCGGGTGCGCGGCGGCGACGCCTCGCGGGCGCGGGCCGGCGCGTCGGCCCGCGACCGCACGGCAGTGGAGGGGTTCCTGGCGGCGCTGCGTGCCGGGGACGTGGAAGGGCTGGTCGCGGTGCTCGATCCGGGAGTCGTGGCGCACGTCGACGCCGTGGCCGGCGGCGGGACGCCGCGCGAGGTGCGCGGCGCCCGGAACTGGGCGCAGGGCGCGGTGGCGTTCGCGCGGGCGGCGCGGTTCGTCCATCTCGTCCTCGTGGACGGCGTGCCCGGGCTGATCCTGGCGCCCCGTGGCCGCTTGCAGCGCGTCCTGCGCTTCACGGTGGCTGGCGGCTTGATCACCGAGGTGGCCGTCGTCGCCGATCCCTCGAGCCTGCGGGCGATGACACTGTCGCTCGCCGCAGAGTCATCGACTCGGAGTCGATGACTCAGAGTCGATGACTCAGAGCCGATGACATCTGGCGACATTCCCGGCACGGGATGACAGCGCGGGGGGTAGACTTCTCGCCTATTCCGGCGGAGGTCCCATGCAGCTGCTCGCTCTCGCCCTCGCCCTCGTCGCCGTCGCGGTCGTGCCGACCCACGCCCAGACGCCGCCGGCCGGCTCCACCCTCGACGTGGTGCGACGCTTCAACGACGCCATCAACCGCCACGACCCCGCCGCCGTGGCCGCGCTGCTGACCGACGACACGGTGTTCGAGAACACCGCGCCGGCCCCCGACGGCACGCGGCTGGTCGGCAAGGCGGCCGTCGCCGCCTACTGGGAGCGGTGGTTCGTCAACAACCCCGACGCGAAGTTCGACGCCGAGGACGTCGTCGTCGCCGGCGACCGCTGCACCGTGCAGTGGGTCTACCGCAAGATGCGCGACGGCAAGCCGTGGCACCTGCGCGGCATGGACCTGCTGACCGTGCGCGACGGGAAGATCGCCGCCAAGCTGGCCTACGTGAAGGGCTGAACCCGGTCCGGAGTTGAACGGCCGGGGCGAAGGTCCGTCTAATGATGGTGAATCCCCAAGGAGGGGACGCCATGACCGCGACGACCGCCCCGCGCGACGCCTCGCTCTCGCCGGCCGCTCCGGAACAGGAACGGTCGCTCGTCACGATCACGCACGTCACCTACGCGCTGCACGCGCTGGGCCTGGCGATCGGCGCGTTCACGTCGTCCACCGTGCTGGGCGCGTTCCTGTTCGGCTGGCCGTCGATCATCGCGGTGATCGTCAACTACGTGAAGCGCGGCGACGCCCGCGGCACGTGGCTCGAGTCGCACTTCACGTGGCAGATCCGCACCTTCTGGTTCGCCATGGCGTGGGCGTGCCTGGTGTTCCTGATCGGCCTGCCCTTCACGCTGGTGCTGGTCGGCTTCGCGTTCTGGTTCGTCGGCTTCGTGGCCCTCGGCATCTGGGCCATCTACCGCATCGCGCGCGGCTGGCTGGCGCTCAACGCCCGCCGCGCCGTGCCCTGAGCCGCGAACACCCGTCGGCCGGCTCTTCAGAGCCGCCGCGAGGCAGGGCTGAAGCCCTGCCCTACATCTTCGGCCAGCCGCCCACCGGCGGACCGACGATCTTGGCCGGGTCGGCGTTGGCCTTGGGTCGGAACTTCTGCGACCGATCGTTGGCCACCTCGGTCACGTAGAGGTTCCGGTCCTGGTCCACGCTGATCTGGTGGACGCCGTCGAACTGCCCGGGCTGGGCGCCGTGCCCGCCGATGTCGAGGATGTAGCGGCCGTTGAGGTCGTACTTCACGAGCCGGTCGGTGGTCCAATCGGCCACCCAGATGAAGTCGTCCTCGGTGACGTGATGCGTGAGCACGGCCGAGTCGTGGCCCGTCGGCCACATCTCCAGGAACTTGCCGTTGACGTCGAACACCTGCATGCGGTGATGCTCGCGGTCGGCGACGAACACGCGGCGGTCGCGGCTGATGCCGATGCTGTGCACCGACCAGAACTCGTACGGCCCCGGCTTGTCGGGATCGACCGGCGGCCGGCCCCAGTCGAGCAGGAACTTGCCGTCCTTGTCGAACTTGGCGACGCGCGTGCCGGCGTAGCCGTCGGCCACGAAGAACGTGCCGTCGGGCAGCCAGGCGATGTCGGTCGGCCGGTTGAAGTTGTTGGGGCCGCGGCCGGGCACGCCGCGCTCCCCCATCGTCTTCACCAGCTTCCCGTCGTTGGTGAAGATGTTGATGATGTGCTGGTCGTCGTCGACGATCCACACGTGGCGCTGCGGATCGTACGGGCTGATCAGCAGCTTGTGCGGCCCGCGGCCCGCTTCGCCGAGGCCCGATCCGCGCGGCGGCGCCAGCAGGTTGTCGTGCTGCAGCCACTCCTCGATCGTGGTGCCGTTGCGATCGACGGCGAACACCAGGTGATGGCGCCGCTGTTCGTAGCCGTAGTCCTTGCCTGAATAGTCGCGCCGGCCGGTGTTGGTGCGTCGCGGCGTCAACAGGCACGCGCAGATCCACGGCGTGGCGCCTTGCGGCAGCTGGATCTCGCTGCGCTGCGACACCCACACCTTGTCGGGCGATTCGGCGAACACGCCGGCGCCGGACCCCCACGTCCAGCCGGCGTGCGACTTGTCGGTGTCGGGCAGCGGCTTCGGCCAGTCGGCCACCACCTCGTAGTCGCCCATCGGCACCGGCCGCACCGGCAGTTCGACCTTGCTCTGGCTGAAGAGCACCGCCGGGCCGTCGGCCGGACCCAGCGACACACCGATTCCCACCACCGCCAGCACGACGGCTGCCTTCGGAGCGCGCATCAGACTCTCCGTCAACCGGCCGGGCAGCCGGAGACAGCCGAGACGATGTGTCGGCACGGGCCCCGCTGTCAACCTCATCAGCGGTTCGCTCTTGACACGACGGCCCGGGGAGCGGACCATCCCGCGCATGCCGCACGCCGCCACGCCGCGCCTCACCCGACGCTCTGCCCTGCTCACGCTCGCCGCCGGGGTGGCCGGCGCTGCCCGTGCCGCGGCGCAGGCGCCGGCCGCCGAGCGGGTGCGCGTCCGCGGCGGTCATGCCAACGTGCACAAGGGCCCGAACACCACCACGGAAGTGCTGGTGCTCGCGCCGCGCGACACCACCCTGACCGTCCTGGCCCGCGACAAGGAATGGGTGCAGGTGCGGCTCACGCCGGAGCTGCGCAAGACCGGCCTGGTGATGCGCTGGTACAAGAACGAGGACCGCGGCTGGGTGCACGACTCCACCGTCGTCGCGGCGTAGCGCCGCGCCACCCGCTTCGGCGGCGGTGTCCGCCGCGTCGCCACGGCACACCCGTGAACCGGTTCGGCCGCGGCTTCCGCTTACCAGGGCAAGGGCGCTGTCCCGCCACCGCCATCATGCCCACACTCGCCTTTCGCGGCCTCGCCGCGCTCACCGTCGTCCTGACGGCCATCGCCGCCGGCCATGTCCGGCTGTCGGCCCAGACGGCCCAATCGCGCGACGCCGCGCCGCAGGCGACCGCGCGGCTGGCCGACGGACCGCGAGCGGCGACGCCGGAGCCCGGCTACGGCAAGAAGTTCGCGGCCGAAACCACCCGGCCGATCGTCACGATCTCGAATCCGTACATGGACCCGGCGCGACCGCTCATCGCCGACGCTACGGGCATGGCCTGCACCGCCGATGGCGGGCTCGTGATCGGCGGACGCGCCGGCTTCGACGACGGCCGTGCCGTGGCCGCCGGCTTCTGGCGCGTCGCGCCAGACGGCGCCGTGACCCCGATGCACATCCGGCCCATCGCCGCCACCTCCCGGGCCGCTTGCGACGCCCAGTTCGCCGCCTCCAACGTCCTACCGAAGCGGTTCTCACTCGCCGCCGACGGCCGCCTGCTGCTCGGGTCGCCAGCGGCCGTACAGGCGGTGAGAGGTGATGGGGTCGTCAGCCGCATCGCCGGCTCGCCCCGGGCCTGCACCGCCGACAACACCGCCGGCGTCAGCGGCTTCGGCGACGGCGGCGCCGCCGGCGCGCTGTTCAACGAGCCGGATGCACCGGTGGAGGACCCCGACGGCAACCTGTGGGTGGTCGATCAGAAGGGCTGCGCGCTGCGCAAGATCACCCCGCAGGGCGAGGTGTCCACGGTGCTCGGCCGCGACGTCGTCTGCAACGAGGCGGTGCCGCGCGAGGATCGACCGCTGCTCGAGCATCTCGCCTGGGACACCGCGCACGGCGAGCTGGTGGCCGGCGGCTCCACCACCGTCGCCACACCGGTCCACAACCTCTACGTCACGATGTGGCGCATCAAGCCGTCGGGCGAGTTCCGTCGCGTCTTCTACGGCTGGAAGCTGGGCCGCAACAACCCGTCGAAAGTCGGTGTGGACGGCATCCGCGCGCTCGCCGTCGATCCGCAGGGCCGCATCCACATCGTCAGCCTGCTGATGCTGTTCGAGCGGCGCGGCTGGGACGCGCTGCAGCTGCTGCGCGTGGACGAGGCGGCCAACGCCGTGGTGCCGCTCACCGGCACCAAGATCCCGAACGGCGCCTTCATGCGCAATCAGCCGATGGACGCCGCGGCGCCGCTCGCCTGGTTCGAAGGCACGCGCGGCCTGTGCTTCGCGGCCGACGGCACGGCGTTCGTGAACGACGAGCTGTTCATCCGCAGGATCGATCCGAAGGGTCAGGTGACGACCTGGGTGTTCTGATCGGGGCCGAGAACGACGACGCCGCTCGCGGGCGCCGGCCGATGGCCGGGCTCGCGAGCGGCGTGCATGGTTCGAGCCGCCCCGCAAGGTGACGGCGGCGCGTGCCTATCGAACGCCGGCGAGTTGCCGCTGCTCCTCGGGCACCTGGATCTGCACGCGGCGCGGCCGGACCGCGTCCTTGAGCGGCATGGTCAACCGCAGCATGCCGTGCTGGTGCGAGGCCTGGAGCTTCTCGAGGTCGAGGAACGGGGGGATGTTGAGCGTCTGCTCGTGCCGGAACGCCTCGCGCTGTGGCTCGGCGGGTACGTCGACGCGAATCGACAGCGTGTTGCCGGCCACCTCGAGATTGACGTACTTCGGGTCGATGCCCGGCAAGGGCACGCCCACCTGCCAGCCGTCGTCGGTCGTCTGCACCTGGAATCCGGGCGACGTGCTGACGGGCGTGCGGGTCGGCAGATCGCTCCAGAACCGGTTGAAGAGGCGATCCACCTCCCGCTGGAAGTTGAAGACGTCGTCGTACTGCGTCCAACGGGTCGTACCGAACATGTCGAACCTCCTTGAAAAGGAACCTCCTGGAGGTTTGTATACAACGTGCGCCATAGACAGTCAAGTAGTATGAGTGAATTACACTCAACTTTACGGGATGATGCGGCGAGGGTAGGCGACCGGTCTGTTTAGGGTGTGCCCCCAGCATGGCGGGCGAGCGCCGCTTTCCAGTCAGGCACCGGCTCGGGGGCGCCGCCGCGGCCCTCGTTGACGATCTGCGTGGTGCGGTAGGCGGTGCCGTAGAAACGCTCGTTGGCGTCGCGGTCCTGGCGGATGGTGCTGCCGTTCAGGGTGATGCCGGCGAAGATGCCGCGGGTGCGCGAGTAGCTCAGGATCTGCGCCCGCATCTGGATGTCGGTCGATGCCGAGGCGTCGCGCCCCACCGGGCCGGCAGCCACGGCGGCGTCGGCGCCGATCTTGAACTGGTTCTTCAGCAGCTGCTCGAGACCGCGGCGATTCTGCACGACCAGGATGAGGTCGACGGCCTGCGCGCCGATCTGCAGGCCGATGCTGCCGCCGGTGATGGTCAGGAAGCCCGGCGAACTCCAAGCGCGGGTCTGCGGATGGCGGACGCTGATCGCCCCGTGCCCGCGCGATCCGCCGACGACGAAGCCAGCCTTCACGAGCGAGGGGAACACGGCGATGGCCTCGGCCTTCTCCATGATCGAGCGCGGCACCGCCTTGTCGCCGGCGCCCATCACCTCATCGAGCACCGTGACCGCGTCGTTCAACCGATCCGACTCCCGCGCGCCTTCCTGTGCGACGGGGCCGGCGATGGCCAAGCAGGCTAGCGCGACCGTCGTGACGACCCGCATGATTCGCATGATCCGAGTCTAGATCAGCGGCTAGCAGCTAGCCGCTAGCCGCTAGAGAATCGCCGGGGCGCCCGGGCGAAAGTCTGCGCCCAGGATCGAAACTGAATTGGCGCCGAGCCAGCTGTCGAGCACCTTGGCGTAGACGGCGCGGAAATCGGTCTCGTGCCGCACGTCGCCGGCGTTGTTCTCGAGATCGGGGTTCGCGGGGTCCTGGCGCAGCTTCGCGGCGGTGCCGTAGAGCCCACCGCGCACCAGGCCGCCCATCGCCATCATCAGGCCGGCGGCGCCGTGGTCGGTGCCCTGGCTGCCGTTCTCGGTGATGCGCCGGCCGAACTCCGAGAACACCAGCACCAGCGTGGAGTCGAGCAGGCCCTGGTTGCGCAGGTCGTTGTAGAGCGCGGTGAGGCCGTTGTCCACCGTGGCCATCAACGTGCGGTAGGCGCCGTTCACCGGATTCTGGTTGGCGTGCGTGTCGTAGCCGCCGGTGGCCACCCAGAACACCTTGGTGCCGATCTGCCGATACATCGCCCCCGCGATGGCCTGCAGCGCCTGGCCGAAGCCGTTGTTCGGATAGACGAGCGACGGCCGATACGTGGCCACCGTGGCCACGCGGTCGAGCGTGCCGAGCGCGGCCTGCGCGGTGGAGTTGACGAACGACAGGTGCGGCCGGTCGGCCGGCAGATGCGAGGCGATGCGCAGCGCCGTGGTGCGCTCGAATCCGGCCTCGGCGCCGCTGTTGGGACTGGCGAAGCTGTAGGTGGCCGGGTTGGTGATCGCCGGCACGCCCACCGTGCGCGCCATCAGCGCCCGCGGCGTCTCGCGCGACGTGTTCCATCCGACCAGCGGGTCGATCGGCGACGGCAGCGTGTCGAGGTAGCGGCCCAGCCAGCCGGGTCCGGTGGCGTCGGCCGGGTTGGCGGTGCCCCAGATGTCGAAGCCCTGGAAGTGCGAGCGGCTGGAGTTCACGTACCCCGTGCGCTGGACGACGGCGAGTTTGCCGGCATCGAAGATGCTCTTCAACCCGCCCAGGCTCGAATGGAGGCCGAGCAGGTTGCCGGCGCGATCGGTGCCGATCGGCAGCACCATGCCCGACGGCAGGGCGATCGTCGGCCGGCGCGCGTAGTAGTCCGGATCGCCGTAGGGGATCAGCGTGCTCAGCGCGTCGTTGCCGCCGTTGAGGTAGACGACGACGAGATTGCGGGCGCCGCCGCCCTGCGCCAGCGCCAGCTCCGACAGGAACTGCGGCGCCGCGAAGCCCATGGTGAAGGCCGAGACGCCGCCGCGGACGAACTGCCTGCGCGTGAATCGCATGGTCGTCGTCCTCAGTTGAACTGGTAGTCGGCCGAGCCGACGATGAGCCGGGCCAGCCCCGAGGCCTTGCTGGCGAGCTGCGCGTCCGACAGCGGGTAGGTGGCGCCCTGGCGCAGGTAGTCGAGCAAGGCCGCGCGCACGGGGTCGGTCAGCGGCGACGGCGTGAACCGCGCCAGCTGGAAGTCGAGCAGCGCCTCGGGCGACGTCCGCGCCGAGGCCGAGGCCGACTGCAGGTTGAAGCGTTGGTTGCCGGTGAGCGACGCGGCGAAGTTCATCCGCGACAGCATCGAGGCGGTGGAGAACCACTCCGGCCCGAGCGCCCAGCCGTTCACGTCGGGCGGCTCGTAGAGCTGCTGGCCCATGTTGACCAGCGGCGTCATCGCCGCGTCCACCGAGAGACCGTTCCAGCCGGTTTCCTTGATCGCCCGCACCACGTACTCCACCGGCCAGCTGTAGCGGGCGAACTCGGCGCGATCGTCGAGGAACTCCGCCGACGTGACCAGCCGCACGAGCATCGCCTTGATGCTGGTGTCGTTGTCGAGATAGGCCTCGCGCATGCCGTCGACGAGGCTCTGGCTCGGCGCGTCGAACTCGCTGACGAAATAGGCGAAGAACCGGCGCGCCAGGCGTTCCGCCGTCTCCGGGCGCCGGGCCAGCGCGCGGATCAGGTCGATGCCGTCCTGCTCGCCGTCGGCGGCGGCCCGCGCCGGAATCGTCCGCGAGCCATCAGGCATCACCGCGAAAGTGAAGGTCTTGGCGGTGGGGTCGTGCTGCGCGGCGTTGTAGACGTACTCGTAGTAGCTGGTCAGCGCGCTGGTGCGATCGCCGGCGAGACGCAGGTTCCAGCCGGTGAAGACGCGCGCCGCGGCGTAGACGTCCTCCTCGGTGTAGTGGCCGACGCCGGTCGTGAACAGCTCCATCAGCTCGCGGCCGAAGTTCTCCTGCGGCCGGGCCCGCACGTTGAGACGGCCGTCGAGCCAGACCAGCATCGCCGGGTCCTTGGCCACCTCGATCAGCAGATCGTCGAAGCGGCCGAGGGCCATGTCCCGGAACAACTGAATCTGGCCGCGCCGCTGCCCCGCCACTTCACCGGCCACGGCGTCCATCATCTTCGTGGCGTGCTCGGCGCCGAACGTGCCGGCCACCTTGCTGTAGGCGGTGGCGAAGTGGTTGTGCCAGAAGAGCGCCAGCTTCTCCTGCAGTGGCCGCTGGCTGTGCACCATGCGGAACAGCCAGCGCTGGCGCGCGTCGTTGACTACCGTGTTGGGCGAGAACTGGCCGCGCGTGGTGACGCCTATGTAGGCGGCGTCGTTGATCTTCGCGTCGATGCCGCCGGGCGCGCGGTCGTAGTTGAGCAGGTAGCCGACCACGCCGATGAGGGGCAGCCGGCCGAACTGCTTCAGCTCGTCGGCACTGGCGCCGAACCCGAGACGGCGAAGGACGTGCTGCAGCATGGCGCGGGCTCCGGAGCGCGCGGGCGCCCTGGGGGCGTCGGCCGAACCGTCTCCGATTGTATTCGGATCCAGCGCGGCTGTTTCCCGGTTCTGCGCCAGCGACGCTCGATCACGAAAGCGAGATCGTCGTCGCGAGCCGCGTCCGGGTTGGCTCGTGCCGGATTTAGACCGCGTCGCCGCCGCGGCGTTACTTGTCGCGCGCCGGCGAGTTCGCCGGTGTCGTGGCCGAGCCGAGGCTGATCAGGTTGGCCATCAGCCGATACGCCCCGTCGGTGCCGGCCGGCAGCTGCCGCCACAACCCCACGCCCAGGTAAATCCAGCGGCCGCTGCCCACCTTGGCTTCGACCATCGCGCCCTGCTTGGGTCCCTGGTTGAACGGGAACGGCTCCACGAACTCGACCAGCTCCGTGTAGGCGGGGTCGCCCTTGTCGAAGAAGTAGAGGCCGCGCTCCTGCCGCCAGCCCTGCCAGTCGGCGTCGGTGATGCGGTTGGGCGTCGTGAAGACCGGATGCGCCGGCTGCAGCACGGTCACCTTCGAGTGCTCGTCGGTGACGCGGCGGCTGCCGACCTTGCCCGGGAACGGCCCGTACTGCGCCTGGTTGAACTCGAACTTGTTGTAGTTGACGATCACCGTGCCGCCGCCGCGCGCGTAGTCGAGCAGCCGCTGGTTGTAGGCGCGCAGGTCGGCACGCCGCTCGTAGGCGCGCACCCCGGTCATCACCACGTCGAAGCGGCCCAGGTCGCCCCAGGCGAGCTGGTCTTCGGTGAGCAGCTCGACGCGGGCGCCGAGCTGTTCGAGCGCCGGCGGAATCTCGTCGCCGACGCCCATCACGTAGCCCACCGTCAGGTTCGGCTTCACCTTCACGTCGAGCACGCTCACGGCCACCTGCGGCGCACGCAGCACGTGGCGGCGCGTGGTGTGGGGGTACTCGACCACCTGGTAGCCCTGCGCGTAGCTGGTGGCGCCGTCGCGCACCACGGCGCCGATGGTCAGGTGCGCCGGGCCCTTGGCCGTGGCCGCGGCCAAGGCGGCCGCCGCCGGTGGCGTCACGGTGAACCGCACGGTGACCGCTTCGTCTTCACGCGAGAAGCGCACCGGCTGGCTGGCCGGCGTCGCGGTCCACCCGGCGGGCAGCGTCAGCGTGGCGTCGGCGGTCGCCGCGCCCTTGGAGTGGTTGATCACCGTGACACGCACATCGCGCGTCGTGCGCGCCCCGGCCGCGGCGGCCGTGGGCACGATCAGGATCTCGGGCGTGGCCGACACGGCGAACTTCGGCACGACGTGCAGTTCGGCGCGCTTCTCGCCGCTGTACAGGTTGCCCTCCGAGCGCGACTGCACCGCCACCGGCACCGTCACGGTCGCGCCGCCGAGGGTGAGCGTCACGCTGGCGACGTAGGGCGTCGGGCGGAACGGCAGGCCGGCCGGCACGTCGGGATCGAGCACGAAGCGGGCGGCGTCGGTCGCGTACTTGAAGTGCGCGGCAGTGAGCCGCGCCTCGGCCGGCACGGTGCCGGTGAAACGGCAGGTGCGGGCGCTGTCGGCGGCGACCGGGGCCGCGGCGCAGTCGCCCGTCGCCGTGCCGAGGCCGCCGAGGCTCGCGGTTGCCGTGATCGGGGCGTCGCCGCGGTTGGCGGCGATCACCCGCACCTCCACCGGCTGGCCGGCGATGACCAGGTCGTCGTTGGCCACGGCTTCGAGACGCACGTCGGCGGCGAGCACCAGCGCGTCGCCGAACTGCTGCTCCTTCTGCGCCAGGCGCACGTCGATCTCGTAGCGGCCGGCGTCGGCCAGGCCCAGCCCGCCGAGGTCCTGGCGCAGCGCGCGGACGGCCTGGAGGCCGGCGGCCAGCGGCGCCACCGCCGCGCCGGAACCCTTGGCGGCGACCGCGGCGCGCGCGTCGGCCACGCTCGAGGCGATGCGCGTCAGGCCGGCCACGAGCGCCTGGGGCGGCTGCGCCCCGGCGTAGGCGGCCAGGCTCGACAGCGCGGTGTCCACGCCGTCGAACATCTCGGGGTCGGCGCGGTTGACGCCGCCGGCGAGCACCGTGTCGCGCAGGCGGTAGGCGCGCGGGCCCGAGCCGAAGCCCTCGTTCACGCCGGGCAGCGGCAGCAGCTGCGACATGCCCTGGCACTTGTGCATGCTGCGCGCCTCGCCGGCGATCTCGTTGCAGGTGCGGCCCAGGATCGGATCGTAGGTGTCGCCGCCGCGGAACATCAGCAGCTGCGACGCGCCGTCGCCGGTGAGCGCCGGGGCCTTGCCCGGGGGCCCGAAGAAGCCGCCCGTGTAGTAGTACTTCTTGGCCTGCCACGGCCGCAGCCCGGCGGCGATCTGATCGGGAAAGGCGTTGGGATCGGCGGCGGCGCGGAAGGCCTGGGCGGTCAGGCGGGCGGACGTCTGGTGGTGCTGACCGCCGCCTTCGCCGTCGTAGACGAAGCCGACGATCACGTCGGGGCGAATGGTGCGGATCATCCGCACGTAGTCGCCCAGGATCACCTGCCCGCCCCACTTCTCGAGCGTCTCCTCGACGCTGAACGAGTAGCCGAAGTCCACCGCGCTGGTGAAGTACTGCTCGGCGCCGTCGAAGCGGTGCACGGCGAGCAGCTCCTCGGTGCGCAGCACCGCCAGCGCCTCGAACAGCTCGGGACCGATCTCGTTCTGCCCGCCCTCGCCGCGGGTCGCGGTGACCAGCGACGTCCGGAACCCCTGCACGTGGCCGTAGTAGGCCAGCAGCGCGTTGTTCTCGTCGTCGGGGTGGGCGGTGGTCATCATCAGGTTGCCCACCGTGTCGAGCTTGCGGAGCATCAGCTCGAGGGCCGGGCGGCCATGCATCGCCGCCACCGGCTGCAGCCGGTGCTGGGCGCGCGGGGCGGAGGACGACGACAGGGCGACGAGCGCGAGGAGCAGAAGGGGAATGGAGCGGCGGAACATCCCTCTAGGGTAGTGGAGACCGTTCCCGACGGCCAGCGCGGGCCGTACTGCCGTTGGATCGAGCCGACGAGTGGCAGTCGAGCCGCGCTCAATGGCAGGTACAGCCGTCGAGGGCTCGGGGATCGGGGATTCAGAAACCGTCAGTTCCGTCTGAGGTTCCTCCCCGTTCCCTGTTCCCCGCCCTACTGCACGCTCTGCACGATGAAGTCGAACGTGCCGCCGCTCACCGAGCCGATGGCGTAGACGAAGTAGCGCCGCCCCGACTGGAAGCTGAGCGGCGCGACGCCGGTGATCGGCGTGCCGGCGAACGGCACCTGCAGCTGCAGTGGAATGGCCGTGTTGGCCGGCACCTCGAGGTCGCCGAAGTACGGGTTGGTCAGCGCCAGCTTCGGCACGCCGCCGGCGGTCAACTGCACGGCCGGCGCCTGCGCCGCGTGACGCACGCTGACGCGGGCCATGCCCGGCGCCGGCGTGGCGCGGTCGTTGCGGTAGATGGTCGCGGTCGGCGCCCCGGCGCCGTCGAGGTGGGCCAGGATGCTCAGCTCGACGTTGTCGGGAATGGCGGCGCCGAGCACCGCGATCACCGGCGTCGCCGTCTGCGGATTGGCGCCGGCGGCGAAGATGCGGATGTCGGCGCTGAGCGCGCCGCCGACGGTGAGATCGACGATCTGCTTCGGCTGGAAGCCCGGAATCGTCGGCGTGGCGGGGATGGCGCTACCGGCGGGGCCGGCATACACATCGACGGCAACGCCCGGGATGCCGTGGATGATGAACAGCCGCGTCGCCGCTTCGGCCGTCGCGGCACTCACGCTCAAAGCGCACAGAAGAGCCAGAACTCGAACCACTCGCATGACACAGTCCTCCGGGAGAACACGAGTTACGGACACTCGCGCGCCGCGGCACCGTCGAGCTGCCGCAGCGCGCGGTCTCTCGGATGACGCGCTCTGGAATCGGGAGGTTGCGTGCGGGGTTGTGACGGATCGGAGTAACAGCCGATCGCGGCGACGCGCGTCCTGACGACAACGGGCGGCCTCGGTGATCCGAAGCCGCCCGTGTCCGCTGGTCGATTCGGCCTGGCCGCTGGCCGCGAGCCGCCAGCCGCGAGCCGCTGTTTAGAACTGGAACCGCACGCCGATTTGCAGCTGGCGCTGCTCATAGCCGGCGTTGGCGATGAGATCCTTGCCGCTCGTCGGCACCGTGCCGGTCGGCTGGCCCGTCGCGGTGTTGACGGCGATCGCCGGGTTCTGCACGCCGCTCCACTGGACGGTGTTGAACAGGTTCTTCACCTCGGCGATCGCTTCGAGTCGGCGCGAGCCGCCAACCGGCACCTGCCGCGACAGCCGCAGGTCGACGTTGTAGCGGGCCGGCAGGTTGATGCTGTTGCGGCCGACGCCGACCGGACGATCGGCGGTGCCGATGCCGTCGTTGTTCAGCTCGCTCGCCGAGCGCAGATAGATCGGGATGCCGCTGGCGAACTGCATCGCCAGGCCGACGATCGTGCCGTTGACGATGGCGCGGGTCACGGCGTTGCCGCCGTCGAGGTTCGGCCGGGCGACGACGCTGCCGGTGAACGTGTGGCGCTGGTCGAGCGCGTTCGGGCCCTTGTCGAAGTCGAGGTCGTCGGGATTCGAGCGGCCGCCCGGATCGCCCTGCACCGACAGCACGGTGGTGATCGGCGCGTTGTCCTCGCTCTTGGCCAGCGTGTAGGCGAAGTCGAACTGCACACCGCGGAAATTGCGTCCGGTGAGCTGCGCGGTGAGCGCCCGGTAAGTGGACTCGCCGATCGACTGCACCTCGAGGATCGAGTTGTAGCGCGGGTCGCGGCGGGTGTTGGCGTTGACCGCGGTGCTGTAGACGTTGCGGCCGTCGGCCAGCTGGCCGATCGGGCTGATCAGGTTGATGTTGCTGATCACCGGCAGGTTGTAGCCGCGCGCGTACGAGCCGCCGACGCTGGCGGCCAGCCGATCGGTGAGCTGGCGTTCGACCTGCACGTTGTTCTGCCAGTTGTTGGCGACCTGGAAATCGCGCGACACCGTCGTCAGCGTGTTCGGCGTCGCGCCGGCGCCGGCCGACAGCACCGCCGGGAAGGCCGGGGCGCCCGGCGTGGTCGGCTGGAACGACGCGGCGGCGCGGGCGTTGGTGCCGTCGTTGATGAGCGCCTGCTCGTAGCTGGCCAGCAGCGCCTGGTCGTACATGATGCCGGTGTTGGCGCGCACCACCGTGCGGCGGTCGCTGCCCACCGTCCACACCACGCCGAGGCGCGGCGCGAAATTGTTCTTGTCGACGACGAAGTCGCGCGAGGTCTCGAACGGCGCGCTGGCGTTGGGCGCCGGCACGTCGTAGAGGTCGTAGCGGACGCCGTAGAGCACCTTCACCGAGTCGCTCACCCGCCAGTCGTCCTGGACGAAGAATCCGTAGAGGTTCGACGAGAACTCCAGTTCCGGCTGGCCGAAGTACTGGGTGAACGTCTGGTAGCCGAAGCGGTTCACGCCGTCACGCGCCGCCAGGTAGGCGGCGGCGTTGGCGAACGTGTAGAGCTGGAACGGCGTGCTGCGGCGCGTGTCCTGGACGTTCTGGATGTCGAAGCCGCCCTTGAACGAGTGGTTGCCGGACAGCCAGGTGAGGCTGTTGTTCACCTGGGCGACGTCCTGCGTGAAACCGAATCCGGCGTCGGTCAGGCTGGCGATCGGGCCGCCGAAGTTGGCGACGTTGGCGATGTTGATCGCCGGCCCGCTGCCGGCGAGCCCGGCGGGCGCGCGGCCCTGGGCCCGGGTGGCGTACTGGACGCGCAGCTCGTTGAGCAGAGTGGGGCGGATGGTCGAGATCAGCTGCGCCGCCGTGGAGTGCTGGCGGTCGGTGAAGTCCGTCGCGCGCTGCGACGACAGGATGCCGCCGCCCGAGTTGGCGGTGATGAAGTTGTCGAAGAAGATGTAGCGCACCGAGACGCGGTTGTTCTGGTTCAGCTGGTGGTCGATCTTGCCGATCGCGAACTCGGTGTTGAGACCGCGCGGCTGGTAGCGCGGCTCGTTCAGGCCGAGCAGGGCCTGGTTGGCCGGGCTGATGGTGATGACGGCGCCGCCCGACAGGTCGCGCTCGGTGTGCTCGTAGCCGCCGAAGAAGTGGGTGCGGTCGCGGACGATGGGGCCGCCGATGTCCACGGTGTAGACGTTCACTTCGGTGGGCGGCTTGGTGTCGTCATTGCGCACGCCCTGGGTGAAGAACGGGAACGCCGCCATCGACTTGCGCTGGAAGCGGTAGCTGCCCTGACCCTTGAACGTGTTGGTGCCCGACGGCGTGATGGCGTTGTAGATCAGGCCCATGGTCTGGCCGAACTCCGGCGCGTAGCCGGTGGTGACGACCTTGACCTCGCGGATCATCACTTCCGACATCGGCATCTGGCGCAGGCCGGCGCGGTCCTTCTGGGTGTTGTTGCTGCCGTCGATCTGGTAGTTCACCCGCAACAGGGCGCCGTTCGAGGTCAGGCGCGGCACGCCGAACTCCTGGTTCTCGAAGCCGACGACGCCGGGCTGCAGCAGCGCGAAGTTGTAGGGGTTGCGCGAGGTGAGCGGCAGCGTCTTGATCTCGGCCTCGGTGAGCGTGCGGCCGCCTTCGATGCGGCTCAGGTCGACCAGCGGCGCGTCGGCGGTGACCGAGATGGTCTCCGACAGCTCGCCGACGCCCATCTTCACGCTGATGACCGCGGTCTGGCCGGCCGAGATGTTGATGCCGGTCTGCTCGAACTTCTTGAAGCCCTGCAGTTCGGCGCTGACCCGGTAGCGGCCCAGCGGCAGCAGCGGCGCGCGGTAGAGCCCGCTCTCGTTGGTGACGACCACGCGGGTGTCGCCGGTGTCGAGGTTGGCGATGGTCACGGTGACGCCGGGCAGCACGCCGCCCGACTCGTCGGTGACGACGCCCTCGATCGAGCCGTTGATCGCGGTGGACTGCGCCGCTGCGGGCATGGTCATGGCCACGCCGAGGAAAATAGCCAGAATCAGACGGAACATGGGGTGAGAGCCTCCACGCGCTCGTAACAGCGCAATCACGGAGTATACCGTGAGGGTTTGGACGCCCCCAGCGCCGCGGCGGTGTCACGCGGACACGCGGTGACGAATGGCGACACCAACGCATGCGCGGCCGCGCGCGCGTCGCCCGCTTACGGGACCACCAGGGCGATCTCGGCCGACGGCGCGCCGGCGGCGGTGCCGTTCATGGCAACGACGCGCACATAGTAGGTGCCCGCCGGAACGCCGCGACCGGCAATGGCCGTGCCGGCCACGACATAGCGAACCGCCGGCGCGCCGGGCGCGACGCCCACCTCGACGACGTAGCTCGTCACGTCGCCGCTGGCGGGTGGCGACCATGTGACCAGGGCCGCGCCGCCGGGACCCGACGAGCCGGTGACCGCCAGCGGCGGCCCGGGCGGCGGCCCGCCGACCACGACGCGCACGTCGGGCGTCGGCAGTCCCACGGCGGATCCGGCGACCGCGCGGACGCGCACGTGGTACTCGCCGTTCGGCACGCCGCCGGTGACGAACGCCGTGCTGCCGGTCTGGAACACGCCGCGATCGTTCAGCCCCGGCGCGCTGCCGGCTTCGAGGCGATAGCCGGTGGGCGGCGTGCCCCACACCGGCGCGCCCCAGAACACCGTCACGGTGCCGCCGGACACCGCCGCGCCGAGGCCATTGGGCGCACCGGGCACCGGCTCGTCCGGCGGATACAGCAGCCGCGCGCCGGCCAGATCGTCGATGCCGAGCGGCATGCCGCTCGACCGCGCCGCGCATCCCGCCGACAGCGTCGGCGCCATCAGCGCGGCGGCCGTCGTTGCGTGGCCGAGGCCGATGGCGTGCCCCAGCTCGTGGGCGACCACATCGGCGTAGCAGCCGGCGCTCATCGTCGAGAACTTGGCGGCGACGTCGTCGAAGACGACCATCCCGGCGGTGATCTTCCAGAACGGCACGCCGTGCAATGTCCGCACGTCGCTGGCCGAGAAGTAGGCGCCGCCGATGGCCAGCGTCGGACTGCTGTCGGGAATCTCCTGGCACGGGTCGCCGTAGGTGATCGAAATGCGGCCGTCGGCCGCTTCGGCGTGCTGGAAACAGCGCGGGCTGCGCAGTACGCCGGGGGCGAGGGTCAGCGCGGCCGCGCCGCTCCACAACGCGGCGCCGGCGAGGCCCTGGGCCATGCCGCCGCCAGCGATCTGCGGATGGCCGCCGGCGTCGGCGTCCACGTACACCGGCGTGTCGTGGTCCGCCTCGTGCCAGCGGGCCGGCGTCGCCGGCGACAGCAGCGTGAAGTCGGCGGCGGTTGCCGAACCCGCGGCGGCGGACAGTCCGCCGTCGAACCGGATCGGCTGCGCCCGCACCGTCGTGCCGGCGAGCGCCGCCAGCCGATCGAGCTCGTCGCCGGTGCGCCTCTCGCGGGTCGGCGGCACCGATGGATCGAGGCTGCCGAGCTCGCGCGCCAGGGCCGCGGCGCGGTCGGCGCCGGCGGCCACGACGGTCCACTTGCCGGCGGCCAGGCCGGCCACTGCCAGCGTGTGGTCGCGCGGCCGCACTTCCAGGAACAGGAGCACCTCTTCGCCGACGACGAAGCGCGCCTGGCCGCCGATGACGAGCGCGGTCGCGCCGACGGTCCCGCCGAGCTGCTTGACGGTGAGCCGCGGCGGCGCGTCTGGCAGCCCCCACGCCGTCGCGACGTCGAGGGTGACGTACGTGTAGATGGCGGCGACGTCGGGATCCCACGCCGTGCGCACCGCGGCGACGCGGCCCCGGACGGCGGCGGCGCTCGCGCGCGCCAGGGCCTCGTCGGGGACACGCAGGGACGCGGCGGCAGCGCAAGGCAGCGCGGCGGTGAGCAACGCCGCGAGGAGGACGCCGACGGCGACGCGCCCCTGTCCGACGTGAGGCGCCGGAGCAGAGGCGCGTCGAGCTGCGCTGCTGCGAGGACCCGGCACGGGTCATTAATCGGCCGGGTCGTCGTGGCCTTCAGTGGGGACAGTCCCCGGACCGCGGGACTGTCCCCGAACAGCGCCTCAGCGCACGACCAGCATCACCTCGGTGGACGGCGCGCTCATTCCAGCGCCGTTCACCGCGACGATGCGCACGTAGTAGGTCGCCGCGGGAATCGCGGTCCCGCCGATCGACGGCGTGGTCACGTCGAACACGTAGTTGGTCGCGCCCGGTGCATGGCCCACCAGCACCCGGTAGCCGGCCGGGGCATCGCCCTGCGGCGCCGGCTGCCACGTCACCAGCACGTTGCCGCCCGCGGCTGTCGAGCCGATCACGTTCACCGGCGTGCCCGGCGCGGTGACGTGGACGTTGATGGCCAGGTCGGCCGTCGGCGCGCTGCGGCCGCCGGGGCCCACCGACACGACGCGCACGTAGTAGATGCCGTCGGGCACGTTGGGCACGCTGATGCCGGTGCCGGTGGTCGTCGCCATGCCGACGTTGGACAGCCCCGGCGCGGTGCCGGCGTAGAGCACGTAACCCTGCGGCGCCTCGCCCTCGGCGGGTGCGCGCCACGTGATCGTCACCGTGGCGTCGTTCACCGTGGCGGCCAGGGCGGTGGGGGCCAGCGGCGCGGCCACCGGCTCGGCGCCGGCGCCGCCGTAGAGCGCGGCCATCCCGGCGCGTTCGTCGTCCGACAGCGGAATCGAGGTGGTGCGCGCGCTGCAGTCGGACGTGATCGACGGATACATCAGCGCCGGACGCGCCGCGGCGTGGCCGAAGCCGATCGCATGGCCGATCTCGTGGGCGACGATCTCTTCGTAGCAGCCGGTGGACATCCCCGAGTACTTCCACTCGGCGTTGTCGGTGACGATCATGCCCTTGACGATCTTCCAGTACTGGACGCCGTTGACGGAGCGCACGTCGCTCGACGAGTAATACGCGCCGCCGATCGCCAGGGTCCAGCTCTCGTCGGCGATCTCGCCGCACGGGTCGCCGTAGGTGACCGAGATGCGGCCGTCCGACGGCTCGCTGTTGGTGAAGCAGCGCGGGCCACGCGATCCGCCGGTGAGCAGCGCCAGGCGCCCGGCGTCGCGCCACATGCCGGCGGCGCGGGCCAGCTGGGTGAGGCCGCCGCCCGGAATCTGCGGGTGGCCGCCCGACTGCGTGTCGACGTAGACCGGCGCGTCGGCGTCCACTTCGTGCCACCGCGCCGGCGTGTTCGGGCTGAGCAGCGTGTAGGCCTGGACGCCGCTCTGCACCGTGGCGTCACCGCTCATGCCGGCCGCGGCCGAGGCCCGCGGCGCCAGCTGCGCGCCGGCCGCCGACGCCCGGCCGCCGGTCAGCGCCGCGAGCGCGTGCAGCTGCGCGACCGACCTGAAGTCCTGCGCCACCACCGCGGTCGGGTTGGTGCCGCGCACCTCGCGCGCCATGGCACGCGCCGGATCCGACGACGCGGTCACCGTCCACTTGCCGTGCTCGAGCCCGGCCACCGACAGCGTCTTGTCGCGCGGCCGCACGTCGAGGAACACCAGGCATTCTTCGCCGACCGTGAAGCGCGCCTGGCCGCCGACGACGAACGCGGTGGCGTTGACCACGCCGCCCAGCTGCTTGACGACCACGCGCGGCGGCGCGCCGGGCAGGCCCCACGCGCGCACGACGTCGAGCGTCACGTAGGTGTAGATGGTATCGGCGGCGGCATCCCACGCCGACTCGATCGCGACGACGCGACCATGCACCGCGGCGGCGCTCGCCCGCGCCAGCGCGTCGTCGGCGACGACACGCGAGGAGGCGAACAGCGGCACCGGCGACGCCAGCAGCGTCGTGAGTGCGAACAGGAGGCTGGCACGGAGGAATTGGCGAGTCATGCCCGCCAAGGAGCAAGCGGAATGCCCGCGTTTCAGCCACGAAATCCGTTATTTCCCGCGATCGGTGGGTAGTCGCGGCCACACCCTGAGGCGACCGGTGGGCCAGGGAGGGCGGGCCGCGGCTGCGAAGAAATTTCTTCCCGCCAGGTAGTTTCTGCACGATCCGCGCGACCGTCGCGAGCGGGCGCGCCACGACGTGTCGATCGTGCGCGGCGCGTTATCGCACGACGAGCGCCACTTCGTTCGACGCGGCACTCACGCCGGCGCCGTTCACGGCGACCACGCGCACGTAGTACGTGGCGGCGGGAATGCCGGTGGCGTGCAGCGACGTCGCGGCGACGGGGATCTGGAACGTCGACGCGCCAGGCGTGTAGCCGGCGAGCAGCACGTAGCTGGTCGGCGCGCCGCCCGAGGCCGGTGCCAGCCACGTGATCGCCACCGCGCCGCCGGCGCCGGCCGATGCCGTGAGCGATCGCGGCGCGCCGGGTGCGGCCGGACCGACGCGGATCACGTGATCGGCGGTCGGCGTGCTGACGCCGGCGGCATTACCGGCGACGACGCGCACGTAGTAGGTGCCGTTGGGGACGCCGGGCACGACCAGCGACGTGCCGGCGACGGCGATCGTGGCGATGTTGCTCAGGCCCGGCGCGCTGCCCGCCTGCAGTTGGTACGCGCTCGGCGCGCCGCCGCTCGCCGGCGCGTTCCACGTGATCGCGACCGTGGATCCCGACACCGTCGAGCCGAGGCCGGACGGCGACCCTGGTGGGGCGAGACCGCCGGCGCCGCTGGGATAGAGCGCCGCCATCGCCGCGCGGTCGTCGGCCTGCAGCGGCATCACCGTGGCGCGGCTGCCGCAGCTCGACGAGATCGACGGATACATCAGCGCCGGCTGCGCCGCGGCGTGGCCGAAGCCGATGGCGTGGCCGATCTCGTGGGCGAGCAGATCCGCGTAGCACCCGGTGGACATCCACGAGTACTTCGACGTCGGGTTGTCGGTGATCACCATCCCCTTGGTGATCTTCCAGTAGCTGACGCCGTTCACGGTGCGCACGTCGCTCGACGTGAAGTAGGCGCCGCCGATCGCCAGCGTGGAGCTGCCATCGGCGATCTCGCCGCAGGGATCGCCGTAGGTGATCGAGATGCGGCCGTCGCCGGGCTCGCTGTTGCTGAAGCAGCGCGGCGTGCGGGCGACGCCGTCCTGCAGCCGGAGCGAACCGGCCGCGGTCCACAGCGCCGCGGCCTGCGACAGTTGCGCGAGGCCGCCGCCGGCGAACTGCGGATGGCCGCCGCTCTGCGTGTCCACGTACACGGGCGCGCCGGAGTCGGCCTGGTGCCAGCGCGCCGGCAGGCTCGGGTTGAGCAGCGTGTAGGCGCCGACACCGGACGCCTCGTCACCTAGCGGCACGACCGCGGCGGGCGCGACCACCGCCCCTGCCGCGGTGAGGCGCGTGCCGGCGAGCGCCGCCAGCGTCCGCAGCTCGGCGAACGACCGTCGTTCCTGGGCGACGACCATCGCGGGATCGTGGCCGCGGACATCGCGCGCCATCGTCGCGGCGCCGGGTGCGGCCACGGCGAGCCGCCACTTGCCCTGCTCCAGCCCGGCCACCGAGAGCGTGCGATCGCGCGGCCGTACGTCGAGGAACACCAGCACCTCTTCACCGAGCGCGAAATGCGCCTGACCGCCGACGACGAACGCGGTGTCGCCGACCGTGCCGCCCAGTTGCTTGACGACGACGCGCGTCGGGTGGCCGTCGAGGCCCCAGGCCTCGAGCACGTCGAGGGTGACGAACGTGTAGATGGCGTCCGCGGCGCGATCCCACGCCGGCGTGATGGCGGCGACCCGGCCGTGCACGGCGGCGGCGCTGGCCCGGGCCAGCGCGTCGTCGGACACGACGCGGGAGGCGGCCCACGTGGGCCCGCTCGTGGAGAGCACGGCGAGGATGCCGATCAGCGACGCCACGGCTCGACGAGCGGCGGTCTGCATCCTCCACGCGGTTGCAAGGCGGGTGCCGCACGGAACTGCGTGGATTGGCGGCGAAGTCCGCAGCTCGGCCGGCGGCGGGGCATCGAGTTGCGACGTCGCGGCGCCAGAATTGTCGCCGCGACACCCCGGTGCCTGGCACCCGAGGCCGTTGTTGGGGCCTGGCACCGAGCCGGGTCGATGCCGATCGTGTCGAGTCGGCGGCTCAGCGGCGCGTGCGCCGTTCGTCGGCGACGCGGCGGTCGTGCCGTCGCCGATCGCGCCCGCGCGGCGGGCCGAATTCCCAGACGCGGCGGTCGGTGCGGCCGCGCCGGCCGCGGGCGCGACGTTCGGCGCGCAGCACGATCGCCGGGCCGTCGGCGGACTCGTCCATCTCTCGCTGCAGGCGCTGGACGCGCCGCTGCGGCTCGACCACCTCGAGCAGCGCGTCGTGCAGCGTGCGCGCGCGCGCGTCGCCGGGCGCGTCGCCGAAACGGGCGCGCAGCAGCGACGCGGCGGCGATCACCGCCTGGCGCTGCCAGAGTTCGAGCACCGGCTCGCGCCCCGGCTCAGCGG